>JBAXNR010000022.1:0-47488 GCA_037133675.1 Methylococcales bacterium
CTCGTTATTCTTTCGACTTATTCGATTGATTTTGAGTAGTTTTAATCATACAAGGATGTATTGAGGTACGGCTTGTTCGAGTTGACGCGAATGATGCGCCTTTTATCGTCGGCGTATCCTATAGTTCTATGCGACAAGATGGAGTACAAACCTAGCCCTTTGCTAAACTCAGGACAGAATTTGTACTCCGATACTGACTTGCTTTAGTTCAACAAACCCTGCAACAAACCATTTAGTTTATGCACAAACGCCGCTGGATCATCTAACTGTCCACCTTCGCTTAATACCGCTTGGTCAAGCAAAATATGGGTTAAATCAGCAAAACGGGCATCGTCTTGTTCCGCTTTTAAACGAGTGATTAAGGCATGATGTGGGTTGATTTCAAACACAGGTTTTCTACCCATGCCCATACCCATCATTTGCCCTGCGTCTTTCATGATGCGTTCCATGTTTAAACTCATGCCATACACATCAGCCACTAAACACGCGGGGGATTCCGTTAAACGATGACTTAAACGCACATCACTGACTTTATCGCCTAGCACTTCTTTGATTTGCGTGATGACCGATTCAAAGTCTTTATTCACTTCTTCTTGTTTTTCTTTGTCTTCTTCATCGGCCAATGTGCCTAGGTTTAAATCACCTTTAGCAACTGATTGTAAATGTTTACCATCAAATTCATCCAGATTAGACACTAACCATTCATCAATACGATCCGACAGTAATAATACTTCAATGCCTTTTTTGCGGAAAATTTCTAAATGTGGGCTGTTTTTTGCCGCTGCGAAACTATCAGCAGTGACATAATAAATATGCTCCTGCCCTTCTTTCATGCGGCTAACGTAGTCTTCTAGGGTGATGTCTTGCTTGTCAGAGTCGTTGTGCGTAGACGCAAAACGAATCAACTTAGCGACGCGCTCTTTATTAGCGTGATCTTCAATCGGACCTTCTTTAATCACTGCACCAAACTGTTCCCAGAAAGTTGCGTAATTTTCAGGCGAATTTTTCACCAGTTGTTCCAGCATACTCAATACTTTTTTCACTGCACCTGATTTAATCGAGCTGATTTGTTTGCTTTGTTGCAACAATTCCCTCGATACGTTTAACGGCAAGGAATTGGCATCAATCACACCACGAATAAAACGCAAGTAACGCGGCATTAACTGCTCAGCATCATCGGTAATAAACACTTTGCGTACATAGAGTTTAACACCGTGTTTAGTATCTCTGTCCCACATATCAAATGGAGCGCGTGATGGCACATACAGTAATAAAGTGTATTCGTTAGTGCCTTCGACTTTGCTGTGGATATGGGTTAATGGATCTTGAAAGTCGTGAGCAACGTGCTTGTAGAATTGTTTGTAATCGTCTTCGGAAATGTCCTGACGCGCTTTCGTCCACAATGCCGCCGCACTGTTTACGGTTTCTTCAACAATTTCTGGAGCTGGTTTTTCTTTTTCTTCGCTTTCTTCTTCGACTTCTTCACTGTCAGCATCGTAAGCTGGCATCACTTCTTTGTCCATCACGATAGGCAAAGAAATATGGTCAGAGAATTTTCTGACAATACCACGAAGGCGATAGCCGTCTAAAAATTCAGTTTCAGCTTCTTTCAAATGCAGGACGATTTCTGTGCCGCGTGTGGCTTTTTCAACCGATTCAATACTGTAATCGCCCTCCCCTGCTGACTCCCAACGCACACCTTCGCTGCTAGTCGCGCCAGCTTTGCGGGTGGTCAATGTTACTTTATCAGCAACAATAAACGCAGAATAAAAACCTACGCCAAACTGACCGATTAACTCACTGTCTTTCGCTTGTTCGCCCGTCAACGCTTCAAAAAATTGTTTAGTGCCAGATTTAGCAATCGTACCGATATGCTCTTGCACTTCTGAGCGGGTCATACCAATACCGTTATCGCTAATGGTGATGGTTTTCGCGTCTTTATCAAACGCGATGCGAATTTTTAACTCGCTATCGCCGTCATACAAGCCGTCATTCGACAACGCCTCAAAACGTAATTTATCAGCGGCATCTGAGGCATTAGAAATAAGCTCGCGTAAAAATATTTCCTTGTTGCTGTACAAGGAATGAATCATCAAATGTAATAAGTGTTTTACTTCAGTTTGAAAACCTAAGGTTTCTTTTTGTGCTGCAACGGTCATTTTATAATCCCATGATTAATACAAGTGACTCCTGTATGGGGGCGTGTTAATTTTTTTCAAGGCTTGTTTATGGTTGCGTTTTGGTTGGCAACTGACTTAGAATAGCAGAGTTGGGGATGTTAGCTCAGTTGGTAGAGCAGTGGACTCTTAACAAAATAGGAGCGTTCATTGGGAACAATGAACTGAAAATGCAGCTGTATGCTGGAAACCCCTGAGAGCTTCAACTACGTCATTCAACGTAAAAATGTTGAAGATTGGGCAATCAGCAGGCAACTCTTAATAAAGTTTTAATATTATCAAATGATTACAATAGTGAATGATGTTGTAATGAGTGATAATCCAAATAAAACTTTTTAAGAAAGCCCTCAGAGACTTAACGCCGCACACCCAAACCGCTAACACGGCGGGTGATGAGAAAGTCCAGACTACAACGCTGAATACCAGCGGTTAGTGAAAGCTAAAGTAGTAAAGTAATCCATAGGTCGAGAGTTCGAGCCTCTCACATCCCACCAAATAATTCAAAGGCTTAGGTTGTTATAACTTAAGCCTTTTTTATTGCCTGTTTTTTACATATTTGGGATAAATTATTATGTTGAAAAAAATTGCGTGTTTATGTTTATTGTTGCCTGCACTCGCTCGCACTCAAACCATTATCCCCGAAGAAATTGCAGTAGCTAGTGGCAATACTCAGGTTCTGACCTTGCACGCTAAAGGTGAACAGATTTATCAATGCACCAGCCAACAAAACGTATATTCATGGCAATGGCAAGCACCTAAAGCACAGTTGTTTGATGCTAAAGGTCATTTAGTGGGTAGTCATGCGGCAGGACCAGAATGGACATATCAAGATGGTAGCCGCGTCTCAGGTAAAATGATAAAAAAAGTTGAGATTGCCCCTGACTCGACAATTGCTTGGCTGTTATTAGAAGCCACTCAACATCATGGCAACGGCGTGTTTGCTAATATCGGCTTTATTCAACGGGTAAAAACACGCGGCGGTTTACCGCCTGTCACTGGCTGTGACGGCAATCATCTTGGCACAGAAAAATCAGTTGCTTATTCATCGGATTATATTTTTTACTCAGGAAATCACAACCATGCTGAGTAAGGATATATTCGATCAACAATGCCGCTTATGTCCACGACTAGCTAATTTTTTGGATGGCGTAAAACAAAAATATCCAGACTATCACGCCCGCCCAGTCGCACCGTTTGGTGATAACAATGCCAAATTATTGGTAGTCGGTTTAGCCCCTGGAATGCACGGTGCGAATGCCACAGGGCGACCGTTTACAGGTGACTATGCAGGGCTACTGCTTTATCAAGCCCTGTATGAATTTGGTTATAGCAATCAAGTATTATCAGAATCTCTACATGATGGCTTAGTGTTAAAAAACTGCCGTATCAGCAATGCCGTCAAATGCCTACCGCCCGAAAATAAACCCACAGGCGATGAAATAAAACAATGTAATCACTTTTTAGCCGCTGAATTAGCCACGTTACCCAAAGGTGCAGTCATTCTTGCCTTAGGCACAATTGCCCATCAAGCAGTATTAAAAGCCTTGGTATTAAAACCCAGTAGTGCAAAATTCGCCCATAACGCACAACATATTGTAGGTAACGGCTTAACGCTAGTCGATTCCTATCATACTAGCCGTTACAACGTGCAGACTAAACGCTTGACTAAAGCTGAATTTACCAATGTTTTTCAACACATAAAACAACTTTTGAGCGCGTAGTCGCATAGAAGTAATGTCGTTTTTTTAATTTCACACTGTTTGTCGGAAACACTCGCCCCGCGCTATCATTTGGGTGGGCATTCCCGACTCACTAACTCCTTAGCCTTTTTCCTCTTCTTCATCTACATCTAAATCAGCAATTTCTTTTAAGCGCAAAATGGCTTTAAAGTTGATGCTGTTTTCTGGGTACAAACCTGTTTCATCCATCGTGCCTGCGGTTTGTCCTGTGAGTAGTTCCAGTGTTTCATTAACGCTAGAAACAACATAAACCGCAAAAACACCGCGTGCAACCGCATCAATTACGTCTGGTTTTAACATTAAATTACGTTTGTTAGCCGCTGGAATAATGACCGCGTGCTGTCCGTTTAATCCCCGTGCTTGGCATAGGCGAAAAAAGCCTTCAATTTTTTCATTAACACCACCAATCGCCTGCACTTCGCCGTATTGATTAATTGATCCCGTCACGGCAAAGCCTTGTTGAATGGGAGTGCGGGTGAGTGCGGAAATTAGACAACACAGTTCAGCCAGTGACGCGCTATCGCCATCGATATAGCTGTAAGATTGCTCAATGGCAATGCTGGCAGAAATGGCTAAGGGGAATTGTTGAGCGTAAAAATGTCCTAGATAACCTGTTAAAATCAGCACACCTTTAGAATGAATAGATTGTCCTAATTCGGCTTCACGCTCTATATCAATAATACCGCGTGAACCAGGATAAACGGTGGTGGTAATACGCGCAGGTGCGCCAAAGCTACTGCCGCCAATTTCTAATACGGTTAAGCCGTTGATTTTGCCTATTGCTGCACCGTCGGTATCAATCAAAACCGTGCCATCGAGCATTTCATCAAGGATGACTTGTGACAGCCGACCATTGCGGTATTCGCGTGCGGTTAGAGCTAGGTCAATATGCTTTTTATCGATGGCATTATCATGAGCTTGCTGGCAAAATAAATTTGCCTCAGCAATAATTTCCAAGGAATCATTAATCCGCGCAGAAAATTGCAGTTGGTTTTCTGATAATCGACAACTGTGTTCTATTAAACCTACGATAGCCATTTCTGTTAAAGGCTTTGCACCTGAATCAGCCGCCTGTTTTATCATCACGGCAATAAAACCTTGGGTGGTTTCATGAGTACGAGGAATGGTGTTGTCAAAGTCGGCAAGAATTTTAAACATTTCGTTAAATTCACTATCCAACTCTTCCAGCAAATAATAGGTATCGCAAGAACCGATGAGGATAACTTTGACATTGAGCGGAATGACTTCGGGCTTAAGGGTAATGGTATTCACGCCTAATTCTGAATAAGGCAATTCGATTTCAATGGTCGCTGATTGTAAGGCGCGTTTTAAACCCTCCCAGACAAACGGATAAATCAACAGTTTTTCAGCATCCAAAATTAAATATCCGCCATTAGCTTTGTGTAATGAACCTGCACAAATTTTTCGATAGCTAGTGACTAACGTACCTTGGTCGCTGACATATTCGATACGTCCAAATAGATTTTGATAAGTTGGATGAGGTTCAAAAACAATAGGTGCGCCGTTTTCCTGTTTGTTATCCACCAGAATATTGGGCATATACTGCTCGGTGAGTAAAGCCCGTTTATTGCTGGTATCACGCGGCTCAATGCGTGTAGAGCTAAGATAATCCGCAACAGTGTTATCGAGATTTTTTCTAACTTCGGCTAGATAGCTAATGACATCATCAATATTTTGATAAACATGATTCAGTTCAGCAAACAAAGGTTCAATGGCAGTATGAATGGTATCATTATTGAGTTGCTTGGTTTTTTCAACTAAGGTTCTACGCCATTGCGGTAGTTCCAATAAGACATCACTCAAATACTCTTCCAGTTGTTCAACCTGTTGGTGAAACAACTCGCGCTCGGATTGCGGTAATTGGGTGAATTGCTCTTCATTAAGGGTTTTATGACCGCGAATCGGAGCAAAGGTGATGCTGTCATTATCTCTAAATAAGGCAATATTTAAGGTTTGGGCTTTTTTATCCACCAAATCCACGGCGTTGTTATACGCTTGCGTCAATTGACGTTCGATGGCAGATTTTTTTTGCTGATAAGCAGGGCTTTCAAATGCGGCGGGGAAAGTTGCCAGTAAATCATCGCACATTTTCTCAATGGATTTACAAAACGTCTGCCCTTGTTCGGCAGGCAATTCAATGGCAATAGGTTCTCTGGGGTTATCAAAATTATCCACATAAGCATAAGAAGACGGAGCGGGCAAAGTTTGCGCTATCTCACTCAAATGATTAGTAATTAAAGACACGCGCCCTGATCCCGATTCGCCCATCACAAAAATATTATAACCAGGATTAGGCATCGCTACACCAAACGCCAATGCTGACCGAGCCCTGTCCTGTCCTAACAGCGTATTTTGTGAACGTGGTGCGGGTGGGAATTCAAATCCTGTTAAATCAATATTTAATTTGAGAGCTTCAATCGGTAGTTTTAGAGGGTTGGTCATGAATAGAAAAAGGCTAAGGGCTACAAAGTGGGGATTTTAGCATTTTTACGCGGTACTAGGTGCAGACTAGCTGAATCAGGTTTAATGAATACACTTAGGACTTACCCACTGATTGCATAAATTATTTAGAGAACATTAATCACTTATTCGTAGCTTTTAAAAAATAATTTAGTAGACAATAAGGAGTTGCTAAAACGGCACTATTTCGGCAACTTCCGCAAAGTTTACCTGTGTTGACACCTATGCGCCAAGTAAAGCTTGGATTTTCATCTATTGAGTCCAAAGAATACCTGTCGTAGTTTAGGGTTTGCAATTTTTTTAACAAGATTTGTAACAGAGTGTAACAAAAGATAAGATTGTTACATTTTGTTACAAAAATAAATCACGATAACTTGCTGTTTATGTAGACTGTAAACAGCGATGATAGAAGCAATAAAATTCTGCGATCAGGTTTACAATTTTATCGTAATTAGTCGGATATATAAGACCCGTCATTCTGGCAGGGATGCCAAAATGACGATGGATAAATATACACGCCGATTTTTTGTTAAGAACTTACTTACAACATTTTAAGATGAATAGCATGATAATTATTCTAAAAAAAGTTTCTCCCAAAACCCAATTAGAAGATGTAATAGATTTTCTTGCCCCAGCGGTTTATGGACATTGGCTAAACAAACGCGGTCGAATAGAAAAAATACTAACATTGGTACAAAGAAATGTTTGGACACATGTTGTGCGTCATCATGTTTTAGTTGACATATCGCCTGATTTTGTTGCTAAAAGAGTTATAAAAGCTCTAAACAAACAATATCTCGCTGGAAAGTATATTGCTGTCTCTGAATACAAAGTTAGAACTTGGCATAATGATGGGAGAATTAATCACAGCTATGCTCATGTTCGTAAACACAATAACAATAAACGAGCTAATGGTCGCAGGAATGAGTATGAAGATTTCATTTCAGAAATCAGTGCTAGTAAATACGACAAGGCTTAGGCAATGATCTTCATAAGTTCAGCGTACTCATTCCTGCTTACATAGATTTACCTATTCGACCGAAAAATATCGCATCATGCCCATTCTTCATGCTCAAGATTATGGCAGTGATACATGAATAAACCTTTGCGGTCTTGAAATGGCTTAATGGTGCGTACCGTTTCGTTGAGTATGACCAACACGGTGTCTTTCAAACCACTTTCAATAAAACCTTGGCTCACATCTTCTGTTCCTGCGCTAAAGCAGGGATTTTAGTATTTTTGCGCGGTACTAGGTGCAGACTAGCGGAATTAGTTGTAATCAATATAAAGTCAAAAAAATGCTACAATCTAAAATGCTTACAACATTTTGAGGTGAACAGCATGATAATTATTTTGAAAAAAATTTCTTCCAAAACACGACAAGAGGATATAGCAGATATTCTTCTCCCAGCAGTTTATGGAGGTTGGTTAGCTAAACGAGGTCAAATAGAAAGAACTTTAATTTTGGCACAAAGGAATATTCGAACACGTCTTGTTCAACACCATGTTTTAGCTGAAATACTGCCTGATTTTGTTGCCGAAAGAGTAATAAAACAACTTAATGGAAAACGTATCTCTGGAAAATATATTGCTGTCTCTGAATACAGGGTTAGGAATTGGCACAATGATCCGAGAGTTAATCACAGCTACGCTCTTGTTTGTAAACGTAATAACAATAGGCGAGCTTGTGATCGCAGGAATGAGTATGAAGAGATTATTTCAGAATTCAATGCTAACAAATACGACAAGGCTTAGGCAATGATCTTCACAAGTTCAGCGTACTCATTCCTGCTTACATAGACCTACCTATTCAACCGAAAAATCTCGCATCATGCCCATATCTTCATGTTCAAGATTGTGGCAGTGATACATGAATAAGCCTTTAAAGTCTTGAAATGGCTTAATGATGCGTACCGTTTCGTTGGGCATGACCAACACAGTGTCTTTCAAACCACTTTCAATAAAACCTTGGCTCACAGTGGCATAGTCATCTTCTGTTCCTGCACTGACGCTACGACTAAGCACCTGAAATTGTTGACCGTGTAAATGAATCGGGTGTGCCATAGACATCATACCGCCACCCATACCGCCCATCATTCCCATACCACCGCGTCCCATGCCCATGCCACCTCTCATACCGCCCATACCACCACTTTGATGATCTTCGCCGCTTTCTGATGTGGATGCTGCGCCATGACTCATACCACCCTGCGCATGGAAAATCTCCATGAGTTGAACAGTATTGACTTTGATACGTTCAAAATCTTGCAAATCGTCATATTTATAAGGGCGACCATTAAGCACCATCGCCATGTGTCCTTCGGAAATACTGATAGGAATAGGTTTATTGGGATTAGCGGTATCGCTGACTTTGTACCGATTAATTTTCGATAATTGACTAGGTAAACTGTAGCTCTCACTGACTTTGCGGGTTACTTTCACCGTAAACAGCGGATACTCACTGCCCATAGGTAAACTGCCGTGGTTCATCATGCCCATTTTAGGCAATGCACCCGAAAACGCTGCGCTACGCATAACAAGCTGAGAACCTTCGGCACGACCGCTAAAATCTGCCCATACATCCAATCGCTCACCAGGAGCTAACATAACGTAAGGTTTAACTTCAGGTTTTTCCAACAAACCGCCATCGACACCGATAACAGTAATAGGCGTACCATCATCCCATGCCAGTTTATAAATCCGTGCCGTTGAGCCATTGAGTACGCGTAAGCGATAAGCGCGGCTGGCAACATCAAGTTGAAAATCAGCATGACCATTGATTAATACACGATCCCCATAAAAACCCATCATACGGTCGCGCATGTGTCCTGCATACACCAATTGATTATCGGCATCAAAACGGCGATCTTGTATCACTATTGGAATTTCGTATTCACCAGAAGGCAGTTCTAATGCGGCTTCTTCCTCGTCGTTGACAATAATAGCACCCGCTAAGCCATGATAAACCTGTTGTGCGGTTAGTTCATGAGGGTGCGGATGATAGATGTTCATGCCCGCACGGTTCAGTACTTCAAACTCATACACCAAGGTTTCATTGGGTTCAATCGTGTATTGCGGATGCCCGTCCATATTGGCAGGAACGTGTAACCCATGCCAGTGCGTGACAGTGGGTTGTATCAATTCATTATGCAAATGAATGCGGACTTTTTGACCTTTTTTTAAGCGAATAATCGGGCCTAAATATGAACCTGCTATTTCAGTGACAGTCTCTTTTGGACCCTGCAATAAACGTGCGGAATATTGTTGCACCCATGTTTTTTTACCCTGTAAAATGCTCACCCAATTAGGCTTACAAAACAGTTCAAATTCAACATCGGGTTTAAAATTAGGCGACGCTTTATTAGGGCTAATTTTGGGCATACCGTGCATACCTTCCATAGCTTGCAAGACACGCGGCAGCCCTGCAAAAGCCAATAAGCCCACACTAGAATGGGCTAAAAAACGACGACGGGAATAATACTTAGACATAAGACCTCCTCAGAAAAATCGTATTTTTAATGTATTCCAGAACGGAATAGCTCACAGTAGTTTATCTATAAAAAACAGATACTCAATAGTTTTCTGAATAATTGTAAGCTTATTAATTTCTAAAACCATATAGAAATAATAAATAAGTTCACAATAAAAAGTCGGCGTGTATTTAAGAGTCACCGTCATTCCAGCATGGATGCTGGAATCCAGTCACAGGGATGTGTTCGAGTGTGTGCCATCCTTGGCTTCTGGATTGCGCCATCCCTGCCGCAATGACGTTTTTTATACATCCGAATTTATTACTATGAACTTAAGTAAGTAGTTAAGCATAAATTTTCAGGCATAACTAGAAGCTTAACCGTTCGCCCTGAGCTTGTCGAAGGGTGGACGGTTAAGCCACAGGCTCACTACGAACGGTATCATTTTATTGTGCGTTAGCTATGATTTGAATAAAGTGATGGAAAGTTTAGTTGCGTAGCTCCCCTACTTGCCGATTAATAAGCTCAAGTTTTGTCTTGTTTTAAAAAAATTAATTGTAAGGACAAAAAAGCAGCTAGACATAATATTGGAAATGCAGCTGACATATAGGAAGAGTTGATAGCGGGAAAATAACTAATATCAACAAAAACCATTATAAAAATTCGGGAAATAAATAAACACCACATCAGGGTGCTTATTATAAAAATATCTGTTATGGGTGTTTTTTTTACCACTATAAAAATCAAATATATCAGATATATAAAAGCACCTAACAGCACAATAACTGGCATCACTAATTTATAGAGTTTTCCTAATAACTTCTTAAGTTTAGAAGGCGCGTATTTATCATTATAGATGTATGACTGATAAATATGCTCAATATGAAATATACCATTATCGCCAAAACGTAGTGTAGTATCTTGTTGTTCTAATAATGAATTAATCAGCAATGGTTTTGATGGTGACGTGTCGATAGCAATACTGCAATTATCATAATCTGATACATCAATCAAAAAACGCTGATGGTTGGCAGTTGGATTTTTGACAGTTTCAATAATATCAGGGCTGTCTATTCTATCAATTTCTTTTTTAACGGTTGTTCCGTTCACTGAACAATTAAGCACTATCCAATCAGGAGTCGTTGAATAAAACCAACCTGATAATATAGTTCTTTGTTCGATGGGTGCAAAAATAGTGCTTGGATTACCCAAAAAAAGACGTACTCTCTGCAATTGATCTAAGGGTTCTTCGCTTGCACCACCTGTCGCGGCTATAGGAAATTGAACCATTGCTAATTTTATTGCATCGCTTATTTTTTCTGGCACAGTTTGTAATTGTGCCAGTGTAATATTGGGCATAAAAAGAATAGGATTCATTTTACATTTTATAACACCATTATCACAAGCTGTTGCTATTTCTTTGGTTATATTATTGTAAAATTCTGCGGCTCGAACAGGGCTTTGGTAATAACCTTTATTGGCAACAGCATCTCTTAATGCCCAGACGAAAGATTCTCCAGCATAATCACCACACGTCCATGAATATAAGGCACAGCCAGCGGTAGCTTCTATTTTCGCTTTGTCTTCAAGAAGCTCTTTTAATTGTGCAAAGCTTGGACTGACTTTATATATCGCTTGTCTCTTTTCAAATGAAACAGGTATATAAGGTAAATCCTGCCCCACGTCCACACTATTTAATTTTTTAATAGCCTGAGAATTAAAATCGACTACTTCAAATTTTCCATATTTATAATAATTAGTTAATCCAATTAAACTAACAAATGCTATGGACACCAATGAAAAAAATGCAAATCTATAAGAAACTTCTTTTATCGGTAATTTTTTATGTTTTAATTGCAGAACTCTTAACAATACTAAAAGTAATAAACTAGGAATTATCCAAAAACCATCTTCACGCGTTATCCAAAATAAACCAAACAGTAAACCATAAGGAATAATGCTTCTTAGCTTCATATCCTTCTGTTTTGGCGTAAAAACCAGTCTAATTACAGCCGATAGTATGATTAATGATAAAGCTGGATAAATATTATCTCTGGTGATGTGCGTTAGAAATAATTCTGGATGAAGAAGCATGGCAAAAAACAATATTAAAACGATATATTTATTCACACCAAATACGCGCAATGTATTTGCAAGTAATCCACAAGAAAACAGATAAAAAAGCGCGATAGCTAGGGTAATTGGTGTACCTATTAATCCATTTATAGCTAAAAATAATGGAAAACCAGCACCTTTGGCTAAAGTCATTTGGCTGTAATCGCCCAGCCAGTGTCCACCTAATATTAAACGCGCATTACTCCAATATAAAGCATCATCATAAATCGCCCCTGTATAAATAGATACTGGCAAGTGCATCGATAGAATGATATATATAATAGAGAAAAGGTAGAACAAGGGTTTTAATGACCAGTGGTCGGTAAAAAAATTTACTATTGCATCGGGTATTTTGGTAATTATGGATAGTAATGAATTTTTAATCGTTTCAGTTTCTATAGATAAATCAGTCATCGTTTTTATTTCAAATTTTTATTATTTTGTTAATACTATTAAATCACTTAATGCGCGTCAATGCCATTAAGTTAAGTCGTTCGTACTGAGCTGAAATATGAACGCCTTAATTTGTGGGTTTAGATTTTTCATTTACCCTTCGACAGGCTCAGGGCAAACGAAAAAATAGTTATAACTATCGTGATGATGAAATTAATCGGTTCGCGGCTGACCATTGCTTATCTCCATTATCATGAAATAGCGCGTAAGCACCATAATCTTTAATTGGTTTAAGACGCGATTTAACAGTTTCTGGTAGATCATTAACACTTTCTTTTCTAACGACATAAAAATTATGATTAGGTGATGCTAGGCTCGTTTGCAGTTGAGCAATTTCAGTCTCAAATACCGCCTTACCTTGCAGATAAAACTCCGCAGAATAAGGTCTGTCCAAGAAATAAACTAACTGCTCTTGTGGTTGTGCGACTTGCGTATAAGCGGATACCAATGATTTTTGAGAAGCTAAAAAATCTACGTTGGGAAATTGGCAAGCAATGACTAAACCCATAAATGAGAGCGGTACACACGAAGCTAATACCGTTCGATATTTAGGTAACTCAAAACAATCAGCAAGCAATAAAGCAAAACCTGCTAATGAAGGTAGCGCGTAAGTCCAAATTAAGTTTGCTGAAAAAGTGAAAAATAGTAGCGGTGATAGCATCCACAACAAACAATATAAACGCCAGCTATTATTTGCTTTTAGCCATTCGCTAGGCTTTCTTTTTAGCAACGCCGTTAATACAATCTTTAGAAAAACGAACGACCAAGGAAAGGCGGCAACCAACCAAAAAAGCCAAATGATGCCGCGCGTGCGACCATGCCCATGACCATAAAGATCGCCTTTCCATTCGGGTACGGTGAAGCGTTGCCAATGTTCACCAATGAAGAAATATTCTAAAAATCCAGGGGTTTTTTGTTCGGCTATTAAATACCACGGTACGCTAATACAGAGCATTAACAGTGTGCCTTTGAACCAAGGAATACGTTTCCAAATGTTTAGCCATTCGCCCGTAATAACTGCCCAAAGCCCTATAGTGATACCTGATAACACAATGGTAATAGGGCCTTTTGCCAACAAACCGATACTCAAACCTACAAAAAATAGATAGCTCCAGAACGATTTATCTTTCTGTAAAGCTAGCCAAAAAGAAGCCAGAGCCAGTGTAATGCCAAAACTCAGTGCGACATCCATTGCCACCGTGCCAGACATGACGAAAAATAGTACTGTACTACTCAGAATAATGGCAGCACTCCATGCTTTATCCAAGCCACGTTGTACGCTGGCTAAATGAAAAATAATCCAGACTATGCCTAAACTTAAAACAAACGAGGGTAATCTGGCGAAAAATTCATTATCGCCGCCTAACCATAAGCTTGATGCTGTCATCCAAACGGTCAAGGGTGGCTTTCCCCAAAAAGGTACACCATAATCAATTAATGGTGTTACCCAGTTTTTAGTTTCGAGCATTTTACGACCCATTTCCGCATATCTTGATTCGGAAGGATCATACAGAGGATAAAATCCTAGGGTAAGCACTCGTATTGCTAACAGCATTGTCAGCAAGCTAAATCCCGTGGCTATTTTTTGTAGTGTTGCGTTAGATTTGTTATAGACCGTAGTTATCGAAAGAGCCATTTGAAAAGTCCAGCAGTTAAAGTTTCTTTCTGAATTAATAAGCAATAAACGAGCCAAATAAAAAAATAAGGTAACATACTGTATAGAAGCGTTATTTTTATAGATGGCTAAGCAGTGGATAATAATTAAGGGGCAAAACTACCAGACAGACGGTTGTTTTAAACCAGTGAGTAGATCGTGAGCAGTTTATTGTGGCTTTACTATGGGATTATCTATAGGTGGTGTGGAGAGAGGGTAGAAAACGCTTTTCTACCCTATAATCGTGCAATATTTGTATGCTAAAAACGATTTTCTAACTATTTTTGCGGGGGTTATTTAGTTGGCTACGTCAAGCTGTTGGTGTTTAAGCTTGCGTTAAACGCAACTCCGCTTCACGGTATTTTGCCGCACAATAGTCAGCAACTTCGGTAGGTAACGTGGGGGCGGGGGCTTTTTTATCCCAATCTAAGGTTTCCAGATAATCGCGTACATATTGTTTGTCAAAACTGGGTGGGCTGATACCGACTTGATATTGATCGACGGGCCAAAAGCGTGAGGAGTCTGGCGTTAATACTTCATCAATCAGGTATAACACCCCTGCCCTATCGACACCAAATTCAAATTTAGTATCGGCAATAATAATGCCTCGCTCTTTCGCATAACTTGCCGCTTCTTTGTACAGTTTTAAACTAGCATCGCGTACTTGTTCGGCTAAATCCTGCCCCATTAAAGCGACGGTTTGTTCAAAAGAGACATTTTCATCATGTTGATCGACAGCGGCTTTGGTCGATGGTGTGTAAATGGGTTCTGGCAATTGTTCAGCTTGTTGTAAGCCTTTGGGCAATTCGATACCGCATATCGCGCCTGTTTTTTGATAATCTTTCCAACCTGAACCGATTAGATAACCGCGCACAATCGCCTCAACGGGGAGCGGGGTTAATAACTTAACCACGATAGCGCGTCCTTCAATCGGGGCGCGTTCTTCGGCATTCGGTATCACTTGTTCTAACGGAATATCAACGATATGGTTAGGCATAACGTGTTGCATTTTTTTAAACCAGAAATTTGAAATGCTGGTTAATACTCGCCCTTTGTTTGGAATGGGATCGGGTAATATGACATCAAAAGCGGATAGTCTGTCGCTGGTGACAATCAGCATGTGTTCGTCATCAATGGCGTAAATATCACGCACTTTGCCACGCGCAATGAGTTTTAATGAAGGCAGTTCTGATTGATACAGTGCGTCTGGAGTGTTCATAAGTCCTCGATGAAATTCAATATGGCTAACCTTAATAAACCGTTCGCACTGAGCCTGTCGAAGTGTGAATGTGGTTCGACAAGCTCACCACGAACGGTGTCATTTTATTATGCGTTAGCTTTAGGGTTAATTAGGTGACGCGCCATTATAGTTTAAAAAATTCCAATAGTGGCTGTTGGTTTGCCGTAAAGCCTGCACTTGCCACACCTCATTAGTCAAGCTAATGCTTATCGCGCCACTGTCAGCACTGCTTAAATAATGGGCATTAATGGCTTGATAACGTGTAATCACTTGGCTATGCGGATGCCCAAATGGATTGCGATAACCTGCTGGAATCAAAATAGTCTCAGGTTGTACGGCTTGTAAAAAGGCGAGCGTGGAAGATGTTTTGCTACCATGATGTGGTGCGATTAGAATTTTGGCTTTTAATTGTTCACCATAAGTTTTGACTAGCCATGCTTCGGCTTGGGCTTCTATGTCACCTGTCAATAATACGTTACCGTGTGCAGATTGAACTTGTAGTACGCAAGAATTATTGTTTTCGGAACTTAGTTGTTCAACAGGAGACAGCATGGTGAAGTTAATACCATCCCATGACCATGATTGTCCTGCGATACATTTTTCAACGGCTTGATAATCGATGAGTTGTTCGGGTACGCTGGTAAATATTTTTTCCACTACCATGCCTTGTATTAACGATTTCGCACCGCCGATATGATCGTTATCACCGTGACTAATCACAAGCTGGTCAATTTTATCCGCGCCTTGTTGACGTAAAAACGGCAGTAACACCTTTTTTCCTTGGTCGCTGTCAGCAGAAAATTTCGCACCTGTATCATAAACCAAATAATGCTCAGCGGTTTGTATGACTACAGCTAAACCTTGTCCGACATCTAATAATGTCAATTTTAAATCGCCTGTTGCGGGGCGTTGGTTTTCGGTAAAAATAAGCGGTAGTAATAATACTAAACCTAGCCAACGGGCGGGCATTCCTTTGGGAGCAAGCAATATTAAAATGCTAATCAGCGCAAACAATAATGCCCATATCGAAGGTTGCGCATGGCTAATAATCGCGTAAGGTAACGCGGCTAAATGCACTAATAACCACCATAAACCTTGCAATAACTCATCCACCAGCCAAAATAACCAAGTCGCTAACATGGGAGCAATGAACATCAACGCGACAGCTAACAATGCGAATGGAACAACTAAAAAGCTAATTGCAGGCACAGCAATTGCATTAGCAACAGGTGAAATAAGCGATACTTGTTGGAAAAATAATAAGGTCAGCGGCACTAAACCCAGCGACATCACTGCATTGAGTTTTAAGGTTTCCCAAATAATGTTCAGCTTACCTAAGCGTCCTGCAACCGTGTAAATAATTAGCGCGACCGCAATAAATGATAACCAAAAACCTGCCGATAATACGGCAAGTGGATCAAGTAATAATACCGCTAATAAGGCAGTCGCTAAGGTGTGAAATGGTCTAGTGTTGCGTTGAGTGATAATAGCTAACATAGCCACCGCTAACATAATGGCTGAGCGTTGCGTAGGTACAGAAAAACCAGCCAGTACAGAATAAAAAACGCCGACCACTAACGCAATAATCGCGGCGACTTGTTGCGGCGACCATTTTAATATTCCCGTCCATGCCCAGAATCGTAACATCAGAAAATACACTAACCCCGCAACCAGTCCGATATGTGAACCTGAAATCACCACTAAATGTGTTGTGCCTGTTTTACGAAACACCTCCCATTGGGCTTGGGTAATTGCACCGCCATCACCAATAGTTAAGGCTTTGATTAAACCCAAACTGGGGCTAGTGGCTAATAATTCTGACAGTTGATCGCTGATAGTTTGTCGCCACACCGATATATGAAACCAAGCCGAATCTCGCCCCAATAAAACGGGTTTTACTTGTGGACGAATATAACCCGTCGCGCCTATACCTTCGATAAATAACTGGCGTTCATAATCAAAACCGTTGGCATTGAAACTACCGTGTGGACGTTTTAATTTAACGGTAAAAGACCAGTGCTGCCCTGCTTTAATCGATTGCTCTGGCGTGTACCAACTTAATCTTATTTTATGGGGTAGAGTTCGTACGGAATCGGTGATGACAAAATCAAAGCTCACACGTCTGTCATCTTGTTCAGGTAAGCTGGCAATGATGCCTGTGATGGGTATTTCTAGCCCTTCTAAATCGGCAGGTAAACGATCTGCTAAGCGCGTCATGGCAAACAGCACTGCCCACAATAGACCGATGATAAAAAACAGCACCCGCCAATAACGCAACCATGCCATAATGCCAGCCATTATGCCGCCAGCTATCAGCCATTGAGTTTCTGGCAAGTCAGGCAATTGTTGCACTAGCAAAATACCCGCTAGCAAGGACAGGGCAGATGAAACCATTGAGTTCCTTTAGGTTTTCACGCTTATCAAAAACTTGATAAACTTTATTCACCCGTAATTTTAACGTTTATTGTGACGACTATGCCTAAACAATTATTTAAAAAATATATGCCCAATGCTGACATGATTAAAAAGCATAAAAATCTACAATTTTTGGGTGAAAAATTACATGATCCAAATCTTTGGCATTTGAATCGTCGTTCGGTGTCCCTTGCCTTTGCGGTAGGATTATTTTGTGCGTGGATTCCAGTACCTGCTCAAATGGCGTTGGCTGCGATAGGCGCGTTTTATTTTAGAGGCAATTTACCGATAGCGGTTGGTTTAGTGTGGCTAACTAATCCAATCACCATGCCACCTTTATTTTATTTTGCCTATTTAGTCGGCTTATGGCTGTTGAATTTACCCTCTTCTGAGTTTTCAGTAGATGCAGTATTATCAGGTGGACTGTGGATACCGTTTTTAACAGGCTGTTTGATTTTAGGTGTGCTTTGTGCAGCGGCGGGTTATTTTAGTATTCAGTATTTTTGGGCTTATCACGTTACTAAAAAGTGGACACGCAGACAACTAAAACGTGGTCGTAAAGCCGTTAATCCATTCAGAGCGATGAATTAAACTTTTATGCCGTGTTGCATTAAAAGTTGCGCCGTTTCAAACAAGGGTAAACCGACCACACCCGAAAAACTGCCATTTATCGCACTGACAAAAACACTGCCTTTACCTTGAATGGCATACGCGCCCGCCTTATCTTGCGGTTCGCCACTGTGCCAATAATCCAGTATTTCTTGCTCAGTTAAGTCGTTAAAAGTCACATCAGTAATACTCACCGCTAGACTATGCGTCGCTCCGCGTAAGGAAATCGCACTGTACACTTGATGGGTTTTACCTGATAACAGCCGTAGCATGGTTAGTGCGTCCTCTTTATTTTTAGGTTTACCCATAATCACCTCACCTAACACCACAGCGGTATCTGCTGCCAATATAGGTTTATTGGATTGTAATTTTGCTAAACAGGCGGCGGATTTTTCAGCCGCGACTCGTTGCACATAGGCTAACGGCAATTCACTCATTAAAGGTGTTTCATCAATATCGACGGCACAAACGCTATAACGAACATTTATTTGTTCAAGAAGTTCTCGGCGGCGCGGTGACGCAGAAGCCAAAATAATGGTGGTGATATTTTTCACAGTGGCATATTCCTAGGGTTCGTTTTTAAATTGGGTTCATCAAGTGTTATAGCTAACAGCGAATAAAATTATTAAAAAACCGTTCACACTGAGCCTGTCGAAGTGTGAATGTGGTTCGACAAGCTCACCACGAACGGTATCATTTTATTGTGCGTTAGCTCTATTGTAAATCTACGGGGTCTACATCCAGTGACCAGCGTACTTTAAATTTAAGTTTTGCCAGTTCTGGAATAAGTTTATCCAACAAAGCTTGTAAATCACACCGTTGTGAGCTTTGCATGAGCAATTGATAACGATAAAAACTGGCTCGTTTTGCCATTGGTGCGGGAGCTGGACCTAATAAATGTACGGTATTGTTAAGATGTGGGGTCGCTAAGTCGATAACCGCTTGTAGAAAAGTTTGCGGTAGTGATTCATCACGCGCTTGTACATTTAACAATGCTTGATAGCTAAACGGCGGTAATTGTGCAGCTTGGCGTTCCGCTAACGCGCTATTAGCAAAACTTTTGTAGCCGTGTTTAATCAGTGCAGTTAATAAAGGATGCTCTGGTTGACGGGTTTGCATAATGACAGTTCCCGTTTTTTCTGCGCGTCCTGCACGACCCGATACTTGTACGATCATTTGTGCGAGTTTTTCAGCGGCATGAAAGTCAATACTGAATAAGCCGCTATCAACATTGAGGATAGCGACTAGAGTAACATTGGGGAAATGATGCCCTTTAGCCAGCATTTGTGTTCCTAAAATAATGTCTACTTTGCCTTGATTAATTTGCTCTAAATAATCTTCTAGCACTCCTTTACGGCGCGTTGAATCTCTGTCTAAACGCAGTATGACTTTATCAGGAAATACTTTGCTTAGCACTTTTTCTACCCGTTCTGTGCCTAACCCTAAGGGAGTGAGTTCGCCCGTTTTGCAATCAGGGCAGTGTTCACTCAAGCGGTATTCGGTGCTGCAATGATGACAGCGTAATAATGCTTCATCGACATGAATAACCAGATTGGCTTCACAATGTTGACAACGCGCCACCCAACCGCAACCGTGACAAATCAAGGTGGGTGCAAAACCGCGCCGATTTAAAAACAGTAGAACTTGTTCATTTTTTGCCAATGTTTTGCGTATTTCCACCAGCAAGGCTTCCGATAAGCCTTCACGCATTTTTTTATTGCGGATGTCTAACAACTGCAATACAGGCTCTACCGAACTGCCCGCCCGTTCTGGCAAATGCAATAATTGATAACGCTGTTTAGTGACGTTATGCAAACTTTCTAATGACGGTGTTGCTGAACCCAGTAACACAGGAATATTGAGTAACTTACCGCGTACTATCGCGGTATCGCGGGCAGAAAAACGCAAGCCTTCGTGTTGTTTAAACGAGGCATCATGTTCTTCATCGAGAACGATTAAACCCAGATTAACAAATGGGGTAAATAACGCGGAACGTGTACCCAGTAAAATTGCACACGTTCCTTGTTGTGCTTGTAGCCACGCCGCTTGGCGTTGATTATCGGTTAATTTTGAATGCGAGACTGCGATATTAACCGCAAAACGGTGTTTAAAACGCGCTTCCAATTGCGGCGTGAGACTGATTTCAGGCACTAGCACTAAGACTTGCTGTCCACGTTGCAGCACGCTATGAATAATTTGTAAATAAACTTCAGTTTTGCCGCTACCTGTCACGCCCTCTAACAAAAAAACGCTGAACTTTCCTAGATTTGCACATACGGTATCGATGGCGGTTTGTTGGGCTGGGTTGCTGGTTAAGGCGGTGTTTTTGAGTTCCGTATCGACTTCATGCGTTTGGGTATTGATAACCGCCGCTTTGCCTTTACGCAGTCCATTGGGAAAAGCGATGCTGATGACTTCGCCTAAAGGATGATGATAATAGCGACTGACCCAACGCAATAGCGTTAAGTCATGTGCGGATAGTAAAGAATGTGTGTCGATAATTTTATCAACGCGCTTTAATTTATTGACTGCAAAATCGCTGTAGTCAGTAATAGCGATTAAAAAAGCGATTTTTTTATGATTGCCAATACCAAACGGTACAAGCAAGCGCGAACCCAGTTGAATGTCATCACACAGCACATCAATAGGCGGCAGATAATCAAACGCTTGATACAGTGGAGTGTCGATAACAACGTTGAAAATCATCTGCTACACACTTACGATTTGATAAATAAATGTAAGCATCATGCAAAAACTATTCATGCTTTCTCGTTAGAATTGAGTTATTTTGATAGTTGATTGTTGAATCAAACCAGCGGCATTGATTACGTCCTGCGTCTTTCGCTGTGTATAAAGCAATATCCGCATGGTTTAACGCCTTATCGCCACCAACATCGTTAGTCGATAATAATGCGGCGGCACCGATACTGACGGTAATGCGTACCGAGCCTTTTTTATGAGGAATAATGGTATTGGCAATTCGTTCGCGTAAGCGTTCCGCCACTGCCATTGCATCTGTTTTTGTCGCGCCAGACAATAAAATAGCGAATTCTTCACCGCCTAAGCGTGCGGGTAAATCAACAGCGCGTGAAGTCTCGCGTATAATATTGGCAAACTTTCGTAACACTTCATCACCTGTGGAATGTCCGTAAATATCATTGACACGCTTAAAATAATCTAAATCCAGCATTAATAAAGCGGCTGATTGATCTTTAAAACGTGCTAATCGTGCTGCTTCTTCGGCTAATCGCTCTAAAAATACCCGTCTATTAAACAATTCTGTCAATGGATCAGTATTAGCCATTTTTTGTAATTTTTCTTCCAGTTGTTTGCGTTCGCTAATGTCGTCATTGATACCGATAAAATGGGTGATTTTGCCTGCTTTATCTTTGACAGGCGCGATACTTAGTGCTTCTTGATATAAGCTTCCGTCTTTGCGTTTGTTGATGAGTTCACCACGCCAATGTTTGCCCTGCAAAATATCTGCCCACATGGCTTGGTAAAAATCTTTATCTTGTAAGTTGGAATTCACCAAATTTTTTGGATTTTTTCCAATAGACTCTTCTGAACTATAACCTGTGAGTCGAGTAAATGCCGAATTGACCCATTTAATAGAGGCATCGTTGTCAGTAATAAAGACACTACTAGCCGCCGCTTCTAAGGCAGCGACTAATAAATTATTACGCGCTTCCATGTCGGCACGAAACAGCGCGTAGCGTATTGCTCTAGCCAGTCCATCAAAACCAAAATTGCCTTTAACCAGATAATCTGCCGCACCTGCTTCCAATGCTTTTAGAGAAAAATCAGCATCGCAACGACCTGTCAACACCACAATAGGCATATTTACCAATAGCCGTGCTTTAGTAATCGTGGCTAAACCATCTGAATCAGAGAGCGATAAGTCCAGTAGTAATACATCGAAGTTTGATTCTTGCAAGCTCAGTGATATGTCATTGAGAGATTCAAGCCAAGTAACAGTAAACTTCTCACCATGCGTTTGTCGTAATTCTATTTTTACTAACTGCGCATCGCCCGCTTCATCTTCCACCAATAACACGCGAATAGGCATATCACTATTATTCATATTAATACCTGTAAGGTAAGCTGACTACGTTAATCCAATAGTCACTAAGTTTGTCAATCATCGATATAAACGAATCCATACCTGTAGGCTTGGTAATATAACTAGCTGCACCTAATTGGTAGGCACACACTATATCGCTTTCAACATCTGAGGTGGTTAATACCACGGTGGGAATACTTTTAAAGCGTTCATCACTTTTAACAGCCGCTAAAAATTCATAACCATTCATACGCGGCATATTCAAATCAAGCAAAATCAAATCGGGACGCAGAGCATTGCTATAGTCACCATTTTTTTGTAAAAAATCAATGCCTTCACGCCCATCAGATACATGATGTAAGTGGGCGTGTGCTTTATTTTCTTTTAGTGCTACTTTTACCAGATAAGCATCCGCTGCTTCGTCTTCTAATAGCAAAATTTCAATCGTGTGCTGGTATGTCATTAGGGTCAATCTCATGGTTACAATACTTGTACATAGTTCCTGCATTGCAAAGTCTGTACGATAGTTTTCACGCATTACTCAGGCAAATCAAACAGAACGGTTGTTCCACCATTGGGCGTTTCATCCAGACTCACCGAGCCGTGACAACTTTTAATAATGCGTTGCACAATTGCCAAACCAATGCCTGTAGATTCTGGATTATTATTGATTTGTAAACGCTCAAACACTAAAAAAACCCGTTCACGGCAATCGGCTGGAATACCGATACCATTATCAGCAATACGATAATAAACTCGCCTCCCTTTTGCTTCACCACTAATTTGTATGCGTAGTGTACGCTCAGGGTGACGATAATGCAGAGCATTATCCAGCAAAATATTAAAAATGTCATATAAGCGAGGCTGGTCAAAATGGACAGACGGAAGATCGTCATACTCTATGATGGCATGGGTGTTATCAATCAATTGCGCATGATGCCTTAGCACTTTAGCGAGAATTTTTGCGACAGAATTTTGTTCTACCACCCCGATAGGGCGAATAACTGCTAAGTAAAGTTGAATATCGCGTACTAATGCCCGTTGTCGCAACGCGCTTTGTTCAATGAAATTAAGTGAGGTCACAACATCTTTATTTAACTCAGGTATTTCTGCAAGCTGAGACTGCAAGCGTTGTACAAAAGTCGCTAAACGTCGAGTAGGCTCTTGTAAATGATGGGCGGCAATATAAGTAAACTGAACTAAGTCAGCGTGAGCCGCAGCTAACGCTACTTGATTTTCTTTGAGTGCTTGCTCAGCACGATGTTGCTCAGTAATGTCAGTTAAAATGCAGTGTGTACGTTGAAAATTCTGTTTATTATCTCTGGCAATATGCCATTTAACTGCCACTAAGTGTTTTTCACTGGCTTCGCGGCACATTAATTCCAGTACCATACTTCCTCTGGCATTACTGTTTTTCAATTGACCAAGCGTTGTCGCTAATAATGATTTTGACGAAGCACTGACAAAGTCGCTAAACAACTGGTCTATCGCCTGTTCACGATGACAACCGACTAACTCCACCCATGCTTCATTGACATAAAGAAATCGACCATTAATATCTAACGATTGATAAGGCAAAGGTGCATTTTCAAATAAATCCCGAAAACGACTTTCGCTTTCTTGCAATGCTTGTATCGCTTGTTTGCGTTCAACACTACGGCGATACAAACTTAAGCCAATAATGAGCAAAAAAATCCCAACGATAGGCGCGAGATATTTGATTAGTAACAGTTGTAAGTTTTTTTCTTCATAAACGCCAAACCATTTTTCATACAATTTATCGTAAACGCCACTGACTTTGGTTAATGCTAAGCCTTCGTTGATTTTAGCCAATAATTCTGCATTACCTTTATGCACTGCAAAGGAAAATTTTTGTGAAAATCCGACTTTGATGGGTAAAGCTTCAATGTTGGCTAGCCCTAATTTTTCCAGCGTTTGTTTACCTGCCAACTTACTGAGCAGTAGCACGTCATATTGACCTGATGCCAATAACTGAAAACCTGCTTCAGAGGTATCCACTAGCACGAGCTGTTTTCTCCAGCCTTTTGATAGAGCGTAATCATGGGCTAAATCGGCATTTAGGACGATAATGCTTTTGCCGTTTAAATCGGCTTCGGTATGAATATCATCTTCACCTTTACGGACAAAAATTGCCCCATGAACAATAACATGAGGCACAGTAAAATCAGCGAATTGGCGACGTTCATCGGATTCTGCCAAATTAATCAGCACATCTATTTTTGCTGCTTTAAAGTCTTGCAAAATATCATGAAACGGCATTACCCGAATCGTTGAATTGAGACGACTTTCTGCCGCCACTGCTCGCCATAACTCAACCGTAAAACCATCTGCTGTATCATCGGTTAAACCTAAAGCAAAGGGCGGATAATTCTGCTCGCTACCGACTATCAACGGTTTATCATCGCTATGACTTAATGGGCTGATGATGACTAAAAAAACTACTAGCGCGTAAGTAGCGAAGCGAAATCTAGCACGACTCATGATCCTAACTCTGTGCCAGCAGGCTGTGAAATCGGTAACTCAAACCAAAATACACTGCCCTGCCCTTCACCGATGGATTCCACACCGATGCTACCACCATAACATTCAACAATTTTGCGACATAACGCCAGTCCTACGCCAGTACCTTCAAAACGACTACGCGCATTTAAACGCGAAAAAACTTTAAATAATCGATTGGGTTGTTTGTTATCAATGCCGATACCATGATCACGCACACTGACTCTGAACATCTTTGCCGTGGTCAACGCATATACTTCGACACAGGGCGGCGAATTTTCTTCGTGATATTTAAGTGCGTTACCAATTAAGTTCTGCAATAGGCGCGTTAATTCATCGGGATTAATCATGACTTCTGCCCACTCACCGTAGACCGCTATGCTACCGCCACTCGCTAGGCGTTCGGGTTCAAGAAATGCCAAGGCTTCGTCTAATGCGGTACGGCTGGCAACGTGAGTGAATGCAATGGTTTTATGCCCGACACGCGAATAATCTAACAACGATAAAATCATAGCATCCATGCGTTTCGCACCGTCAATGGCAAAATTTAAAAATTGTTGCTGTTCTTCATTGAGTTGTTCAGATAACGCGGTCTCAATCAGCGTTAAATAACTGGTGACCATGCGTAATGGTTGCCGCATATCGTGAGAAATGGCGTAAGCAAATTGCTCTAAATCGGCATTGGAGCGTTTGAGTTCTGCCTCCATTAATTTACGTTCGGTAATGTCTTGAGCTATGCCAATAAAACGCGTCGGCGTGCCATCGGCGGCGAATTCTGCACGACCAACTGAACGCATCCAACGGTGTTGTCCATTAGTAGAGACAATTCGATACTCAACATCGTATTTCGTCCCCTGTGTTAAATGCGCTTGTGTTTCACCAATTATTATTTGCCTATCATCAGGGTGGACTCTGGCTAAAAAATCCTCCCACGTTGGCTGGGCTATGTCAGGAAATCCGACTAGTTGATAAGTGGTTTTTGACCACACTTGTCGATTATTAATCAAGTCGGCTTCCCACAAACCAATACCCCCGTATTCTTGACTTAGATTAAGGCGATCTTCTGACTGCTTTTGTTCACTTAGATCGCGAATAACGCCCTGAATAATCCGCTTACTATTCATATCGACGGCATTGAGGAGTATCTCAGTGGGAAATACCTCATCGGTATCAACGCGCTTGTGCAACCACTCGAAACGATGACAACCTGTTGCCAGTGTCTGTTCAATGTATTGGTCAGCCAGCGTTATAGAATCAGTGCCACAGGCTTGTTTTAACGGCGATAATTCAGCGGGGTGTTTTGAGCAGAACTCGGCTTTATTCACACAACCGAACATTGACAAGGTCGCAGGGTTACAGTCTAAAAAAACCTGTTCATCCAGAAACATCATCGCATTGCTGCTGGTATTGTAGAACGACAGAAACTTTGTCTCTGACTGACGTAGAGCTTCCTCTGCCAGTTGCCTTTGCTTTATCTCAGTGCTTACGCGTGACATTGTTTTAACCAGCATCACGACCGCAACAGCAAGCAGTGTAAAGGCTATCGCTATTAGGCTAATGGGTATCAGCATTGGCAACGTGCAATTTTAGTCATGATTATCCGTGTAATTCCAAATTTGTAACAGGCTTAGCGTTGCCAGCATTAAAAATGCGACTAATGTCCACGCAGGCATACTAAAACCCAACAACGTCCAATCGACTTTAGCGCAATCACCCGTACCGCTGAGCATCAATTTAAGTGTGTCAAATAAGGGGAAATTTTGCAACATATAGTCCAAGCCAGGTCCACATTCGGGAACTTCTTCGGGCGGTAAATGTTGTAACCAAACATGGCGGGTGGAAATAGACGCGCCAAATAACGCAGTGATAGCCCCTGCAATGGCGTAACGCGTTGTGCCTGTTTGCTGTGGATTATGAATCGCGGCAATCAAAAACACGATGCCTGTGGCTAAAATCGCCAACCGCTGAGAAATACACAGTGGGCAAGGATTTAAGCCTTGAACAAATTGAAAATACGCTCCCATAGACAACAAGGTCACGCAACCTAAAAAACCTAAAAAAAACCAAATTCTTGAATTAAAATGTATCAAATAAAACATATATAACCTCCATTAACTGCCTCTTTAAAATGCTTAATTTCGCGTGATGGACCCAGTACCACTAAAACATCCCCTGCATTCAGGATATGTTTTTTTTCACTGATGGCAAAATGCAATGCGTCACCTAATTCTCTATCGACAATACCGATGAGTATTAAATTGTATTTTTCTGCCAAACGTAAGTCACTACTTTTTGAGTTTTCAAGATAAGACCCACTGGGAATTTCTATTTGGGCAATATTTAAATCATGTTGCCCAAATACGGTATTATCCAACATATTGGTGACATCGGGCTTGGTGAGCATATTATGGGTGCGTCGCGCACAAATTTCATAGGGATCAATAATTTTATTCGCCCCTGCTGCCAGTAATTTTTCTGCCGATTCAGGATCATCGACAATGGCAATAATCGTGAGTTTTTTATCGAGTGCGCGAGCGGAAAGGGTTAAAAATACATTGTTTGAGTCGGTTGGATAAAAACAAAAAATAATATCCACCGTTGAACCGATGCCTATCGATTTAAGCTCGTCATCATTACGAAAATCAATAATTGTTGTTTCAAAACCCTGCGCGGTCATTAATGCCTCTTCATTCTCATCTTGGCTGACAAACAACAGGCTATGTTGTTTGTCGTTTAATCGCCTCATCACTTCTAAAGACATCACACCATAACCAAAGATCGCAATTCGTTTCATGATTTTACCTTGCGTTTTGATCGGAGGCGACTTGAGTCAATTTGGGTACGAAAATAATCGATACTGACTTCTTTACCCAGCAATACCAGTAAATCACCTGCCTGTAATTCAAAGAATTTTGCGGGATTAAAATAAAAATGCTGATCTCTTATTCGATAACGGTTTTTATGATTTTTATGTAAAGAATGGGTACTGATTACCCCAACTAACATGAGTTTACGCTGTTGAAAGTCAATGTCCGCAATGCGTTGGTTTTCAACAAACGAACCTGAATGCACACATAACGTTTCCATGATGAAGTTTTTTTCCTCATTAATAATGCCGACTATTGCCTCAAAAGCCACAGGCTGACCAATATATTCAGCCACCACTAAGCTGGCTATTTCAAACGGTTGCAAAACATCATTCGCCCCTGCTTGATAGAGTTTTTTTATATTTTCTTGCTGATTAGCGCGAGAAATAATGCGAATATCTGGATTTAAATGCCGACTGGTGAGGGTGATATAAACATTAATCACATCATTACCCGTGGTACATAAAACCGCAGTGGCTTTATCGTTAATCCCCGCACTTTTAAGTATCTTGTTTCGACTGGCATCGGCATGAATCGCTAAATAGCCGCGCCGCTTGGCTCTAGCAATATTGACTTCATCAATATCAATAATGACAAAATGCTGCTGATCTTTTTCAAGCTGGGTAGCAATATGCTGTCCAACGCGCCCAAAACCGCAAATAATCACAAAACTGCTGTAGCGATTCAGTTCGCTATGGGTTTTTTGATCGCGTAATTCTTGTATTTTTTCACTCAATGCCGAGACCATAATGGAGGTAAAAAAAGACAATACTCCTAAACCAGAAAAAATCATTGCCATCGCCACCAAGCGTCCGCCCGATGTTTGCGGTGATATGTCACCAAAACCGACCGTTGAAACGGTGACAATGGTAAAATAAAAAGCATCAAATAAATCGCTGATTTGTTTACCGTTATCACGGTGTTCCAATAAATAAATGCTGATAGTACCGATAAAAATTAAAAAACCTAAAAAAATAGTCAAGGTGTAAAGCTCAAAGCGTTTACTGGCTAATACATCGGCAAATAATTTGATGTGATTAAAATAACGAAATAATTTTAACAGCCGAAAAATCAGGAATATGCGTAATATTTGCAAGGGTCTGTAAATAGACAAAATCGCTAATAAATCAATTAATGCCAAGGGCGTAAGCATATACGCCACTTTTTTGACTACAACCAGACGCAAAGCCACGCTTAACCGAAAAGGAATGTTTAGATATTTAGTCTTTTCGTAGTAATCGAGAAAAATCTTGTGGCTATCATTGCATAGCCATACTCGTAGCAAGTATTCAAAAATAAACAAGGCGATAATGCAGTATTCAAACAACACATCAAATTTATTTAACTTGGTATTCATTTCATAAATTAGAAAAAATACGCTACTCATGACCAGCGCAATCATGAAAATATCAAAATAGGATTTAACCTTGTTGTCTGAATTTTCTAATAAATTGTAGAAAAACAGCTTAGTCTGCCGATAACGCGTAGACCTTTTTAGAATGTAAGCAAAATAAATAATCAGTCGAATCAGCATGGCGTTTTAAAGGTTGACTACGTTACATAACAGCGTAGTTTAAGAGATGAATAGCGAATTTGAGTGATGTTTACTCAAGGCATTTTAGTGTGATTAGTCAAATGCGACAAAGCCTACTTTATTTAATTGGCTGGCAATGCTAAAGTTATAGCCTATTAAACCACTGGGTATTTATCTTTACCCGCCTCATTATTTTTTGTAACATTTTATTTTTTTCATTTAGGAGACACAAATGGCTTTTGAACTTCCCCCATTACCGTATGCTAAAAATGCTTTAGTACCGTACATTTCCGAAGAAACCATCGAGTTTCATTACGGCAAACATCACCAAACCTACATCACTAATCTGAATAATTTAGTCGTAGGTACTGAATTTGAAAATGCTTCATTAGAAGAAGTCGTCCTCAAATCATCAGGCGGTATTTTTAACAATGCAGCACAAATCTGGAATCACACCTTCTATTGGAATTCCTTAACACCAAGTGGTGCAGGTAAACCCTCTGGCGCGTTAGCCGAAGCAATTGATGCAACCTTTGGTTCTTTTGACAAATTTAAAGAAGAATTTACCAAAACTGCGGTGACCACGTTTGGTTCAGGTTGGGCATGGTTGGTTAAAAATGCTGATGGCAGTTTAGCATTAGTTAGCACCAGCAACGCAGGTACGCCATTAACCGCAGGTCAAACCCCTTTATTGACGTGTGATGTGTGGGAACACGCGTATTACATTGATTTTCGCAATTTGCGTCCAAAATATTTGGAAGCGTTTTGGGTATTAGCTAACTGGGATTTTGCCAGCGCGAATTTTGCGGCTTAAGTTTGCTATAGATACCCTCTAATCGTAAGTGAGTAGTCCATATCAAGTTTATGGAATGTAGGATAGCATAATTCCGAAAGTAGCCCAGATTCTGCTATGGCTTTATCTGGGCTACTTGCTATAAATGCCATAATATCTCCATTAAAATTAATTCATAGTAGTGATAGATAAAATAGCTCTTCCCGATTTCGCGGGGTAGCCACTATATGTAGTATATTAAAAATTACGCAATGTGTTACGATATAATTTACTGCATTCGGATATAAATATATTTAAAATCACGATGTTACAAAAATTCTGTCGTTAATAAGCAGTCAAACTGTGGTATAAACAAAGACACGAAACCGCTATAAATGCCTATTTTTTTGTTTTTGATGCCTCATTGTTTGTATCGCTTATAGACAGACGACCTATTCTTTCTACTTAACCAATTGATATTTATGGCTAAAAATATGTGGGTAATGGACAGAGGCTTAACGTGGCGGCTATACTGATAAACCCAGTTAGTCAGCGTATTCTCCTTTATCCCAACTCACGGGCTGTCTCCGCCACATTGCTCGATTCATTTGCTCGCTTTACTGCATTCTCTTTAAATTCAGCGGTGTATTTTTGTTTGGCTTGGGTTGTCATATAAGTACTCTCAGGTCTTTTCAGTAATTTTATAGAAAAGTCTCCTGTTTAGTGTAGCCACATCATCTCTGGCAACAAGGAAATCGTAGTACAAACTACCATACTCAACAATCAGTGAGTCTTGTTTTTCTTGGGTATTACGAATATTTTCTACTGTTTTAGACACTCCAAGCATGAAATTACTCATCATCAGTGGCGCGATTATGTCTTCTAGTGTGGATTACTTCGTGTTATTTTTGCTCACTTAGAGGAGATCTGCTATGAAAACGATTCATTGCCTCTCTTCATTTGTATATACTATGCGTCAATATTAGGCGCGTACTACGCGCTCTTTATAATTACTGTCATTCCCTTTTACTCATTTAATACTCAAGCCAAAATTACGGAACTGTACGGCACAGCAATGTTAGCTATCCATGCACAAACCCGTCCCAACAGGATCACATAATGAATAATACATCTCTTTCAGAAATTACTGGACAACATGATATTGACCCAGCGGAAACCAAGGAATGGATCGAGGCACTGCAATCTGTCTTAGAACAGGATGGTAGTGAACGCGCACATTTTTTGATTGAACAATTGGTAGCTGCAACACGGCATTCAGGATTTGATATTCCTTTTAGTGCCAATACGGCTTATTTGAATACTATTCCTGTTGCCCAGCAAGCGCAGTTTCATGGTGATACCACCATAGAGCAAAGAATTCGTTCTTATGTGCGCTGGAATGCCATGATGATGGTATTACGCGCTAATAAACATACCAATGTCGGTGGACATATTGCTAGTTTTGCGTCAGCGGCTACTCTGTATGATGTCGGTTATAACCATTTTTGGCACGCCGCTTCTGAACACCACGATGGCGATTTAATTTTTACTCAGGGACATTTAACCCCAGGTGATTATGCACGGGCTTTTTTAATCGGTCGATTAACCGAAGAGCAAATGAATAATTTCCGCCAAGAGGTACATGGCGGCGGCTTATCATCTTACCCACATCCTTGGTTGATGCCTGATTTTTGGCAGTTCCCGACGGTGTCTATGGGTTTGGGTCCAATTATGGCGATTTATCAAGCTCGGTTTATGCGTTATTTGCGTGACCGTGGTTTGGCGGATACTGATGGACGTAAAGTGTGGAGTTTTCTTGGTGACGGTGAAACTGATGAGCCTGAATCCTTAGGTGCAATCGGCATGGCTGGACGCGAACATTTGGATAATTTGATTTTTGTGGTCAATTGCAATCTGCAACGCTTAGATGGTCCAGTACGCGGCAATGGCAAAATCATTCAAGAATTGGAAAGCGAATTTCGTGGTGCTGGTTGGAATGTTATTAAAGTGGTATGGGGTCAACATTGGGATACGCTGCTTGCGCGTGATAAAGACGGCTTGTTAGCGGCGCGTATGATGGAATGTGTGGATGGTGATTATCAAACTTTTAAAGCCAAAGATGGTGCATATGTGCGCGAACATTTCTTTAATACTCCTGAATTAAAGGCGATGGTTGCCGATTGGTCTGACCGTGATATTTGGAGTCTGAATCGGGGCGGTCATGATCCCGCTAAAGTATTTGCGGCTTTTCATGCTGCCGTTAATCACAAAGGAAAACCCACAGTTATTCTGGCTAAAACCATTAAAGGTTATGGCATGGGATCATCGGGCGAAGCACAAAATACCTCGCATCAACAGAAAAAAATGGATCAAATTTCACTGGAAAACTTCCGTGATCGTTATGAACTACCTGTCACAGACAAAGAATTAGCCAGTCTGCCTTATCTGACTTTCCCAGAAGGTTCAAGAGAACTCAACTATATGCAGGAACGCCGTGCTGAGTTAGGAGGTCATATACCTGCAAGACGTGCGAAATCCTACCCTTTAGATGTGCCTGTGCTGAGTGATTTTAAATCCTTGTTAGAAGCTACCCGCGAAGGACGTGAAATTTCTACCACGATGGCGTTTGTCAATCTACTCAATATTTTGGTGAAAGACAAAAACATCGGCAAACGCGTAGTGCCGATTGTTCCCGATGAATCACGCACCTTTGGTATGGAGGGAATGTTCCGTCAATTGGGTATCTGGTCACAAGTAGGACAGTTATACACGCCACAAGATGCAGACCAATTGATGTTCTATAAAGAAGACAAACACGGTCAAGTGTTGCAAGAAGGCATTAACGAAGCAGGCGGCTTGTGCGATTGGATAGCCGCTGGGACATCTTATTCCACCCATAACGTGCCAATGATTCCATTCTTCATTTATTACTCCATGTTTGGTTTCCAACGTGTCGGTGATTTAATCTGGGCAGCGGCAGACCAACGCACACGCGGCTTTTTAATGGGCGGTACTGCGGGACGTACTACGCTGAATGGCGAAGGTTTGCAACATGAAGACGGTCACAGTCATATCATGTCTGCAACCGTGCCGAATTGCGTATCGTATGATCCCACTTATGCGTATGAACTAACGGTGATTATTCAGGACGGATTACGCCGTATGTATGTCGAACAGGAAGATGTGTTTTATTACATCACTGTGATGAACGAAAATTATGCCCACCCTGCTATGCCTAAAGGTATCGAGCTGGATATACTGAAAGGTATGTATAGTTTCCATCAAAGCGAAAAGACCAAAGCTCCTCATGTGCAGTTATTAGGCTCTGGAACAATTTTCCGTGAGGTTGAATTTGCTGCTGAGTTACTGCGTAATGATTGGGGTGTAGAGTCGGATTTATGGAGTTGTCCTAGCTTTACTGAATTAGCGCGTGATGGACAAGACTGTGAACGCTGGAATCGTTTACATCCGACTGAACCGCAAAAACAATCCCATGTCAGTCATTGCTTAGCTGATGCAAAAAGGCCTGTGATTGCTGCAACTGATTACACTCGCGCTTTTGCAGAACAAATTCGTCCTTATATTAAAGCCCCTTATACCGTGTTAGGTACGGATGGTTTTGGTCGTTCAGATACCCGCGAATTGTTACGCAGTTTCTTTGAGGTAGACCGTTATCACATCACCATTGCCGCACTGAAAAGTTTGGCAGATTTGGGGCAGTTTGAAGCGACTAAAATCGATGTGGCACTGGCGAAATATGGCATAGCAGCAGATGCGTCTGCACCTTGGTTAAGATAAGGAATCAACATGACTGTATTAATAGAAATCAAAGTACCCGATGTTGGCAATGTTGCTGGAATTGACGTTGTTGAAGTATTGATTCAACCAGGTGATGTGGTGGCATTGGAACAAACTATTGCCACCTTAGAAACTGATAAAGCCAGCATGGATTTACCCTCCAGTGCTGCTGGCACAGTGCAACAGGTTTATATTAAACAAGGTGACAAAGTTTCTGAAGGCTCGTTGATTGCTACCGTGTTAGTCAATGAAGAAGCCAGTGTTACTCCCGTAGCGGCTGAGCAAGCCGCGCAGCCTGTCGTGGCAGCTCCTGTTGCGTCCGTAGAAAAAGCCGCGCAGCAGTCGGTCGCGCCTGTCTCTAAGCCAGTTGTGGTAGCTATTGAAAGTAGCGTGGTGAACAAAGTTCCACACGCCACGCCTTCAGTACGGCTATTTGCACGCGAATTAGGCGTTGACATTAGCCGAGTTAAAAAAGGCAGTGGTCGTAAGGGACGCATACTCAAAGACGATGTAAAAAACTTCGTCAAAAAAGTGATGGAAGAAGGCATTGTCGCCACAGGTGCGGGTATTCCTAGTATTCCTACCATTGATTTTTCAGTGTTTGGTGACACAGAAACAGTCAAACTAAGCAAAATCAAACGCCTGACTGGGCAGAATCTTAGCCGCGTTTGGCTAAATTTACCGATGGTGACTTACCATGAAGAAGTTGATATTACCGAAATGGAGGCATTTCGCAACGCACTCAATGCCGAAAAAGCCAAAGGTGAGTTAAAAATCACTGGCTTGATGTTTATCATCAAAGCATTAGTGACTGCCATGCAGCAGTTCCCTAGTTTTAATGCTTCATTATCTGCCGATGGAGAGCAACTGATATTAAAAAAATACTTTAATATTGGAATTGCTGTCGATACCCCCAATGGCTTGGTTGTGCCTGTGTTGCGAGATGTCAATTACAAAACCATCAACCAACTGGCGACTGAATTAGCAGAAAAAAGTGAAAAAGCACGGCAAGGTAAATTATTACCCGCTGATATGCAGGGCGGTTGTATGACTATTTCTAGTTTAGGCGGTATTGGTGGTATGTCGTTTACCCCTATAGTCAACGCCCCTGAAGTTGCTATACTGGGTGTGACTCGTGCCAAAATGCAGCCAGTGTGGAATGGCAAAGACTTTGAACCAAAACTCATGCTACCGTTAGATTTAACGTATGACCATCGAGTGATTGATGGCGCAGAAGGTGCCAAATTTATGGCAACACTAAAATATTATCTGGGCGATATTCGCCGATTGTTACTTTAAGAAAAGGGCAAGACAAAATGAACGATACAGTAGTACACGCAGAAGTTTTAGTATTAGGCGGTGGTCCAGGCGGTTATAGTGCGGCATTTCGCGCCGCCGATTTAGGGAAGCAAGTGGTCTTGATTGAGCGTTATCCTGTATTGGGTGGCGTTTGTCTTAATGTTGGCTGCATTCCTTCAAAAGCCTTACTACACATAGCTCATACTATTCATGAAGCCGAAGAGGTTGAGGATCACGGCGTGAGTTTTGCTAAGCCAACGCTAGACATTGACAAAATTCGCGCATGGAAAGCCAGTGTTATCAAATCCTTAAATGACGGTTTGGCAGGTTTAGTGAAACAACGCAAAGTCACACTCATACAAGGTGTTGGTCAGTTTACTTCCCCTGAGACAGTGACAGTAGAAACCGCAGATGGCATAGTGACCGTGCGTTTCGATCAAGCTATTATTGCTGCTGGCTCACAACCAACAAAAATACCGATTTTTCCGCATGATGACCCGCGTTTGTGGGATTCTACCGATGCCTTGGCATTAACAGAAATTCCTAAAAAATTATTGATTGTTGGCGGCGGCATTATCGGTTTAGAAATGGCAACGGTTTATCACGCGTTAGGTTCAGAAATCAGCGTGGTAGAATTAATGGATCAAGTGATTCCTGGTTGTGATAAAGATTTAGTAAATCCTTTATATCGACGCATTAAAAAACAATACAACAATATCTGGTTAGAAACCCGCGTCACCTCAATTGAATCCCACGACGAAGGATTGAAAGTGTTTTTTGAGGGCAAAGGTGTGCCTGAACATGAGCTATTCGACGCTGTGTTAGTGGCAGTTGGACGGCGACCTAATGGTAAAAAAATCGGTGCTGAATTGGCAGGTATTGAAGTTAATGAACAGGGTTTTATCCCTGTTGATAAACAACAACGCACTAACGTACAGCGCATTTTTGCCGTCGGTGATATAGTCGGCAATCCAATGCTGGCACACAAAGCTGTGTATGAAGCTAAAATCGCTGCCGAAGTGGCTGCGGGACATAAAGCAGCATTTGACGCATTAACCATTCCATCGGTAGCTTACACCGATCCAGAGGTTGCGTGGATGGGACTGACTGAAAATCAAGCTAAACAACAAGGTATAGACTACGAAAAAGGCTCATTTCCTTGGGCAGCTAGCGGACGTGCATTAAGCATAGGACGCAAAGAAGGCTTAACTAAAATACTGACTGACAAAGAAACAGGCAAAATTCTCGGTGCGGGAATGGTGGGTACTAATGCAGGTGAATTAATTGCAGAAACCGTGTTGGCATTTGAAATGGGTGCAGATGTAGAAGACATCGCTTTAACCATACACGCACATCCAACCTTATCAGAGACCGTGGCATTTGCTGCTGAAATGATTACTGGCACAATTACCGATCTTTATATTAAAAAATAGTACAAGAAAGGTATTGGGGATACAAACCTAAAGTTTGTACCCCCCAATACTAAGGGCTAACATAACCAACTATAGCCTCCCCCAAATCACAACAACTACTCAAATGATAAGAAAGATAGCTATTTTTATTGTACTCGTAATACTCGTTGTCATTAATTACAGTATTTGGAGTCATATTAACAACCCATTACATTTACAACCGTGGACTAAAACCACGCTAGGGGTGACTTATGACCCTATGCGTAAAGAAGACACACAAACTTATCTTCAAACCTTCAATGCTGATAATATCGACACTGATTTCGCGCTATTGTCTGACAAAGTCCGCGCTGTTCGTACTTATAGTATGCTCAGAGGTCAGGATGTTGTTGCGAACTTAGCCGCTAAACACAATTTGAATATCACTCTAGGTGCTTGGATTGGCAAAGAGCTGGATATAAACAAACAAGAGATTGATAAATTAGTCGATATTAGCCGTCAGGATTATAAAAATATTCTTCGCGTAACCATCGGTAACGAAACCATGTTGCGCAAAGATGTTACCGAAGAGCAGCTTATCGACTATATCCGTGATGTGAAAAAGCGACAATGGCGACCTGTTGGCACTTCTGAAACATGGGATATTTGGCTAAAAAGCCCTAAACTGATTGATGAAGTTGATTTTATTGGAGTCCATATTCTGCCTTACTGGGAAAGTATGCCCGTTAGTGGGGCGGTGGATTATGTATTCCAACGTTATGAAGAAATCAAAAAAATTGCTCAAGGTAAACCCGTCATCATCACTGAAACAGGCTGGCCTTCTGACGGGCAGCCCTATCAACATTCAACTCCGTCAAGAGCTAATCAGGCAAAGTTTTTACGTGAATTTTTCAATCGGGTTGATGAATATAACCAAAACTTAAAAGACAAAGACAAGCTTAACTATTACATTGTTGAAGCCTTTGATCAACCGTGGAAAAAATCGATAGAAGGCTCAGTCGGGGCATATTGGGGTATTTTTAATGCTGACCGCGAACCTAAATATCCAATGGATGGTGATGTCGTTGCCATGCCAGATTGGGAGCGTTGGGCAACAGGTGCGGCGGTTTTTAGTTTACTACTGATGGGCTTGTTTTTATTTACTCGCAGCACACTAAAATTACCAGGAGTATTGTTTTTTGGGCTAATTGCCAACCTCGCGGTCTCAGTTATTTTCTGGTCTGCCTCAATAGGTGCGCAACAATATCAAACCAAACTGAGTATTTTCTTTTGGGCATTGATGCTATTGATGCAGGCAATGGCAGTCGTTATTTTACTGATTGAAAGTTTGGAAATTGCCGAAGTGATTTGGCATAAAAAAACCGCTCGTACCTTTCAACCACTCACCCCGACTGAAAGTTTTAAATACCCAAAAGTTTCGCTACATCTACCGATTCATAATGAACCGCCCATGATGGTACGCAAAACCTTAGAAGCTCTAGCAAAAGTCGATTATCCCAACTTAGAAGTGTTGGTAATGGACAACAACACCAAAGACCCTGCTGTTTGGGAGCCTGTCAAAGCCGATTGCGAACGTTTAGGCCCCATGTTTCGTTTTTTCCATTTAGAAAACTGGCCTGGATTTAAAGCGGGAGCGATTAATCACGCACTGGAACAAACTGACAATGATGCTGAAATTATTGCCGTCATTGACAGTGATTATATACTCTCCCCTGATTGGTTAAAGTGCATGGTGCCGTATTTTGATAATGAAAATGTCGGTTTTGTGCAATCACCACAAGATTACCGTGATCGGAATCAAAGTACCTTTAAAAATTTTTGCTACTGGGAATATGCAGGCTTTTTTAATATCGGTATGGTGCAACGCAACGAATACAATGCCATTATTCAACATGGCACCATGACCATGATACGAAAATCAGCCTTGCTGGAAGTCGGCAACTGGGCAGAATGGTGTATTTGTGAAGACAGTGAATTGGGTTTACGTCTCTATGAAGCAGGTTATGATTCCGTTTATGTCAAAGATTCATTTGGTAAAGGCTTAATGCCCGATACATTCTCAGGCTATATGACACAACGCTTCCGTTGGGTGTATGGCGCAATGCAAATCATAAAAGGACACTGGCGTAGCTTTTTACCGAGCAAAAAATCACCATTAACACCCGCCCAACGCTATTACTTTATTGCAGGTTGGCTACCGTGGTTCTCAGACGCTTTAGCGTTATTATTTACCACATCGAGTTTGATTTTAACGGCGGTAATTCTCTATGATCCCATTGGTAGCGAGCTACCTTCTAACGTGTTTTTAATGCCAACTATCGGCTTATTCAGTTTCAAAATTTTGCGCGGTTTATGGCTGTATCAAGCACGCGTACCGTGTTCAATATGGGAATCCTTAGGCGCGTCATTAACAGGTTTGGCATTAACCCATACCGTTGCTCAAGGCACAGTGCAGGGTTTATTTACCTCAGGTAAGCCATTTATGCGTACCCCTAAATATGAAAAACAAGGGGCATTAATCTCTGGTTTACGAACCATACAGCAAGAATTGCTGATGTTAATTCTATTAAGTTTTGCTATTTGGCAAATGAGCAATGTTGACCATTTTGACAATCTCAGTGGTAAATTGTGGATAGCTATTTTATCCGTACAACTTGTGCCATACATTGCCACTTTACTTACCTTACTCATCAGTATCGCGCCTAGTTATACCAAGCAAGGCAAGTTGAATGCGGAACAGCTAGACGAATAGAACTGTAGATTGGGTTGCCGCGTTTTGGCAACCCAACACATTTAACTCGACTTGCACACTTTTGTAAAAAGCCATACGGGGAACACATCCATGAGAAAATTTTTCATTATAGTCATTGCATTCCTACCTTTTGTTATTGCCCACGCAGAAAATACACCAAAACTAGATGCTGAAAAAACAACTGCCTCAGAAATAACCAAACCTCAGGCTGAAATAGCAAAAGAAGATAAAGCCGCTGAAAAACCTAAAGTGGCAAAAGAAAATAAGCCTAAAAAACAAAAAATGGGTAAAGCTGGCGGTAAAGGCGGCTAAGATTAAGATAATCTGTAGGTTGGATTGCCGCTTTTTAGCAACCCAATACATTCGCAGGTTTTGTTGAGCTGCTCGCCAGCTCAACCGACTCAGTTATAAAAGTTAGTGTCCACGAAAAGGACGAAAAAAATAGGATGGGTAGAGGCGATAGCCGAAACCCATCATTAATCTGTAATGTGATGGGTTTCGCATTGCTCTACCCATCTTACACGCTAGAGGTATTCCCCCGATGGCATTTTTACAAGTGTACTTTAACGGTGAGCTGAAATTTACCGCACCTTTGCAATTAACTGTAACCCGCATTGGTAGATCTCTCGATAACGATGTAGTTATCAACAACAGAGGCGTATCTGGACACCATGCAAGCATCGTGCAAGAAGGGAATGATTTTTTTATCACGGATAATAACAGCACCAATGGCGTATTTTTAAATGGTCGCCGCATTTCTCAAGGGCAACTGGTTTATGGCGATGAAATCGGTATCTTTAAACATAAGTTGAAGTTTATCGCGGTCGATTTATCCGCTGGCTCAGCTACGCCAAATCCAAATGCTATCATCGAAGACCAAACTGTGATGCTTAATAGCTTGCAATTGAGGGCGATGCTACAGCAACAACAGGCTAAAACGCCCTATTTGGTGCAAACTGGTGGAGCTAATCATGGTCAGCGATGGGCATTATCGACACAAAATTTCAACATTGGCAAACGTAGTGATTGTGATCTGTACATAAGCGGCTGGTTCGCACCGAAACTAAGTGCGATTATTACCCGCCAGAGTGATGGCTATTACTTGATCCCCGAAAAACGTGGCAAAGTTCATCTTAATAACAAGCTGATTAGCGGACGTGTCAAATTACAAAACAACGATAATCTGCAAGTACGCGGCATAGACTTAACGTTTTATCAACCAACGACCGCCTAGCAGATGAGTTTTCGCGTTGCTCTACCCGTTTTACGCGCTAAATATCGTAAACAGGTATCGACTACCCACTAAACAATAGACACAAGACATGGATTTAGAAAAAAATACAGTTCCACTTACGCTGATTGCAAATTTTCCCAAGTTGCTTGAGATTTGCATTAATCGACTGAATGATGCCATCGTGATTACTGAAGCTGAGCCAATTAATAATCCAGGTCCCAAAATCGTTTGGGCTAATAGAGTTTTTTATGAGCGCAATGGCTACAGTCCTGATGAAATTATCGGTCAATCACCGCGTATCCTTCAAGGTCCTAAAAGCGACCGTGCAACCTTAGATAAAGTGCGTACTGCACTAGAAAAGTGGCAGTCAATTCGTGCAGAAATGCTCAATTACCGCAAAGATGGTTCTACCTATTGGAACGAATTTGAAATTGTTCCTGTAGCTAATGAAAAGGGCTGGTATACACATTGGGTTTCTGTGCAACGCGATATTACAGGGCGTAAGCTCATCGAAGAACAATTACATCAACTTGCATTCTATGACCCGCTCACTAAACTACCTAATCGCCGTTTACTTAATGATCGCTTAAGCCAAGCCATAGCTTCTAGCAAACGTAGTGGTTACTATGGTGCATTGATGTTTTTAGATATGGATAACTTCAAGCAATTAAATGACTCGTATGGACATGAATTGGGGGATATATTATTGGTGGAAGTGGCGAACCGACTGACGGACTGTGTGCGTGAAATCGATACCATCGCTCGTTTTGGCGGTGATGAGTTTGTGATTGTGCTTCATGAGCTAGACGTAAATAAAGATGAAGCAAAAATACGCGCCGCCATTGTTGCTGAGAAAGTCCGCGCCACACTAGCCAAACCCTATTTGCTTAAATTACTCCCAAAAGAAAAATCAGAAAACATTGTCGAATATCATTGCGCGGTAAGCATTGGTGTGAACTTGTTTATCGGCGATGAAATTAGTGAAAGTGACATCCTTAAATGGGCAGATGCTGCGATGTATCAAGCCAAAGAATCGGGGCGTAATTTGATTCGGTTTTATGATGGGAAAGCTTGAGCAAGTAGCCCGCATGGAGCTTGCTGAATGCGGGGCTTTTCTTTCGTGACGATGCCACTGTTCCCCGTGTTCCGCTACGCTCCACACAGGCTACGAAACTACAATTGAGAAATGCCATGACATTAATAAAGCAAGAAGACTTCATCCAAAGCATCGCTGATGCGCTCCAATATATTTCCTATTACCACCCGTTAGACTTCATTCAAGCTCTTAATACGGCTTACCAAAAAGAACAAAGCCCTGCCGCTAAAGATGCAATCGCGCAAATTTTAATCAATTCCCGCTTATGTGCCGAAGGGCATAGACCGATTTGCCAAGACACGGGCATCGTTGTGGTGTTTTTAAAAATCGGCATGAACGTACAGTGGGCAAGCGAGTTGAGTATTAGCGATATGGTTAATGAAGGCGTAAGACGCGCTTATAGTCATCCTGATAATGTGCTTCGCGCTTCGGTGTTATCAGACCCTGCGGGTAAACGCATTAATACAGGCGATAACACGCCAGCCATTGTTCATACTGAATTAGTATTGGGCAACATGGTAGAAGTAGAAATCGCGGCAAAAGGCGGCGGTTCTGAGGCAAAATCAAAGTTTGTCATGCTCAATCCGTCGGATAGCATTGTTGATTGGGTGTTAAAAACCGTGCCAACTATGGGCGCGGGCTGGTGTCCCCCCGGAATTTTAGGCATAGGTATAGGTGGCACGGCAGAAAAAGCCATGTTGTTAGCGAAACAAGCTTGTATGGAATCGATAGACATACAAGAATTAATCGCCAGCGGCGCGAGTAATGCACTGGAAGAATTGCGTTTAGAATTATATGAAAAAGTCAACGCGCTGGGCATAGGCGCACAAGGGCTAGGCGGACTGACTACTGTATTGGATATTAAAATCAAAGATTATCCCACTCATGCAGCGAATAAACCTGTGGCTATTATTCCTAACTGTGCGGCAACTCGTCACACCCATTTTGTTCTGGACGGAACAGGCGCGGCGGAATTTAATCCACCGCGTTTGGATGATTGGCCCAAAATCACTTGGGAAGCGGGTGCAAGTGCGCGACGCATTAATCTCGATACGGTGACTAAAGAAGAAATGGCAACGTGGAAACTGGGCGAAACCCTGTTACTCAGCGGCACGATGCTGACAGGACGCGATGCTGCACATAAACGCCTGTGTGATTTAATCGAACTCGGCGAACCATTGCCTGTCGATTTCACCAATAAATTTATTTATTACGTTGGCCCTGTTGATGCTGTGCGTGATGAAGTGGTAGGTCCAGCAGGTCCGACCACTGCCACGCGTATGGATAAATTCACCGAAACCATGCTCGCTGAAACGGGATTAATCGGCATGATAGGAAAATCTGAACGCGGCGCAGAAGCCATTGCCGCCATTAAAAAACATCAGGCGATTTATTTAATGGCGGTGGGCGGTGCAGCATATCTGGTTTCAAAAGCTATTCGTAAATCTCGCATTGTCGCGTTTGCTGATTTAGGCATGGAAGCGATACATGAATTTGTCATTGAAGATATGCCTGTCACCGTTGCTGTTGACACCAACGGTGAATCAATTCATTTGATTGCCCCAAAAATCTGGCAACAAAAAATCGGTAAAATTCCTGTTGTTAATGCAGACTAAAACCACTATTAGGAATTTGACCTCTTGCAACATCAGCATCCTCGATTAGTAAAAAATAATTTTGACTTACTACGCTTATTGTTCGCAGGAACAGTTTGTCTACTTCATGCGCATGATCTTTCTGGATTTCAACAGCTTGACTGGATTGCTATTGTTTTGGCTCCCACAAAAGAAATGCAGATTTTTTTTGCAGTGAAAGCTTTTTTTGTCGTCAGTGGTTTTCTTATTTTCATGAGCTTTGAGCGTTCATCCTCTTTTAGTTCCTATATCAGTAAACGCGTATTGCGCATTTATCCTGCTTATTTCACTATCGTTATGCTCTGCGCGCTCGGTTTAGTCGCTGTTAGTTCTAAGCCACTTAATGACTATTTTTCATTGGGTTGGTTTAAATATGTTGCGGCAAATCTTAGTTTTTTGAATTTTTTACAGCACACGCTAGTCGGTGTTTTTGAATCTAATAAATTAGCCGTTGTAAATGGTTCATTGTGGACGCTCAAAATTGAGGTGGTGTTTTACTTAACTGTTCCGTTGTTGGTGTGGTTGTTTCGGCGATTTTATCGGTTTCCAATACTGGTACTTGTTTATTGTCTATCGGTTATTTATGCGGGTCTGATGACGACCATAGCACAGCGCACAGGTTCTGGAATTTATGTAGAACTAGCACGTCAATTACCCGCGCAGCTTTGTTATTTTATGGCGGGGGCATTTTTTTATTATTACCTGCCGTTATTTGAACGCCACGTCAGGTATTTTATTGTAGCGGCGGTTGTAATTCTGGCTATTAATTGGGTTTATCCATTGCCATTATTTGAACCTTTCGCACTTGCTACAATGGTGGTTTTTTTGGGACTATTTTTGTATGTCGGGAATGTGGGTAAGTATGGGGATTTTTCTTACGGGGTTTATATCCTGCATTTTCCCGTTATTCAATTGCTTTTAAATACGGGCTGGTTTCGAGACAGCCCTTGGTACTTCTTGGCTAGCGTTATTTGCATAACCCTGATGGGTGGAATAGCGATGTGGCATTTAGTTGAAAAACGATTTCTACGCCGTAATAGTCATTATATTATCACTGCCTCTAGCTCTGGTGAAAATTGAGTATATTAGTCATCGGCTAAAAACTCCAACTCATAACCCGTAAATTTACGAATATTCAACACGCCAGTGTCCAATAATAAATACTGCCCTTTAATGCCTTGCAACACGCCTGAGACTTCACACTGCTGGTCAAAGTTAAATGATTTTAGTTTGTTGGGATAATGCTCTATCGGAAACTGTATATCGACTATCGGTACATCGGATAATAATTCCATCGCTTCAGGTGCAAATTGTTGGCGAATCTGCGTTAGTTCTTCCTCACACAATGCCAGTAATGAATCACGTTGTGCGACTAAATCGATAAACTCAGGCTGTGCTTTCAACATTTTTTGCCAACTGGTTTTATCGCTAACGTGTTTAGCCAGTACCACTTCAATCAAACCAGCTAGATAACGCGAAGTCACTCTAAAAATAGGTAATGCCTGCACCGCACCTTGATCTATCCAACGAGTTGGAATTTGCGTTTGTCGGGTTATGCCAACTTTAATTCCGCTGGAATTGGCAAGATAAACAAGGTGGGGTTGAAAACAAAAAGTTTCACCCCACAATGGTTCTCGGCAAGTACCGTGTTCATAGTGACAGGTTTCAGGTTTCAAAATACACAAATCACACTGGGCTAGTTTAATAAAACAGGGGTAGCAATAGCCTTGATTAAAAGTTTTTTTAATTGTTTTATGGCAATGTACACAAGCAATATGTCCTGTAAAGCGTAGTTTAATGGTTTTGCCTAAGTATGGATTAAGATCGATACTTTTATCGTTTAACACTAATTGATACTGAACAGGGCTGCTCAGTTGAGTGCGCATTTTTTCGGTGATTCCTTGCATATCGGGTATTCCTCTCAAGTTTAACGACTAACAACTGCTATAATGCCGCCATTCTATCATTCACTAAAGAGACTGTTATGCCACAAATACGAGTTTCGTCTGGACGAGACGTACCACTGGATATTAATATTGTTATTGAAATCCCTGCATTTAGTTATCCTGTTAAATATGAAATGGACAAAGACACTGGTGCGTTGACCGTTGACCGCTTCATGGGAACGGCTATGCAATACCCAACCAATTACGGTTATATTCCGCATAGCCTGTCAGGTGACGGCGATCCTGTTGATGTATTAGTGCTGACTCCAGACCCCGTATTAGGTGGTTGTGTGGTACGTTGCCGTCCTATCGGAATGTTGAAAATGGTTGATGAAGCGGGAGTCGATAATAAGGTCTTAGCGGTACCAGTCAGTCAATTGACTTCAGCGTTTGACCGTATACAAAGTTATCAAGATATTTCTGAAGGTCGTTTGGCTAAAATCTCCCATTTCTTTGAACATTACAAAGACTTAGAAAAAGGAAAATGGGTGAAACTGGAAGGCTGGGTCGGCATAGAAGAAGCCTGTGAAGAAATACTTTCTAGTATTGCCCGTTATGATGCTTTAGAGCATAAACCCGCATTTTAAAGTGTAGGGTACGCAATGCGTACCCCACTGGTTTTTAGAGGTTAGTGTGAGCAAGACGCAAATTTTGAGTGATAGGTCACTACAATTATTGAAAGCATTGGTTGAGCGATATATCAGTGACGGTCAACCCGTTGGCTCAAAAATATTAGCAAAGGATTCAGAGCTGAATTTGAGTCCTGCCACTATTCGCAACGTCATGGCAGATTTGGAGCAGCAAGGACTTATTCATTCCCCGCATACCTCAGCAGGGCGCGTACCAACCGTGAAAGGTTATCGGCTATTCGTCGATAATTTATTGACTGTTAAAGCACTAAATTCTCAAGAATTAAACCGTTTACATGAAGGCTTGTCAGCCGATGATAATGCGGATGTCATTGGTGCAGCATCACGCTTACTAGCGGACTTAACCCAAATGGCTGGCGTTGTTACCCTGCCGCGTAGAGACTCAGTGTGCTTGCGCCATATCGAGTTTTTACCCTTATCCCATACCCGCGTATTAGTGATTTTTGTCACTAATGAACAGGAAGTGCATAACAAAATTATTCATACCGATAAAGTTTTCAGTGCGGCTGAATTACAACAAGCTGCCAATTACCTCAATTCCATTTACTGCGGTTTTAGCTTGATGTCGGTACGCGAGGCGGTTTTTAAAGAACTGCAAGACGCTCAAGAACGCATGAATCAAGGAATGCTTGATGCTATCAACATAGCGCGACTAGCATTTCATCAAAACCCAGAAAAAGACGATTATGTGCTAACAGGCGAAACCAATTTAATGGACTTTTCGGAATTGTCAGATAGAGAGCATTTAAAAACCCTGTTTGAAGCCTTTAGCCAAAAACAGGGCGTGATTCACTTACTAGACCACTGCATGAAAGCCGATGGTGTGCAGATTTTTATCGGTAAAGAATCAGGTTATCATGCCTTCGATCAATGTAGCTTAGTCACTTCCTCCTATTCAATTAGTGATGAAGTGGTGGGTGTATTAGGGGTGATTGGCCCAACCCGCATGGCGTATCAAAAAATTATTCCCTTTGTGGATGTCACGGCAAAATTATTGGGCGTAGCCTTGAATCCTAAACAGTCATTTTGACATCCTCCCCCAGCTAAAGCAGGGGGATTCCTACTGCTAGACGCTTATGCCCAAGCGCGAGAATGTTATTAGCTGCATTAATATCTCTATCATGCGTAGTGCCACACTCAGCACACGTCCATTCTCTTATTCGCAAACCTGTTCTACCTTTCGGACTACTTTGGCTAATCAAGCCACAGCACGAACACGTTTGGGTAGTGTAGTTTTCGTTGACTTCTATAAACACGGCTTGCGTCGCTATCGACTTATATTCAAGCTGTGTTTTCAGCATAAACCAGCCCGCATCCAAAACGGACTTTGCCATTTTGGTTTTTGCTAATTTTTTGCTACTGATGTTGCCAACGATGATTAAACTGTTTTCTTTGACTATCTTGTGGGTGAATTTATGAATTGCGTCCTTGCGAGTGTTTTTTATCTTGGCATGAATCGCTTTAACGCGCTTTTTATCTCTAGCTCGTTGGGCTTTTCCTAGCTTTAATTCTTGATTTCTATAGCAATCTTGACGTGCCAAGCACTCGCCATTTGAAC
>JBAXNR010000023.1:0-47070 GCA_037133675.1 Methylococcales bacterium
TAGTGTCTCTTCCTCATTTTATCAAGGACTTAGGGCTTAAGTTGGCGCATATGGGAACAAAATCTCCCTCTTTGAAAAAGGGGGATTTATAAATAAAGATATTTTCTTAACTTAATGCTAGTGACGCGGCGCGGGAACGAGATAAATATACCGAAGCTGAGCCTTTATACCAACGTAGTTTAGCAATTTTTGAAAAGTCTTTAGGAAAAAATCACCCAGATGTTGCCACCAATTTAAACAATTTAGCTACTCTTTATCAGGCACAAGGCAAGTACACAGAAGCAGAACCTTTGTATCAAAAAGCAATTAGCATTGTCGAAAAAACCTTAGGCAAAAACCATCCTAAGACAAAAAAATTACAAAGCTCTTTTAGCCGCCAACTTCTAACTAATCGTCAACGCCCTAAACAACTGGGTATTCTTAGGAATCAGTGCGTAATCACACAGGGTAATAAACGCCGCGTCGGTTCTACTATCTCCCGCACCAAAGGTTAATAACTCTGGATACTGACTTTTATACTGTGCTAATAAATAACTCACCGCACCTTCTTTATTAATAATTTTTGGTAACACTGCAAGATTATTGCCGTTGATGTGCCAGTATAAACTACCATCGATAATGCTGGGATGGGGTTTAATGACTGACTCTAGCAGTTTTTTTAACGTGGTTTCTTTTTGGTCTTGGTGTTTGATATAACCATACCAAGTGACAGAAAAATCATTAACTAAGCGCGGTTTAAAACCTTGCTGTTGTTGGCAATAGCGTTCAACTTCTACCCATAAATCGAAGAATTTTTCATGATACGCGGGTAAGGTTTGCATCATCCGCTCCATCCACACTTTATCCACTTGCCGCTGTTTATCTAAGATAACTGCGCCGTGATTAATCACCACTTCTTCTTGAAACGGTAGCGTACAGCGTCCAAACGCATGAACATCACGCGCCGTGACGGGTACGATTTTGAAACCTTGCGATAGCCAATCCCACAGCCATTGCTGTTTATGAGTGGCAAAAGAATTGGGCGTGCCATCGGGTAAGGTTGCCCGCACCTGTAAGTTAGGATCATCCGCGCCAAATTCGCATTTTCTTAGCGTTTGAAACAGGGTGTCATCAAGGTCTAAAAAAATGTAACGTTGCATAAGGAATGTGTGGGGTAAGTTCAAATCGTGCGCTGATCGCATTCCAATCGTGGAGTAATTGCAGCAATGGCGCGTTTAATGGGGTTTCGTGACACAAAATAATCTCGCGGTAATCGGCTGGATTCATGTTGTAAATAAAGTTAGCAATACCATCTTCGTAGTTGTCTTCAAACTGACAAATCAAACCAATTTCATTACCTAAATGAATCGGTGAGCGGGTGGTACTTTGCACTTTAACATTAAACCCTTGCGCGGCGAGTTCGCGTCCTAGCAAATAAGCAGGGCTGCTACATTCGCCTGTCCCTAATACTAAAATAGGGCGGTTGTCTTGCTCAGTCGTTTTAAAATGCGGTTTTGGGTCAGCTTGTAAATCGACAGGTTCAGTCATTCCTAACCGCCCATGCCATGCTAACAAATGTTTTTTACACGCATTATTACTGGACGCATTGACACTGATATTATCAATCGCTGCGTTATAACTATCGGTAAAACTTAACAAACCTTGACGAAAACAAACCCATTCAACCCCTACGCCCGATTCGTTTTCTAAATAAGCACGGTCATCAGGATGGGCAAAATTAACCAGACTAACAATAAATACTTTACGCAGATTAGGATTCACTTTTTGATAGGCTTGAATCAGCCGTAAAAACGTTCTGCCTGTGCTGATTTCATCGTCGATTAATACCAGCGTGTCTGCGGTTAAAAATCGCTGTCTATAAGCTAGTTCAGTTGGATAGTACAGAAAAAAATCAGTCGCATGACTATGAGCTTCTTCAAATTCCAAGCGTTCAACATCGGCTAAATGATAACGAGTGGTTTGCATGAATAACGCACTAGCAAGTCCTTCATGATGAGCGGCTTCAAATACGCCATAGCCCAAACCCGTCGCGGTTTCTGCCATACCTATCCATAACGAACTGTTACCCACGCCGCTGTTTAACACTAACCGCGCTAAGGCTCGATAAGACCAGCTCATCATTTTTGGTGTGACAGGGTAATGTTTAGCCAACACTTTGCTGACTAATAAAAATTTACGTTTGCTACTGACACGCGCCGCAAAACCTAATAAACGATTCAGCGGCACACGCCCTGCTTCAAGTTCAAGTTGTAATGTGCCTGTCTCTAATTGAATAGTGACTATTTTTTTCATGTTAAAAGATTCATAAAGAGTGCTAGCCACTGTAATACAGTGGCTTTAAGCGCGATAAAGGAAAGGGAACTGGCTCTTAGCATACCAACGACACCGACTAAAATCCAAAATACATTCAGTAAGGTATAAGCTTGGTCTTTTTTGAGTATGGCACACCAAGAAAGTATTACTGCATCCACGGTATTAAATGCCCAAACAAACAAAAATGGGCTATCCGCGCCCATCCAGCTCACCAGTGAGAAACTAAAAATTCGCATCATTACACCAAGCATTTCAATGTGGCGAATGTAGCTATAAACGAAGGAATTTATGTTAAGGAAAGGCATGGTTTAAAGTATTGTAGGCTGAGTGTCGCGCCTGTTTTCATAAAGAATTTTTGATGTCGCGATAAAAATTTTCGTGACTTCCCAGTGCGAGTAATGTCAGGGTAATAATTTGTTCTTCATAGCTATAAGCTAATAAGGTCAATTGATTATTCATGCGAAACTTATAAACCCACAAAAAATCCAAATCACCCTTTTTTTGTTGACCAATAAAAGGATTATCCATAATGGTTTTTATTGTCTGATCAAGCTCTTTCTTTTGTTGAGAAGTGAGTTTTTTGACGCTTTGTTTAAACTGCCTTGTTTGTATTATTTGCATATTAGTCAAATTGATAAGGCTCAACTTGACCTGCTAAAACTTCTTCTCTAGCGGCGAGAATAGTTTTAATAAATTCAAAACTTAACTCAGGGTTTTCTTCGGCAATCTTACCGATTCTTGCCCAGTAGTTTATTTGTTCATCTAAACCACGATGACAAATTTTAGCTTGTACATTTGCAGCTTCAGCCAATGGGTCGGAAATAGTGACGGAAATCATAATTAACCTACTTAATACCTTTCAAATTTATAATAGGGTGGCCAAGGAAAATAACGATACATTTCTTTTCTGTGCAAGAATCGAATAATTATAACTGTGTCATTTTCAAGTTTTAAGCCAATTCGATAATCACCGATTCTAATTCGATAATAATTTTTTGCAGAGCTTTTGGGTTTTTAACATGAGCAATAGAATTTAAGGAATCCGCTAATTCAATTTGTTCGATAACACCTTTAACTTTATTGACTGTAACCGAATTTATTTTAGTTAAATCTTTAGCGAAAATCTCTTTAAATTCTACCTGCATGATGGTTCTTCAAATAATTTGAATACATCAGCGCGTAAAATGGTTTTGGATTTTTCACCTTCTTGAATAGCATTGACTAACGCTATGTCTTCTAAGTCGCTTTCTTTAATAACGCGAGCAGAGAATTTTTTGAGTAGTTTTAATAATTCAGGGCAGTCGTGGTCTGAAATTTCTATCGTGATTGTTTTCATTACAATCTCCAATGTTTGGGGGATATATTTATTGCTAATGGAACTACACCCGCATATTGTTATACTCCATACGGGCTTGTATCTACTTGCTTATTTAATTTAACCATCCTAATTTATTACGCTCCATAACATTGCGTACTTCATTATGAGTAATTTTATGCTCTTGGCTATTATTGATGATACTGGCTATTTTTTCTATAATTTCATCCGACAAAATAACATCATCATAAATAGTATCTAAAGCATTTATTTTCGATTTTATTATTTCAAAACTTTTTTCTTTAACAATACCAGCTTTGGAAATCGAAAATAATTTTTCTGCCATGTTCTCATTAAAATCGAATAAATTGATTGAAAAAACATGATAATATCGAAATTTTCTAAGTCTCTCTGGTTTTACATAATATAATTGCCAATCAATACCATTAGTCAATAGGGCGAAATCAATTTTGAGATGATAGGCATAAGATACAGCTTGGGAAATATGTTTATCGCCTAAAATTTGGTTAATTTTTTTGGCTTCTACAACCATAGTAGCTTTATTTTTTAACGTAATCAGGTAATCTACTACTAAAGGTTGCTTAGGGATTTTTTGTTCTGTTTCAATATGATACTCTTGGTAGCCTAGTATATATTGCAAAATACCATCAATAATTTCTTTCCGTGTGTTCGCTTCTGACAAATGCTCACTTTTGGCTATTTCAGCTTTATTTTTAAACTGTTCAATATGAGGTTTAATTGCTTCAATATAGCTGATAATTGTTGGGTTTTTAGGTAAATACGGTGTAATTAATTCTGGATTAATTTCAGCTTGAGTTGTTTCAGAATCAGATTCTATATCAACGCCATAATTTCTAGCTAAAATATCTAATCCTTCTATATAACCTTGTCCTATAGCTTTAAATTTCCATTCACCATTATAACGATATAACTCACCTAAAATAAGCGCAGTTTCAATTTCAGAATCTTGTAAAACATAAGAAGCTAATGTGGCTTTATTAGAGTTTAATATTTCAACGGTTATTTTGTCCAACATACCAAAGTTTTGTTGACGTTCTTTTGCTTCATTCAATGTCAAAACAATTGATACTTTATCAATATTATCTGGAATACAGTTAAATGCTATTTTAAAAAATTGGCTATTAGTCTCATGAAGACTAATTAATTCAACAGCATTATCTGGTGAGTTAGGTTGATTATAAAAAATGAAGTCATCGTCAGTTCTAATTTTATTATTATCAGCCAACATAAATGCACTGGCATCAATATCAAATTCCGTTTCGTCATTTGCTTCTTTAACCCATTTAACAGCGATTGTTATCTCATTGCAGTTAGGAGCAATTTTTGTTAAAGATACATTTGCGCCTTTTTGTAGAACTTGAACCATATAAACCTCTTTTTATTAAAATCAGTTTTTATTCCCACGCGGCGCGTGGGAACGAGTGTTTAAGCAATTTCAATCATGCAAAATAACAGGTGTGGCAATCTCGGTGACTCTACGCTGATAATGAAGCGTGGCAGATTCAACCGTTTCGCCTTTGAACGCTTGCAATGCCATAGCCGCTAGGTTCGCGCCAGCTAAACACGCCATGCCGAAACCTCCTGAGGGACGTGGGTTGATTTCTAATAGGCGCACACCATGTACGCCTTCTTTAAATTGAATATTAAAGATACCATTTAAACGGTAATGCGCGGTTAGGCGTTCGACCATGCCTTGAATGTAGGGGTGGTTGTCTATCATTTGTCCGTGTCCTGCTAACAGGGATTTTTTACGCTGCACGGCACACAGTAATTCACCGTGTCGCCCTGCACAATCGACGCTCCATTCATGCCCGTTGAGGTGTTCCATGACTAGCAGTGTGTCAAATTGCGGGGTGTTGAGCATACCTTGGCGTAATTCTTGTAGCGGTATTTGGTATTCCACACCTTTCAATAGTTGGGTGATGCTGTCGCGCTCGGTGTCTAAAATACGAAAACCTAAACCGAAGACGGAGACCGCAGGTTTAACACATAGTTTTGCATGGTTTACTGATAATTCTTCAATCGCGACATCAAATTCATCCCGATGATTAACGGCAACAAAATCCATAACTTGCGCCACATCGCTGGGTAGTTCGGTATAAAAACGCGCTTTGTCATGCAGTAACATTAGCGTGTCATAGTCGGCAACTGATAATACTTTTGTGCCAACGGCTTCAAACAGCACATGATGTTGACTGGCTAATGCGGCTTCTTTACCGACCCAAAATATGTCGATGTGGTGATCGAGGCAAAATGCTAAACACCAGTGAATATAGTCTTCGCCTGTTAAATCGACAGGTTCAAGAGTGTGTTCATCGGCGGCTAAGAATGCGGCTGCGTTGTTGTGGGTGTGGGTACAAATTAAAGTCACTTCGCCAGCGGGAACGCTCTGGCGAAGGTTTTTTAATACCGCTTGTATGGTGGAAAATGTTTTGTTAAACCAAATTCTCATTAGTGCTTATAAGTGAGTGATAATTTGTGGTAATAGGGACTCAATAGTGCGACCAAAACCATTTTCACCAATGGCGTGCATTTTCCATTCACCGTTATGACGGTACAGTTTTGCCATGATTTGCGCACTGTGTGAGCCTTTGCCACTCAGGGTATAACGGGCAATTTCTTTATTATTGCTGCTATCTACCATGCGGCAATAGGCACTTTCAATTGCGTCGAAGGTTTGTCCTGTAAACGAATTGACGGTAAAAACCAAGGCTTTGACGGTTTCTGGCACTTTATCTAAATTAACGATGATTTGCTCATCATCGCCCTCACCTTCGCCTGTGGTGTTATCGCCTGTGTGGACAATGCTGCCATCTTTGCTTTTTAGTTGTCTAAACCAAATGGTATCGATGATTTTATTTTTTTCATCAAACATGACGCAGGAGGCATCTAAATCAACAGAGCCACCGCTGTTACCAAACATACCGCCTAACAGTCCGCCTTTTTTAACCGCATCCCAACCTAAGCCCATTGTGACTTTGGTTAAGTTACCGCCTGCTTCTTTGGACAAGGAAATTTTTTGCCCTTTTTCTAAGTTAATACCCATAACTGTATTCCTATAAGTTGACTACAAAATAGCATGGGCTGGAGGTCAAGCCTTGCCTGACTTTGCAAGCAGAGCTTGCACTCCAAAAACCAGCCCACCCTATGCCTTGTATTTAAACATTCACGCCAAATGATATTGCTAATGGCCCTAAGCCACCCGCAAAACCTTGACCAACTGCTTTGAATTTCCAATCGGTACCAACACGATAAATTTCACCAAAAATCATCGCTGTTTCGGTTGACGCATCTTCGCTTAAGTCATAACGGGCAATTTCCGCACCGCCTTCTTCGTTGACAATGCGAATATAAGCGTGTGAGACTTGACCAAAACTTTGTCTACGCGCTTCCGCATCATTAATGGTCACGGAGAACACGACTTTATCTAAATCGCTAGGTATTTTGGATAATTCTACTTTAACGACTTCATCATCACCTTCGCCCGCACCTGTAAGATTGTCGCCTTGATGTTGAACGGAGCCATCGCCTGCTACTTTATTATTATAAAAACAAAAATCGCTATCTGAACGTACTTTACCATCGAGTTTCACTAAAAACGCACTGGCATCCAAGTCAAATGCCGCACCGTCGGTTGCTCTGGCATCCCAACCTAAACCCACGATGATTTTATTAAGACCTGGTGCTTCTTTGCTTAAGTTGACGTTGCCGCCTTTACTGAGTGATATAGCCATTGTAATCTCCGAGTGTTGTTATGTTGAATTAGATATTAATACCGTATTGTCGTGCTAACGCGGTTAGACCACCTGAATAGCCCTGCCCTACCGCTTTGAATTTCCATTCGCTGCCGTGTTTGTAGATTTCACCAAAAACCATTGCGGTTTCGATAGACGCATCTTCACTTAAATCAAAACGCGCTACTTCATTGTTACTGTCTTTATTAACCACGCGGATAAACGCATTAGATACTTGACCAAAATTTTGTTTGCGATTTTCTGCGTCGTGAATAGTGACAGTGAAAACAATGCGTTCAATATCGGCGGGGACTTTATCAAGTAAGACAATCAGTGCTTCATCATCACCTTCGCCTGCACCTGTTCGATTATCGCCCGTGTGTTCAACTGATCCACACGTCGATTTCATTTGATTATAAAAGATAAAATCACTGTCAGAGCGAACTTTACCATCGGCTTTGACCATAAAGGCACTAGCATCGAGGTCAAAATCTGCGCCATCGGTAGGTCTTGCGTCCCAACCTAGCCCAACAATGATATTTTTTAGCGTGGGATCAGTTTTAGACAAACTGATATTTCCGCCTTTATTTAATGAAATACCCATAAATCAATCTCCGTTAGCTTGTCTCTCTGCTAAGAGACAGAGGATTATAAACATGATGATAGTGTGAGGGACGCGCCAATCAATCGCTGATAGGAGCAAGTCAATATAGTAGCAGTTAAGATAATAATTGCATAGCCATTCACAGTCTATAACCCACAACAAAAATCTTGAATTTATGGCAACAGCGCACGCAATCCACTATCATGTCATTGTCAACTTTATCTACTTAATATTGCCAATCGGCACGGCTTGCGTAGGTGTTGATTTAACAGCCAGTTGCCGATGGTTACGCCATGTCCACGCTCGCCAGTTTGTTGTATTACTACTCAACTCATTTTCTAATTCAGTGATTAACAGCCCCGCTTGTGTGGCTTGCGATGGGCTATATTTGGCATTCACTTGAAACCGACATAACGTTGGCAAAGACTTGACACGTTTGGTGCATGGATAGCATCTACGGTTTAAGTCCAGATGGAAGGTAACGCTTTTTCTCATCGCTCCAAAAAAACACTTGTTTTTGTTTACTACCCACGGTTTTTAACTGCAAATCATAGTAGCCATTAGTCTTATGTGGCAACATGATAACTATATTCTCCCCTTCTGATAAATTGTGATCTCGTGTCCCATCATCGTGCCAGTTACCCGCGATGTCTGAAAAATAGTAGATTGGTTCGAACAATATATTAATGATGCAATCACCATTAGCGACAAATAGCATGAGTGCTTGGAAATCTGCACCACCTCCAGAATAAGCATTAAACCAATTAACCCGCATTCCAAATGCGGTTTGATTTTCGCTTATTTTGAAGGGAGCAAAATCAAATCGAGAGTAAGTCATAACATCTGGGTTGTCTGGTAGGTTTCCATCTAAACCTAAATCAATGTTGTCCCAATTAACGGTATTGCCAACTATATCCAGAGGCTTACCATAATTAGCAATAACTTTTGCTGGTATCTTATTTTCTTGATATTCCAGCATAGCCAAGTAAACCGTGTCTGCTGAAAAGATAACAATAGCAATAAAACTGTTTGGTCGATAAGACCAAGGCTTTACACCTACCAGCCATGCAGACGAAGCATTTTCACTAGGTGCAACCAGTTCGACAATTGTCTTGGCGGAAAGTCCCGCAGGAAGCGTAGTGCCAAATCCATCTGGCAAGGGGTCTCCATTTATTTGCTCTTGAAACTTGGCTAATCCCTCTTTGCTTTTGAATGTACTAGGAATTTGATCCAGAGAATGCACCAACGTGGAGGTCTCACATAATGCTGTAAATGACAGGAAAAACAATGCCAGTGCCATTAATCGTTGAACCGTTTTCATCGGAAATTCTCCATAAATTTAATCGTGGCAGGATGCTTAAGTACTATGCTATGCTCAAAACATTGCGAGAGCATGATTAATATTGCCAGCCACTATTACCAATCGGCACGGCTTGCGTAGGTGTTGATTTAACAGTCAGTTGCCGATGGTTACGCCATGTCCACGCTCGCCAGTTTGTTGTATTACTACTCAACTCATTTTCTAATTCAGTGATTAATAGCCCCGCTTGTGTGGCTTGCGATGGGCTATATTTGGCATTCACTTGAAACCAACGCAATGCAGGTAAAGATTCAGAACCTAAGTGTCGCAAATACGGTAAATCAATAGCTTCACCTGTTCCTGTGACTTCCTGCGCGTGGCGCACATTATAATTAGCAATGATGCTATCCATATTAACAAAGCAAGCGATGTATAAAATAGCAGCAATAGCAAGTGCGTTACTGTTGATTAGCCAGCGGTTGCTGTGATTTTCATAAATTCTGGCAAATATCAACACCATGCCAATGGCGGTTAATGCCATGCCAAGCAACGCGATAATCCGTAGATAAGTTAATGAATACACTTCGATATAGTGCAGTAAACGATTAATCGCGGACATCAGCAAAAAGATATTCTGTACTAACCAAGCAAAGACTAGCTTTTTGGCAAGCTCGGTTTGATAGTGTGGTTGCTGTTCGTTAAAAGTTAGCAACACATAAATAGCCGTGACTACACTGGTCACAAACAGCGGATACGCGCCACCATGCGCATATTCGGAGTATGTTAAGCCGTTGGGTAACGCTTCACCGCTCCACAAAAACAAAATGTCTAACGTATTTTGCAGAGCGAATAGGCTATTAAATAGCAACAACGATAAAACCAGCGTTTGTTGATTTAACCAACGATCCAAATTAATGCCAGTACTCGGAGTGGAAACATTGCTAAGCATAAAACGGGGACGCAATAATGCCCACACAATTACGCCTGCAATAAACCAAAACAACCAACGCCATACTGACAGCAATCGAATCGGCAATTCCCAATCAATCGCGGCTAAGGCTTGGGCAATAATAGGATTTGCTTGTGCAAATAAAAAAACAAACAGTAAAGTAAGTGACACGGGAATAATCGCGTAGCTAAACTGAAACTTGTTGACCGCCCTGCCCTTGCTAAGTCGTTTGATTTTATGAAAGTCTCGAACCCATTGCCCAAACCCGCTGCTTAAAAACGCAGCAATATCTTTTAGCCACAATAATGCACAGTCTAGGTTTTTACGTTTTTGCAATATTAACAGCGTGATGATACCCAAACTGACTAAGCCAATAGTGAGCAATTGCGGCGATTCAATCAGCGCGATAATCAGCGTTGCGATACCGAAAGCGATGATTTTACTGGCAGTAGTTTGTAATAATTGCCGATGTAATAGTCGCAGCAGCAGCAATAATAATCCTGCATATAGCCCCGCTGTCCAGCCGATAGCTTGTTGATAAAACAGCCCATCAGCAATAATCACCAGCAATATGCAAAGCCCGATTTTAGTAGCAATATTCGATTTAGACATGACACACTCCTTTGAGACCTGCTAGATTTTCAAAACATCGCAGGTCTGCTTTCATTACAATGTCAGTTGACGGCGGCGATAAAATGTCCACGCACCCATTACCGCGATAATAAACAAGCCTGCAACCGAGGAAGGTTCTGGTGCTGAACTACCTGCAAAATTTTGTGCCAGCGTCATGGGTTGTGCGTTAGCAGTAACCGCTGATTGATCATTTTCATCACCGTAGGCTTTTGCAGTCACACTTTTCACTATAGGCAAAGGTACGTTGCTGTGTTCAGCTTGTTCAGGATGGGCGTTGACGATTTTTTCTGATACAGCGACAAACGATGTCCATTGTGTGGTTAAGGCAAAGTTCAAACCTAAGTCAGTGACTTTGGTTTTTAACTCATTGTCGGCAATGCCTCCAGCAGTACGAATATGATACGGCGTGTTAATTTTCCGCATCATTTCAGCGATTTGTGAACGCGCCCAAATCACGGGAATAGGATTATTGTTATCGTCTGACTTTTCAGGCAGTGTCACGGTGATAGGTAGCTGCGCTTTGCGTCCATTGAGTAAGCCATTGACTTTAATGGTATGCTGTCCCGCTTGGGCGTATTTACCTTGAATGCGTACCGCGCCCCCTGCAAATAAATCGGGAATTTTTGCGGGTGTGGTGTCGCTAACGAGTGTGTCACCCCAATCAATGCTGATGTCAGTGAGTACAGGGCTTTCTAATTTACTGGCTAATTGAATGGCGACATCATCAGCTTTTTCCGTTGGATCGATAAACCGCGCAAAACCACGTCCGCTGTTTGCCATTTCTTCCAATAAATAACGATTAACCGATGTACCGACACCTAGCGCGTAAATTCTTGCGTTGCCAAGTTTTTCGGTAATCTGTTGAAGCACTTCGGATTCATTGCCGATATAACCATCCGTTAAAAATACCACGAGTCGCAACGTGTTATCTTTAGCGGGTTTACTAAAGGCTTGTTGTATGGCGGTATTCACTTCTGTACCGCCATCAGCTCTTAAACCTTCCACATAATCCAAACCGCGTTTAATATTTTCAGGCGTTGCGGCGACAGGTTCTGCGGTAAATTCTTCGGCATTATTGCTAAAGCGAATAATGCGAAAGTAATCGTTAGGGTGCAGGTTATGCAGGGCGTGTAGCATAAATTGCTTGCTAGCTGCGACAGGTTCACCATCCATAGAGCCAGACGTATCCAACACAAACACCATTTCTCGCGCCGCAATGTCTTTCACCGCTGGCATGGCAGGTGGTTCAATTTGCAAGCTAAAAAAACCGCCGCGTTCGTCATGATGAGCTAATAAACCCGCCTGCGTTTTCGTTCCGTTTAGGCTGTAACGCAACACAAAATCTTTGTTGTCGATGGTTTTACCGTCGGCTAAATGAATGACGCGTTGGCTCGCGGATACTTTTTCTTCGGAAATTGCGTGAGTTTTACTACTGAGTTCCGTAATCGGTAAACCTGCATCTAGTTCAACCGTGATAGATACACGCTCTTTATCAATAATCGCAGGGCTGTTTAATTCAGCAACTTCGGGGTAAGCGGGCAGTTTTTCCACTTCCCATTGTCCAAGTTTGGTTTTGCTGTTTACCTCAGCAACAGGGGTGGGCGGCACACCCGCGCCCGCTGGTTGATAACGAGGGCCAACAATCAGCGGCAACACCAATTCATACTGCCCATCAACTTTAGGCAGCGTTTGGATATAGCTTAGCGTAACTTGTACAGGTAGATTCGGCATCAAATTAGCAATGTCTTGAGTGAACATATTCGGACGATGCTCAACCAATAAGGAAGCGGCTTTGCCTTCTTGCTTAGCTTGTTCAAACGTCGCTTTGGCTTCTTCGATACGTTTAATTTTGGCTTGTACGCGTTCATCACCGACTTCCATCACCATTTCATGCACAGCGGCATTTTGATTGAGTGGAAATAAATAAGTGGCGTGTAGTGGTTTATCGCTGGGATTGGTAAAAGTTTGTTTCACTGTCACGGTCACTAAATCGCCTTTCACTTTAGCGAGCATTTCAGATTTTAATAAAGGGAAATTTGTTTTCTTACCATCAGCGGCGATGGCTTCAATCGTGCCACCTACGTCTGGCGTTGCACTAGCGGTACAAGCCAACAATAGCAACAATAGACTGGCAGTAACTTTAATTAGACTTAACATGACGGCTCTCCTGAGTGTTTAAATCCAAGGCGGCAAACAGGGCGTTATCCCATTCTTTCGCTTTGGTTTCTGATGTATAAAGTGGGGTAATACGTTGTAAGGCATACCAAGTGCTGTGCGGTTGTTGCAACCAACGCCACACGACTTCTGACACATTGGTGGTAAATTGTCCTGAGTCTGAATAAAAACTGACGGCAACCCGCCACTGTGCGCCATTCTTGGCAGTGGCAATATAAATAGCCGTGGGTAACGGTTGATAATGAACACCTTGATACTGCACATCAAAACCCAAACCGCGCAGACAATCATCGGGGGTATGCAAATGCCGTAACGGGGAATTAGTGCGGATTAATAAAACATTGCTGTCGCCATAACGTCTTTTTAACGCTGTGCCGCCGTATTGGGTGAAGTAGTTTTGTTCTTGCTGGCTGAGTTCTATGGTTTGCGCGACTTGTCCATTGAGATAGACGGGCAGGTTTAAGGCTGTACTGGTATTGGAAATATCTAAGGGTTTACGAGGTAAAGAAATAATGACAGCGGCGAGTATGACAAAGCCGAGAGCAATAAACTTATCGTTAAATTTATCGTTCCAACGCTCCAGCGTTGGAATGCTGTTTTGGACGCTCCAGCGTCCCGTCTCACCACGCTGGAGCGCGGCAGGATGCGTTCCAACGCCAGAGCGTTGGAACGATAAGAATCCACCACTCAAGCCAACCAACGGCAACGCCGCCAAGGTCAAACAAAACAGCCCAATCAAATCATGATACGGCTGCGCCATCACATCAATGCCGCCTATTTTTTCGGGATAGGCGATAAAGGTCGCCAGAAAACTAATGCGAATAATATTAGCCAGCAATGCACTCGCCAATGTCACCCCACCTATTAATAAACCTCTTAATAAGCTAGGTCTAAACACACACATCAAGGTTGCATATAACAAACATAACAGCGTAATGCTACGCACACCAGAACACGGCAAATCCACCAGCACATCACGCCCTGCCAATAAAATCCGTATGCCTGCACACTGCACAGAATCAAAAAAGCCGCGCAATACAAAACACGCGCCATCCGCTGATAAATGCTGTAAGCCAAAGCCTAGCAACCGTTGCAAAATCCGCTCTATCGGCAAAGAAAAGGCAAACAACACCGCTAACCAACCTGCTGACAATGCGTTTTTTCTATCGCTCAAATTGACCAACAAGCCTATCGCATACACATCTACTGCTAACGCCACCGCACCCAAGACATTGACCGCGAATATCTGCCCCATGCCGCGTATGCAGGCGGTGCCTAACAATAAAACAATGGCTTTTTTATGTTGAGCGTGTGACTGACAGTCCTGTAAAGGACTTGATGTACTCCAGATAAACAAACCAGCGCACAGCAAAAACACCCAGCCGCCCTGCGAATCATGCGCAGGATCAAGCCAACTGTTGACCAGCCAAGCAATGGGTTCGATAGCCATCAATAGCATTCCTGCACCAATCAAACACTGGTAAACAGAAAGCCGAGGCGAAGATAATTTAAGATGAGTGTCCATGTCTCTAGTGTGACTGGACAATGTGCAGGGGAAATGCTGAGACTAAGGATTTTTTGTGGAATTTTTGTGCAGAGGGTAAAGGAGTACAAAGCTAGATTTGTACTCCACTATCACATTGTTTTCACGCTCTGTGGTGTAAGGGGGTGTAGGGCGTATTAGCAATAGAGTAATACAGCTATCGCCTACACGCTACGCGCCTAAAAATTGTTTTTGCTGTTTGTCCATTTCAGGCTGTTTAATCATACCGATGACTTTTAAATGCGCTTCAATGGCATAACCGATTTCAGCGACTAGAGACGGCATGAACATCCCTCCTTTTTTAAAATAACCGCCTTGTGGATCAAACACCGCTTTTAATTCTTCCACTAAAAAACACACATCGCCGCCGTTACGAAACACCGCAGAAATAACCCGCGTTAATCCCAATACCCATTGGAAATGCTCCATGTTTTTGGAGTTAATAAACACTTCATAAGGATGACGTGCGGCATAGTCCGTTCCCGCATTCAACACCACATCGTTGATAGTGATATACAGCGCGTGTTCCGATTGCGGGGTTTTAATTTTATAAGTAGAACCCCTTAAAATTTCAGGACGTTCTAATTTCTCGTGCATACTTTCCATATCAATTTTTGTCTCCTTAATAACCGCCGCAGGAATAGGTGTTTCATTACCCGCTACTTTATAGGAGACAATTTTTTTTGCGATTTTATGTACCATTTTTTTTTATGCCTGATAGTGTTGATGGTTTATAACTGTAGAGACGTTGCACCGCAACATTTATTTATACCCGACTGTTAAACGTGCATAAAAACAGTCAGTTGGTAGGCTACTCCCGCGTTAATTTTTATCCGCATACACTTTATCAACCAACTTTTTAAACCACAGTGGGCGAAAAATGACGATAAACAAGCCTAGCGTGCTGGTAATTGGCAGCATGGGAATGATGCTAAGAGACATAAAGAGCAGAAGCACTAATGCGCATTTTATTCTGGCAACAACAGAAACCGCTTTCATATTTTCCTCCAATGAGTAGATGAATAAAGTGCTACCAACTCGTCCAACTCGCAACCCGAACTCGTCGAACTCGTTCCCACGCGCTGCGTGGGAATGCAGTAGAGACGCGCCGCGTCTCGCACCGCAGCGCGGTGCAACGTCATTCCCACGCAGCGCGTGGGAACGAGAGAATTCTGTGTATCTTGTTTAGTGGTCATTGCATCCACGATATATACTCCTGTTAAGTTATAGGATGGGGCTTCGTACCTCAGCCTATCCTATTACACTACATTTTTTAAGTAGAGTAGAGTGTGCTACTGATATAACACACTCTACTGGCAGCAATTGCCTGTTACTTTTGTCTCTTATTGCCGAATATAAAATGATATTTTTTATCACCTATCTCAACTGCACATTCTATATAAATTGCTTTCATCAATAGAATCAGCATACATATGGTTTCATGGTCTGCTAGTAGTATTAGTGCTTGTTCTTTCATCTAAATATTCCAATGTCAATCAAAAAATGAGAGCTTGGATAGAGCCTAATTTACAAATATAATATGCTTTCTTTACAGAAGATTATCAGGCTGGGAATGGCTCTCGAACATTCCTCAAACCCTTCGGTAGTGTTAGAGCACTACCGAGGGTTCTATTCTTTTTAGGGATTAAAGCTTCCCGTAATACACCTATTTCAACGTATCAAATAAATTTGCCACGCTGTGAATTTCGTCATCATATTCAATTTCATCATTGCCTTTGAATTTCCCCACGCTCTAGCGTAGGAACTATAAATATTTTCGCTACTCAATTTCAGGTTTTCCTAATAATGGTCTCGACACTGTGCAATTAGCAGAGCGTCTTCTTCATAGGCATAAACTAAGCGGTGTTGTGCATCAATACGCCGTGACCAAAAACCTGATAGCTGATGTTTGAGCGGTTCGGGTTTTCCTTTACCAGCAAAAGGTTCGCGCTCAATCTCTTTTATCAGCATATTGATACGTTTCAACATAGCGCGGTCTGTCGCTTGCCAGTAAAGATAATCTTCCCAGCCTTTGCTTGAAAACTTAATCAGCATTCATTAACTCTCTGGTAACTCCCTTACCAGCGCGTAATTCTTCTACAGATTCAAGCAATCTTTGTGCGCCTATTGAGTTTCTTAGCAAATAAGCGGTTTCTTCAAGACTTTCATAATCTTCAAGCGACATAATCACCACAGGTTTTGCGTTTTGATGTGTGACAACAACAGGCGCGTGGTCATCATTCACGGTACGCATGACATCTGCGAGGTTTTGACGTACATAACTAAAAGTAAGTGCATCCATCGTTTTTATTCCTGTGTGTTTTCGTATGTGTATTACAGTTTCCCGCAATACCCCTCTTTCAACGCATCAAACAAACTCACTACGCTGACTTGTGACGAGTCGCCCGAAGTGCCTTTTTAAACTCACGCAAACTGCTCAAAGAATACAAATGCGTTGAGCCAATTCCAGAGTCAGCAGTTATTTTTCGCGCTTTTAAATAACGGCGAAAGGTGGCAATAGAAATTTCTAAATAGCCAGCCGCTTCTGTTGCGGTAAACAGCGCGTTTTCCAACTCTCCAAAGACTTGTTGATGACTAAAGTTTTCTTGTTCACCTAGCGAGTTCGTTATCATTATTACAACTTCCCGTAATACCCCTCTTTCAACGCATCAAACAAATTCGCCGCGCTGTGGATTTCACCGTCATATTCAATTTCATCGTTGCCTTTGAGTTCAATGACTTCACCGTCTTCTAGGGTGAATTGGTAGGTGGTGTTTTCTAAGTCTGAGGCTTTGACTAACACGCCTTGGAAGACTTCGGGATTGAAGCGGAAGGTGGTGCAGCCTTTTAGCCCCTTGTCATAAGCGTATTGATAAATATCTTTAAAATCTTCGTAAGGAAAATCAGTCGGCACGTTGGCAGTTTTGGAAATCGAGGAGTCTATCCATTTTTGCGCCGCCGCTTGTATATCAACGTGTTGTTTGGGAGTAACATCATCCGCCGCGATAAAATACGCGGGCAGTTCGTGGTCTGGATTGTTGCTGTAGGGCATGGCATCAGCATTCACCATTTCTCGATACGCAAGCAATTCAAACGAAAACACGTCGATTTTTTCTTTAGATTTTTTGCCTTGGCGGATGATGTTGCGTGAATAATGATGCGCAAAACTAGGCTCTATACCGTTGCTGGCGTTGTTTGCCAACGATAAGGAAATCGTACCTGTCGGTGCAATCGAGCTGTGATGGGTAAAACGTGCGCCTGTCTCTATCAATTCAGCAACCAGTTCAGGTTCTTCTTTTGCTAGTTGCTGCATATAGCGGCTGTATTTAGCGTGTAATACTTTGCCCGCAATGCTATCGCCGACTTTATAACCGTCAGTAATCATTTCAGGACGTTGGTGTAGCATTCCTTGGGTGATAGTGAACGATTGCTCCATAATTGGTGCCGCGCCTTTTTCCTTGCTTAGGTCTAAGGCAACTTTCCAGCCTTCTATGGCAAGAATTTTGGTGACATCTTCAGTAAATTGTACTGAGTGTGCATCGCCGTAACGCATTCCTAACATAGTCACGGTCGAACCTAAGCCCAAATAACCCATACCATGCCGACGTTTACTGGTAATCTCTTCCCGTTGTTGTGGTAAAGGCAATCCATTAATTTCCACCACGTTATCCAGCATACGCGTAAAAATACGGATAACTTTACGATAGTTATCCCAATCAAAATGTGCATCACTGGTGAATGGTTTTTTGACAAATCGGGTGAGGTTGATTGAGCCTAAAAGACACGAACCGTAAGGCGGAAGTGCTTGTTCACCGCATTGCCCTGTCACAATGCCATTAAAAATAACCGTGTTGTGGTCATCTTGTGTAGTATCAAAAACAGCTTCTTTGCCGATATAACTAATTTCAGTAATTTCGCTCAAATAGTCTTGTTTTTGTACTAACTTTTTATCAATCATCCAATCTTTATATTTTTGATTTTTTTCTTCACCTAAAAAACCAATTTCCTGCATGAATAGCTCTCTCGAATGCCCATCAATGATGAGTTCATAATCTGCTTTACACGCATAAGCCTTTTGTCCGCCTTTGCCATCAGGTAAAAGTCTTGATGAGGCTTCGCGGCGTTTGTAGATGCGGCAAAAAATACCAAAATTGGCTAGTAATGCTTGTATATCCTTTAATAAATCTGGATGGGAAGATGCTAAACGAACAGAACATGATTTGTTATTGTTTGAAGCGTTAACCGTACCATCCGCTTGAAATAAGGCACTCAAATAACCTTTTACACAGTCTTCTGTGCCTTGCCAAATCACTTCGGGTACGCTCAATTTACTTTCTTTATTGAAGCCGTATAGCTCTAATAAACGCGCCAATAAAATAGAGCGAATCATCACCATATTGCGTTCTGGCACAGCAACAGCGGAAACGGTGTGCGATTTTTTCAGGCTGCTTGTAACAATGTTTGAGACGGCTAATAATTGATTAATATAACCAACTAATTGAGGCGCAAACACACGGTCATTATTCCACAGGCTAATAATCGCAGCTTGTTGGTTTTTACCCCGATTAGTAAAGTGTCCATCACCCGTAATTAAGCCTAACATCATGCCAAAGTTTTTATCGCCTTGTGTACCGAATTGCCCTTTGCCTGATTGAATCAATAACTTATCGCCCAACTTTAGGTCTTTAAGTTTTATTTTGCCTTTATCGGTGTAAAAATCATGCCATTCAGTCGCTTTAATTTCGTAGCCGTCTTTAGTGGTAACGCGATAAATATCGGCTGATTTTTTTGTCATAAATGCGGGTTTAGCAGGGCGTACAGAAGTACCGTTGCCTTTCAGTTCTAAAGCACGATTATCAACGGTCACATTTAATTTTGCACCGCTTGCGTAAAGATCGCCGATTTTAACCATACCGTATTGGGTATGTAAGCGAGTATCAGCGGTTACGCATGGGTTTGTGGCTCTGATTTTTTCGCAGTACCAGTTGTTGTTCATCTCGTTGACTTTATCAATCAGAATAAAACCTGGTTCGGCGTAGTCATAAGTGGAACTCATAATAATGTCCCAGAGACGACGGGCTGGAATGGTTTTGGTGATTTTACACGCCACTAAACCTGCATCATTGATGACGTAATTTTCAGTGCTGGGTAAATCACGCCAGACTATCAGGGTGGTATCATTCAAATCCAGCTTATCGACTTTGACTTCTTTTTGGGTGACAGGAAACGACAATGCCCACGGCGCATCGTTTTTAACTGCCTGCATAAATTCAGCAGTAATTAACAGCGATAAATTGAATTGACGTAAGCGACCATCTTCACGTTTGGCACGAATAAATTCGACTACATCGGGATGGGCAATATCAAAAGTCGCCATTTGCGCACCACGTCTGCCACCTGCTGAGGAGACGGTGAAACACATTTTGTCATATATATCCATGAATGACAGGGGACCTGAAGTGTATGCGCCTGCGCCTGAAACGTAGGCATCTTTGGGTCTTAGGGTAGAAAATTCATAACCGATTCCGCAGCCAGCTTTTAGCGTAAGCCCTGCTTCATGGACTTTATGCAGAATATCATCCATCGAGTCTTCGATAGTCCCTGATACAGTGCAGTTGATAGTGGAGGTTGAAGGTTTGTGTGCTAATGCCCCTGCATTGGAGATAATACGTCCTGCGGGAATCACGCCTTGCCGCAATGCCCACAAAAATTCTTTGTAATACTGTTTTTGTTTAGCTTCGGTTTTTTCCACTTCGGCGAGGGCTTTGGCAACACGCTGGTAGGTTTCATCAATTGAACCGTCGAGTGCCACGCCGTCCTTGGTTTTTAAGCGATATTTGGTGTCCCATATATCCATTGAGGCATCTTGAAAGGGGATTTCGGTGACAGTATTGGCGATGACGTGAAGTTGTGCAGTCATTGATGAGTCTTCCTAAGCAGTTTTTTGAGTAAAGGCGGTGAAAATAAACCATAAATCAGCAGCTTAGCGTTACTTGCTAATTACCAACTAATTGTCTATATGTAGATATTTTTTTATAGTTTAGCACAATATATAGTGAAATAAGCATAAAAATAGCAATTAATTCCTCAACGCATAACCACTAAAAATACAAAAAAACTGCCTTCCTATTGATTTTTATAGTCTAAGTAACCATAGTCGTTATTCAAAACTCGAATGCCGCTAAGATAATAATTTGTATTGGCTGGTAATTGCAGTTATCTTAAGCACATAAAACTAACTATAAGGAGAAATCGGATGTCAAAAGGTCAAAATTTACAAGATACATTCTTAAATGCCCTCAGAAAAGAACATACCCCTGTATCAATTTTTCTTGTCAACGGCATAAAATTACAAGGGAAAGTCGATTCGTTTGATCAGTATGTAATCATGCTAAAAAATACTGTGAGTCAAATGGTTTATAAGCACGCTATATCAACCATAGTGCCTAGCAAAATGGTCAAACTTACGCATGATGATGAACAGCAACCCAGCAGTGAATAAACTGCTCGCTCCTTCGTCACAAAAATACCCTATCTTTGCCAGCTTTGGTGTTAGAGCTTACGAGCATTTTTCGTGTCGCTTTTTAGTGGTATCCTTAAAACCTATTAAGAGTGTATTAACGCTTTTATATCAGAGCTTCAATGGAGTGTCGCGTGTTTGATCGCCCTGACTCAGGTGAACGAGCGATCCTCGTTCACCTAAACTGTTTATATCAAAAAGAAGACCTTTCAGAATTAAAAGAATTAGCAAAATCAGCAGGGACAAACCCTGTTGAAGTCGTCACCGCTAGTCGCCAACGTCCTGATCCTAAGTTTTTTATCGGCAAAGGTAAGGTAGAAGAGCTTAAAGCCATCGTCGAAGCCCAAGAAGCTGATGTGGTATTATTTAATCATCCGTTATCACCGAGTCAAGAAAGAAATCTTGAAAAATTTTTGGAAGTGCGGGTGGTGGATAGAAATGGTTTAATTTTGGATATTTTTGCTCAACGCGCTCAATCGTTTGAAGGTAAATTACAAGTTGAACTTGCCCAACTCAAACATTTATCCACCCGATTAGTACGCGGCTGGACGCATTTAGAACGCCAAAAAGGTGGTATTGGTTTGCGCGGACCTGGAGAAACCCAGTTAGAAACTGACCGCCGCTTATTAGCTGTGCGCATCAAACAAATTCAACAACGTCTGGATAAAGTCGATAAACAACGCCATCAAGGACGTAGCCAGCGCAAAAAAGCTGACGTACCTACCGTTTCTTTAGTCGGTTATACCAACGCTGGTAAATCGACCTTGTTTAATACACTAACAGGCGCGGATATTTATGTAGCGGATCAGTTATTTGCGACCTTAGACCCAACGTTACGCAGTTGTTCATTGCCAAATAATAGTCAAGTAGTCTTAGCCGATACCGTGGGTTTTATTCGCCATTTACCCCATGAATTAGTCGCCGCATTCAAATCAACGCTTCAAGAAGCCAGTGAAGCAGAGTTATTGCTACACGTTGTTGATGCTCATAGCGAAGACCGTGATGAAATTATGCGCCAAGTTCATTTAGTGCTGGAAGAAATCGGTGCGGATAAAATTAGACGCTTAGAAATTTTCAATAAAATTGATTTGTTGGACGATGTTCAACCACACATTGATCGAGATGATACAGGGAATGCGGTGCGTATCTGGTTATCGGCTGAAACTGGGTTGGGTATTGAATTGCTTTATTCAGTACTGGCGGAGATTTTTTCCACTTCTAAAGTTAAAAAACGCTGTGTCTTACAAGCCAATCAAGGTGATATTCGCGCAAAATTATCTGCTTACGCACAAATTTTATCCGAAAAAATAGATGAGTTTGGTGACAGTGAATTAGTCATTGAAATTGATGTTAAACATTTGGGTTTATTGGGTTCAGTAGAGACGGAAGACTTTTGACATCCTCCCCCACCTGAAGGAGGAAGATTCCTAGCTTCCTAATTAAGCAGCTAAAACATTAAGCTATTGTTTTTAATGGAGTCCAATAGCTTTAGCTATTGCTGATTTGTAAAAAGCTGAAGCTTTTTGACTCCTATTCCCTTCTAATAGCTGTAAACAAAAAAATATTTTAATCACAACACATTAATTTATTTTTATGGAGCTAACTAGCACCAAAGGTTATTATGTCAATAAAAGAAGAATTTGATCATTTACTCGATAAGCTGAAAGCAGAGCGTGATGAAATTAGTTTAAAATTGCATCTTGCTACACTGGAAGTCAAACAAGAGTTTGATGAAGGAAGATCAAAGGCTCCAAAATTGTTGATGACTCATTGCATAGGCTTGAGATGAGCTACCAATCACAGCATTTTATCGATGTTATGCCTTTATCATTTCAACGTGCAGTCAGAGTCAATTTTAAATCTGCACCAACCTGTCGAACATCACGCAGTTTTAGCATTTTTTTATCCGCCATCGTGTGTAAAGCGGGTAGGTGAAATAAGCCACGCCCTTGATCGCCTAATACACAGCTTGCCATGTAGATAATAGTTTCATCAATCAAACCGTGTTCGAGTAACGCGCCGTTAAGTATCGCGCCTGCTTCAACTAATAAATCATTAACTTGACAATGGCGGGCTAAAAATTTCATGACCTCAAATAAATCCAGTCGTGTATTTTGTGAGGGTAAGCTATAAACTTCAAAGCCCGCTTGCTGTAAGCGTTGTTGTTTATCGGTATCGGTTGAGCAAGTCAAGATGATGCTACGTCCTGCCAATGTTGCCATTTTTGCAGTGACTGGCATTTGTAATTGTGAGTCTAATACTATGCGTAACGGTTGTTGTACGTCAAAATCCACGCGGGCGGTTAGAGAGGGATCATCGGCTAATACGGTACCGATGCCTGTTAAAATTGCCGAGCTTTCAGCGCGTAATTTATGTACATCGGCTCTGGATTCAGCGGAGGTAATCCATTGACTTTCACCTGATGCCATTGCGGTACGACCATCGAGACTCATAGCTAATTTACTGCGTACAAACGGACGACCTTCTATCATGCGTTTAATAAAGCCGCGATTTAATGCGTGGGCATCATCGGCTAATACGCCACAAAGCACTTCAATACCTGCGGCTTGTAGTTTGGCAAGCCCTTGACCTGACACTAATGGATTGGGATCAGTCATGGCAGCAACCACGCGGCTAACACCTGCTTTAATCAGCGCATCACAACAGGGTGGGGTTTTTCCATGATGACTACAGGGTTCAAGGGTGACGTAAGCAGTCACGCCTTGGGCATTAGTGACTTGTCTTAAGGCTTCGACTTCTGCGTGTCCTTGCCCTGCTTTTTTATGCCAGCCTTCGGCTATGATTTGCCCGTTTTTTACCAGCACACAGCCGACATTAGGATTGGGGGCAGTGGTGTAACGCCCACGTTTTGCCAGTTGTATGGCTTTTGCCATATAAAAAGCATCTTGTGTAGCAGTCATTATTTTTTTTGTAAATCTTCAATCATGTCAGTAAAGTCGCTGACATCTTGAAAACTGCGATACACCGAGGCAAAACGTACATAAGCAACGTGGTCTAAGGTATTTAACTCCTGCATGATTTTTTCACCCAGTTCTTGGGTGGATATTTCTCTATCGCCTCTGTCCATTAAGCCTTTTTTAATACGATTAAGCGCGGCTTCAATATCATTGCTATCAACAGGGCGTTTTTCCAAGGCTTTTAACATCCCTGAACGTAATTTTTTTTCTTCAAAAGGTTCACGGATGCCATTACGTTTAATCACCGTTGGCATATTGAGTTCGACGGTTTCAAAAGTCGTAAAGCGTTCTTTGCAAACATTGCATTCACGCCGCCTACGCACTTGATCGCCTTCATTGATTAATCGAGAATCCAGCACTCGAGTATCTTGTGCCGCACAAAACGGACATCGCATAACTTAAAGTCACTCTGTAGATTGCCGATAATCGGCAGTTAAATTCAAAACGGGCAATTTTATAACATTTCTTGCTATACACGACAAAAAATAAGTTTAAATCACCATATTGCTGGTAAAAAACTAGACATTTTGTTCAAAATGGTTTCTAGTAGCCTAAAGCTGTCTAAGCTATTTAAGCAACAAGGCAGCGAACAGTCACTTTCAATTCATAGCCCAATGACTAGCCGACGGTTTTTATTCCTGTTAATACTGATCATGTTTATAACGCCGATGATCTCGGTGTTTACGCATTATTCGAGTATGGTTGGTTCTGTGCTTGCCGAGCATAGCACTGTGCTAACTGATTCGATTGACAACGTGGGTCATGATGCCTGTCATCAACACAATAAAGCCAAATTATTATGTACTACCAGCAGTGCCTGTAGTTTTTCTGTCTGTGGTGACGGTGACATCAGCACTGTTTTTCTACTGTTGTCGTTGGCTTATGGCAGTTATCGCTATCGTCAAAAAACTAATACCTTTCCCCGTTCATTTGTTGTTGCGCCCGAAATAAAACCGCCGATTTATAGCCTCTAGCTGATGCTAATCACTAGACCTGTCAGGTTTTAAAAACCTGACAGGTCTTAGATATTTTAAAACTATGTTTAGAGGCTATTATGTCATTCCCACTTTTTTTAAGAGTGGTCGGTTTGTGTGGGCTGTTGTTTGCCTACAGTTTTTCTGTGACTGCACAGCCAACCGCTTTAACACTACAAGCCGCCACCGAACTGGTTATTGCTGATAATCCAGACCTCGCACAAATGCAGGCACGCGCCAAAGCAATGGCGGCGATTCCTTCACAAGAAGGCACATTACCTGATCCGCAAATCAGTTTTAATGCAATGAGTTTGCCTGTCAATTCTTTTAGCACACGCCAAGAAGATATGACGCAATTAGGAGTCAGTGTTTCACAAGCGATTCCTTTTCCTGGAAAACTGGCTTTACGCGAACAGGCGGCACAGTTTGAAGCAGAAGCGGCTTCTGCCAATATTACCGAAGTGCGCCAACGCTTATTGAGTGAAGTTAAAAGCACTTGGTGGTTAATTTTTTATTTGGATCATGCACTGGCATTAGTCGAAAGCAATCACACTTTGCTGCAACAGTTTGTTGAAATTGCCAGAACTAAATATGAAGTTGGTGTTGGATTACAACAGGATGTCTTGCTTGCACAATTGGAATTATCCAAATTATTGGATCAACAACTGATGTTAAAAGGCTCACGCCGTAATGCGATTGCCAGCTTGGATGCACTGCTCAATAAATCCGCTGATAGTGAGTTGAAATTACCAGAAACCGTTGCTTTGTCTGTACCTAATATCAAACAGGAAAAACAGCTTTATTCAATGGCTGAAACTTCACGCGCCGTTCTCGATAGCAATCGTCAAACCATTCATGCGGCTGAATCACGCTTGGAACTGGCAAAAAAGGATTATCTGCCAGATTTTACTGTCGATGCAGGTTATGGCGCACGCGCTAACACCCCAGATGGGAATCGCCGCTCAGATTTATTAAGCATGAGTTTAAGCATGAATGTACCGATTTTTGCCGCCCAAAAACAGGCGAAAGCAGTCGATCAACGTGCCAGTGAATTAATGCAGCAAAAATACGCCTTGCAGGATGAATGGAATAAAGTGCGTTCACAAATCACGCAAGCCTATACCGATTATCAACGTGCCAAAGAACAATTCGTGTTGTATGACACAGGCATCGTACCGCAGGCCAGACAAACCGTTGCTTCCATGCTGGCAGGCTATCAGGTCAATAAAGTCGATTTTCTGAATTTAGTTCGCAGTCAGATTACCTTGTTTGAATACGAAATCCAGTATTGGAAAGCATTTTCTGAGGCAAATCAGGCATTAGCGCAACTCACCGCCACGGTGGGGCAGGAAGAAATTTATGAATAAGTCGATAATCATTACGGCAGTGTTCATGCTGAGTTTAGGCGCGGGTGGTGGTTATTGGTTAGCAATGTCTAAAATGGAATCGCAACACAATACACCCGCTGTTACGGTTTCAACAGAACCTAAGAAACCCTTGTTTTATCGTAACCCAATGAATCCAGAAGTTACATCGCATATACCCAAAAAAGACAATATGGGCATGGACTATGTGCCAGTCTATGAGGAAGTTGAAAAACCGAAAATTCTTTTTTATCGCAATCCGATGAATCCAGCCGTCACCTCACCTGTCCCTGCAAAAGATAATATGGGTATGGATTATGTGCCTGTCTATGCAGATGACAAAACCCAGACTGAAACAGCGGGCAGCGTTAAAATCGATGCCGTGACTATTCAAAATATCGGCGTTCGTACCACGCTGGCAAAAAACAGCCAACTTTCTCATATCGTTCATGCGGTAGGGCGAATTGCCTACGATGAAGAACATATCACCCGTTTACATCCCAAAACCGAAGGCTGGATTGAAACCTTGAACGTGGACAAAACGGGCGAAAAAGTTGGCAGTCATCAAGAGCTTTTGAGCATTTATTCACCCCAACTGGTTGCCAGTCAGCAAGAATATATTTTGGCATTAGACAATCAGAAAATTTTAGCTAAGAGTCCTATTGAAGAAATCCGCCGTGGTGCAAAAGACCTAGCTGAAAGTTCGCTCGAACGTCTAAAACTGTTGGATGTGCCAGAACATCAACTGCATGAACTGACTAATAGCCATAGCATTAAAAAAAGTCTGCATATTCATAGCCCAACGAATGGCATTGTGATTAATATCGGAGCGCGTGAAGGGCAATATGTCACGCCAGAAACCGAACTTTATATGATTGCCGATTTAGCTACTGTGTGGGTTTATGCTGATATTTATGAACATGAATTACCGTGGGTAAAAGAGGACGACGCAGTAGAAATGCGCTTGGATGGTGTGCCAGATCGGGTATTTAAAGGGCGACTCGCGTTTATTTATCCCTATGCCGAAGCCAAAACCCGCACTATTAAAGTTCGTCTGGTGTTTGATAATGCCGAACGCTTATTAAAACCAGATATGTTTGCCGATGTAATAATTTATGCCGATAAACAAGTGAATGCTGTGGTGATTCCTGTCGAAGCGGTGGTGCGTTCAGGCACAAAAAATCAGGTATTTGTAGTGCAAGGCGCGGGTAAGTTTGAACCGCGTGAAATTACCACTGGCTTATCATCAGATGGCAATGTCACCGTGCTTAAAGGATTGAAAGCAGGTGAAGAAGTAGTTACATCAGCACAATTCTTGATTGACTCTGAATCGAAACTGCGTGAGGCGACTGAAAAAATGATTGAGCCACAAGCAGTTAAAGGAGAACATTCACATGATTAGATAAGGGTGGGTAATTCTTTTCTGACCACCACATTTATCTGTCAATGCAGACGCACACGATAAGGCTGGTTAAAAGTGTTAATAGACAAGTAACACAAAACTAAATACAGTGTTGCCATACTGGAAACACAAAATAACGATAACAATAGGATTAAGCAAAGCACATGGGACGCTCAACCGTACATTACGCCGACAATCAAACCAACAACATTTTAAAAGCCCTGCATAACAAACTCAGACCCGCAGGAACGCCCGTGCAGCGCGTGGAATATATCCTTGAGCTACTGTTATTGCGAATGTTTGAAGTCAAACTCAAGCGTGAAAAGGAATTTATCGAACTCAGAGTTTTGTTTAATGAAGAAAATGCCCACCAAGATAAATTATTCAGCCATTTATTGACCTTGGGCAGTGAACAAATCCTACCCACACTCAACAAAGATTTTTTCCCGTTTTATGCGGAAATTCTCAAACACGCCAGAAGCGTACTGGCTAAAAATCTCAATGACAGCGTTATCGACCAACTGGTATTAATACAAGAAGTTTTCGCTAATTCCAACTTTACCAATAATGTCCAAAGCGGCAACCTGCATGACATCATCGGCTTAATTGAACAACTGGACGAAGCCTGTTTATTAAACAGTGACTTGCTAGGTGATGCGATTGAATCGGCATTATCAGAAACAGGTGGCACAAAAGACATTGGGCTTTTTCGCACCCCAGACCATATTCGGCATTTTATGGTGGGATTGGTAGAACCCACCATTGATGACACACTCATTGATCCCGCTTGCGGCACAGGTGGATTTTTATTCAATGCCTATGAATATGTGCTGGAACGCATACAAGCCCCTTATCGACAAGACGATGAAGAACCATTGTTTCCCAGTCGAAAATCTCACCCCGAATTGCAAGCGTGGTTTAAAAAACAGTTGGCGGATAATCCTTATCCCATGCCTACCGAACAGCAAACCCACCATTTTTACCGTTCAGGCATTTATGGTATTGAATACTTGGGCATGATACGCAAAATGGCAGCAGTTAATTTTTACGTTCGCCATCTAAACCCTGCCAACTTAAAACAAGGTGACTCGCTACATTTGTTCAATGCAGAACATCATGAGTCCAAAACCTTGATATTGGCTAATCCGCCTTTCGGTGCAGAACGTGATAAAACCGCCTACGCCAATGTGTGGGAAGATTATGCCAAAGAAAGCGAAACCACCATTTTATTCGTCAAAATGATGCTGGATTATTTAGCAGTCGGTGGACGTTGTGCGGTGGTGGTTTCGGAAGGTTTTTTAACGTGGGAACAAGGCAGCGCGAAAGCCTTGCGTAAAATGCTATTGCAAGAAAACAACTTGCAAGCCGTGATTGGTTTACCACAAGGCGTATTTGTCAGCAAAACAGGACAAGGCCCGAAAACCTCAATATTACTATTTTCCAAAGGCACACCCACCGAGCAGGTTTGGTTTTACAACATCGACAATGACGGTTACAGCAAAGGCACAAACCGCGCCGTAATAGCCGATTGCCAGTTAGTAGAAGCCTTAAGCTTGTATCATGACTACGTTAAACACGGCAACCCCCCCCCCGAAACCCGCCGCTCATTCAGCTTGTCGGTGGATTGGTTAAACGTGGTTGACCCGCGCATAAAAGCCAAAATCCGCACCGAAGTCCGTGAAAAACTAACGCTTAAGCAAGAAGAAGCGCGAGAAAAATTAGTCATTCGTTTGGATAAAAAACTCAACTCGGCGAAAACTGCCAAGCCAAACAGTAAAACCGAAGTGTTTACCGAAGCCCTGTATTCAGCCGAAATCGCCCAATTTGAACAGACGTGGGAAAATAAAATTCAAATTGAAATTGCTCAGGCGATTGATAAAGCCCACAGCTATTCCTTTAATTCGTCCAACTATCGCAGCAGCTTGGCAGATAATCAGTTACAGGCGTGGGATGAATTAGTACAGCATCATCAACCTGACAGTAACGGGCATTCACTCGACCAGCGTTATGCGGCATTATTAGACAGCCCATTAACAGACGCACTTCAACACATTGCCCAGTTTGATCCGAAAAATGCGATTGAGGCGGATATTGTGCGCGAATATGTAGCGGCGATTGCACCCGAAGAATTAGCGCACTATTCGGAGTTAATGTGTTTGGATGGGGTATTTAAAAGTGGGGCGAAATATCCACTGGTGAGATTAAAGGATTATTTACGGCTTAATACTCAAAAGGTGAAACCGAAGAACCAAGCGGATATAAATTATAAAGTGTTGGGCGTTTCAAATGAAATAGGTGTTTTTATTAATGAAACTCTTAAGCCAGAAGAAACTAACCAAAGTTATTATTTTGTTGAAAAGAATCAGTTTTGTTATAACCCGTACCGAATTAATGTAGGTTCAATTGGGTTGAATCAATTCGATTATGATAATCAAATTATTAGCGGTGCTTATTCCGTATTTAGTACCGATGAAACAAAGTTACACCCTGTTTTTTTATTGGCACTTTTAAAAACAGACCATTTTCTTGCTTATGTCAATTCAAAAGCCAATGGTGGCGTAAGAATGAATTTTGAATTTGAGTTTTTGCAAGATTGGGAAATATCGTTGCCACCTATCGAAGTACAACAGCAAATATTTGAGAAAATTGAACGGCAGCAAGCAATTATTGATGGCGTGGATAAAATATTACAAAATTGGAACTTAGATTATTTTGATGAATTTGAAAAAAAATTTAACCCACGTTTAATTGATGATTTATTGATTGACAGTTTATATGGAACATCAGAAAAATCCGATTATGGTACGGATGGTTATAATGTTTTAAGGCTGGGTAATATTAAAGTTTGTGGTTTTGATTTATCTGATATAAAGCGTGTCGTACTTTCAGAAAAGGATTATGAAAAACTTCGCCTCAAAAAAGGTGATTTTTTAATTGTAAGGTCAAATGGAAATCCTGATTTAGTGGGTAAATGTGCCGTATGGGAGGATAATTCACTTGATTTTGTTTACGCTTCATATCTCATTAAATTTAGATTTAACTTAGAGTTAGCCAATCCAAAATTTGTGATGTATTTTTTATCAAGTCAAAGTGGTAGGACGCTTATTAAACCGCAAGCTGGCGGTGGAACATATAATATTAGTTCCACCTCTTTTAAAGAACTGGCGATTCCTTTACCCGACCTTCCTACTCAAAATTCGATTGTAGAGAAACTTGATGCTGAAATGAAAACCTTGGCTCAAATCCGCAAAATGAAAACCGAAGCCCAAGAAAAAATAACCAAACTCATCAACGCAATCTGGGCAAGCAGTTAATTTTCTCGTTCCCACGCGCTGCGTGGGAATGCAGTTTCAACGCGCCGCGTTGAACAACAACGTACAGCACAGATAACATGAATGCTATAGCCATCTTGTTCTGGCATTTTGTATGGGAGAAATGTACGGCGTGGCACGCCGTTACTGCATTCCAACGCGGCGCGTGGGAACGAGAGAAACTCATCAACGCAATCTGGGAAAGCAGTTAATTTAACATGACCACAAAACCCATTTACTGGAATCCTGAGAAAAACCGCAAGCTCATTGAAGAGCGCGGCATCTCTTTTGAAACGGTTATTTTCAGTTTGCAAACAGGCGGTTTGCTAGATGACGTAGTGCATCCAAATACTGATAATTACGCCCATCAACGGCTATTTGTCGTTAATATTGATGACTACGTTTATTTAGTCCCTTATGTAGAATCAGAAACAAATATTTTTCTTAAAACTATTATTCCCAGTCGAAAAGCCACTAAACATTATCTTGGAGCAAAATCATGAACACGATTACCCTAGATCAAGAAGAACAAGAGCTATTAGAAGCTTTTGAATCGAGCGAGTTTCAATCCATTATGACACCTGAGCGCAAACAGTTTATTGAAACCGCAGCCAAACAATCCTGCCAACAAAACAAGCGCGTTAATATAAAACTATCTGAAAGCGATTTAACGGCTATTCAAAAAGCCGCTTTACAGCAAGGCATACCATATCAAATATTCATCACCAGTATTTTACATAAGTATGCCTCTGGAACGCTTTATGAAGTCGATATGCCAATTATTGATTAATTATGAAAAAAGAATATGACTTAACGAAAATGAAAAGCCGAAAAAATCCTTTTACAGCGCAATTAAAGCAACAAACTATAATAATAACGGCTGAAAAAATCATTAATGCGATTCATGCCAATGCGTTGGTGGATGCCATTTATTTATACGGCTCACGCGCTAAACAAACGCAACGTGAAAATAGCGATTGGGATATTGCCGTGATTTTTAGCCATTATGAAAATGAAAAAACAGAACGTTTAGTCCGTCCTCAGTTATTAGAAGCCGCCATAGAACAGGAATTGAAAAGCTATAATAAAATCAGTATTGTGGATTTAGAAATCGCCCCGATTTATCTACAAATGGCTATTTTAAATCACGGTATAAAATGGTTTGACCGTAATGTGCCGCATATTAAAAAGGTCGAAAATAGTATTTTATCAAAATGGGAAAAAGATTATGAGAGATATTGCTTATGAACAAGCCTTATTAAAACATCAGCGTGATATGCTGGAAATGCTGAATCAATATAGTCAACAAGACCCAAACCAATGGACACGGCATGATTTATTTGCCATACAACGGGTTTTACAGATATTTATTGAATCGTTTATTAGCATAGCGCGGTATTTAGTTCAGCAAAAATATAAGCTATCAGTCAGCCAATCACGCGAAGCCTTAGACGAATTAAAAAATAGAAATGATTTGACAGTGCAACAGCACAAACAACTATTAAAAATAGTCGGCTTTCGGAATGTCTTAGTCCATGACTATTTAGAAATAAATGATGATATTGTGGCAGCTATTATTGTGAAAAAAAATTATTTGTTTATGGAAGACATATTAACCGCATGGCAAACGCAATTATCTTTATTGGAATAATCCATTATGGCGATTAATGACAACGAAGCACAAAGCGTAGATATTCCTGTAATAAAAGCACTGGAAGCGATTGGCTGGAAACTGGGCGATACTTTGTTATATCAACCAGAATATAAATTGAGCGAAGCCCAGCAACAAGAATATAACTGTCAATCCATTAAACCCGATTTAGTGCTACAAGATTTAAACGGCGAAGTTATTGCCGTTATTGAAAATAAACTGGAGCAAAAAAACGAAAAGAAAGCGATAGCTAAATTACGTTTATTGTATGCACAAATATTAAAGCCGCGCTTTTTATATGCCTGCTCTAAAGAGCGAATTTTATTTTACGATATGGCGTGGCGTGGATTAGACGCTGGCGAATTTAAACGCTGTAATGAATTCTTAACGCTGGAACAAATGCAGCTTAAGAAAAAACAGCACCGCGCCGCCACCCAAGAAAAGCCCATTGTTATCGATTCATTATTGGCGGGTGGTTATGATGCTGTCATCGGTAAAACCCGTTATTATCAAACGGACTGTATTGAAATCCTGATTGACCGCTACAAACAGGGCGAAACCAAAATGCTGGTACACATGGCAACGGGTTTGGGTAAAACCAGAACGATGGTGGCATTAACAAAAGCCTTATTAGCACACGGTTTAGCCAGAAAAATTCTGTTTGTGGTCGATAGGGTGTTGCTTGCTGAACAGGCGATTGATGACGGTTTTGCGCTGATTAGCAAAGAATACACCTCAACACGGCTTCGGTCGGGTAATTACAAACAGCATAAACACACCTCAATTCATGTGGTTGTCATTGACACGCTGGAACGCATTTTTCAGGAAATGCCTAATCAGTTTTATGATTTAATAATTGTCGATGAATGCCACCGTTCCATATCCGTTAGTCGCAAACTCATTTTTGATCATTTTCTGTGTCCGCGTATTGGTTTAACGGCAACGCCTAAAATAGCCGTCGCTAAAAAAGACAGTGAGGTTTCGCCCGAAGATTTAGCTATTCGCGATACTTATAAATTATTCGGTTGCGAAACCCAAGAAGCCACTTATACATTTGATTTGCAACGTGGTATTGAAGAAGGCTTTTTAGCAGAATATAACGTGCAGGAAATTTTGACGCATTTAACGCGTGAGGCACAAGCAGAAGGTATTCCCATTGAATATGTGCTTGACCCAGAAACCCGCAAGCGTATTGATTTACCCAAAGAAAAAAAGCTAAAACTAGAGCAGTTAGAGCGTAAATATTTATCAGAAGAACGCTGTGACCGTATTGCGGAGGAAATTCGCAAAAATTCCAGTTATGGCGAAAAGATGATTATATTCGGTGTGAGTCAGGCGCATTGTTATTTACTCTGCAATGCGTTAAATAAAGTATTTAATGATGATGGTTCAACTAGCCCACGGTATGCAGAACCGATTATTTCTGATAATAATGAATTAAATCGGTTTTTGAAAAATAAATTTAAAAAGCCTTATGAAAAACCCTATATCACCGCTTCTGTCGATATTATGTCTACAGGTGTGGATATTCCTTGTGTGCGATATATTAATTTTGCCGCTTTAACGCAATCAGTGGGTAAATATATTCAAATGATTGGACGTGGTTCACGGCTTGATCCAAAAACAGGAAAATTTAGTTTTCAAATATTGGATTTTGTCGGTTTATGCAGTCGTATGGATGACAATCGTAAAGGCACGACTAAGCCGAATGAAAAAGTAGTTGTAGCGAATGAAAAAACAAAAGGTGGTGGTGTCGGCACACCTAAAGGCGAATATTTTATTATTGATAATGCAGACCCGTCTGCCAAAATAGAGCGGGTATATATTCATGGCGATGAAATCAGTATTAAAGATAATATTCCCATTGAAGAAGCGCGAAAAATATTTGAACAATCAGCTATGAATCCAGCGAATGAAGATATTAAACACATTCAGGAAAAAGCCAAAGATAATCCGAATTATCAACCCGATGAAAACGAATTAGATATTATCGAAGATTGGTTAAGAAAACCTAATATTTTTTTGAATGAAGGGCAATTACAAAAGATTTACGATTACCCCGACGGCTCTAATTGGGAATTTTTCCTACATGGTTCTAATATTAAGCCGATACCCACGCCAGAACAACGTATTGAACAGGGCTTTCAAGCGTTTATACAAACGCAAAATAATTTTAACGACAAGCAATTACAGACACTGAAAAAAATGAAGGACGTTATTGTCACGAATATCAGCAATCGTAAGGACTTTGACAAAGATGATATTGTCGCTAATCCCGTTTATCGCATGATAATTGGTTCTAGTGATGTGATTGAAGGAATATTTAATGGTGATTTTTCTGGGGTATTAAATGAAATGAAAAAGAATCTTAAATTACCTAAATCAATGCGACTTTGAACTCTAAAGCATAATGGAATTTTAATGCAAGCAAATGAATAACTTCCACAATGACTCCCAATGATTTCAATTGTGGGAACTGTATAAATGTAACAGGTGCATCAACATGACTGATTTCATCATCAACTGTTCGCTAAAAGACCGCTTCATGGTGTTGCTGGGTGCGTTTATTCTGGCATTAGCAGGGGCTTGGTCATTTAAGAATATGCCGATTGATGCTATTCCTGACTTATCGGATGTGCAGGTCATTATTTTTACCGATTATGCCGACCAATCCCCGCAAGTCGTGGAAAATCAGGTCACTTATCCTTTGACCACCGCAATGTTGGCTGTACCTCATGCCAAAGTAGTACGCGGTTATTCTTTCTTTGGCTTGTCTTTTGTGTATGTCATTTTTGAAGATGGCACGGATATGTATTGGGCAAGATCACGGGTGTTGGAATACCTCAATTATGTCAAAAATCGTTTGCCGCAAGGTGTCTCGCCCACGTTAGGTCCTGATGCAACAGGCGTTGGTTGGATTTATGAATACGCGCTGGTGGATAAAACGGGCAAGCATGATTTAGCGCAATTGCGTTCCTTGCAAGACTGGTATTTGCGTTATCCGTTGCAAACTGTCTCGGGTGTATCAGAAGTCGCTTCGGTTGGGGGTTACGTCAAACAATATCAAGTTGAAGTTGATCCTAATGCCCTGCAAGCCTACGAAATTCCTTTGTCCAAAGTGATTGAAGCGATTAAACGCTCCAATAATGATGTCGGTGGTCGCTTGTTTGAAATGGGCGAAACTGAATACATGGTGCGAGGTTTAGGTTACATCAAATCAATCGAGGATATTAAAACTATCCCTGTCGGTGTTGATGCCAATGGCACACCGATACGGTTACAGGATGTCGCTCATATTCAAATCGGTCCTGAGTTGCGGCGCGGTGTGACTGAATTAAACGGTGAAGGTGAAGTGGCAGGTGGCGTGGTTATCATGCGTTTTGGTGAAAATGCCTTAGCAACTATCAAAGATGTGCGTGATAAATTGGCGGAATTAAAAAAAGGACTACCCGAAGGCGTGGAGATTGTCACAGTTTATGATCGCGGCAATTTAATTGAACGCGCAGTCGATACGCTGAATGTTGCATTGACTCAGGAGTTAATCATCGTCTGTGCGTTAGTCGGGTTATTTTTACTGCATTTACGTTCATCGTTAGTCATTGTGATTACCCTACCATTGGGTATTTTAATGGCGTTCATCGTGATGAAATGGCAAGGCATGAATGCCAATATCATGTCGTTAGGCGGTATCGCGCTTGCGATTGGCGATATGGTCGATGGTGCGGTGGTGATGGTGGAAAATGCTCATAAACACATCGATTCAGCCACTGAAAAAAAACAAGCCAAACTGTCTTCAAGCGAACGCTGGCAAGCGATAGGCAATGCAGCGCGTGAAGTTGGTTCTGGATTATTTTCATCGTTATTAGTTATCACCGTTTCCTTCCTGCCCATTATTACCATGCAGGCGCAAGAAGGACGGTTATTTAGTCCGCTGGCATACACCAAAACCTATTCAATGGCAGCAGCGGCAATCTTAACGATTACGCTAGTGCCTGTGTTAATGGGTTATTTTATTCGCGGTAATATCATTCCAGAACATAAAAACCCAGCGAATCGTGTACTGCATTTTCTTCACGCACCCGTTTTAAAATTGGCAATGCGTTGGCGAGGTATTACCATCATTCTGGCTGTGTTATTGATGGCATCTACCTTGTATCCGTTATCAAAAATCGGCAGTGAATTTATGCCGCCGTTGGATGAAGGTGATATTTTATATATGCCGACCCTGTTCCCTGGTGTCAGTATCACCAAAGCTAAAGAAGTGTTGCAACAAACGGACAGAATATTAAAAACCTTCCCCGAAGTAGAACAAGTATTTGGTAAAGTCGGACGCGCAGAAACCGCCACCGATGCCGCGCCGTTGATGATGGTGGAAACTACGATTCAACTCAAGTCACAAGCACAATGGGCTGATCCGACTAAATCCACACGGCAATTAATGGCAGAAATGGACAAAGCGATTCATTTTCCAGGTATCGCTAATGCGTGGACGATGCCGATTAAAACCCGCATCGATATGTTATCGACAGGCATTAAAACCCCTGTTGGTATCAAAGTATCAGGGGCAGATTTAAACGTGTTGCAATCTTTATCCCTGCAAATTGAACAAGCGATGAAAACCTTGCCAGAAACCTTATCAGCTTATGGTGATAGAGCGGTTGGCGGTTATTTTTTAGATTTTGATATTAACCGCGAAGCCGCTGCGCGTTACGGTTTAACCATAGGCGATGTGCAGGACGTGATTCAAAGCGCGATTGGTGGCATGAATATCACCGAAACCGTGGAAGGGCTAGAGCGTTATCCTGTCAATTTACGCTATCCGCGTGATATGCGTGATAATCCAGAAGCCTTGCGCCGTGTGCTGATTCCCACGCCTATGGGTAGTCAAATTCCGTTGACTTCAGTCGCAGACATCAATTTTAGACGCGGCACGGACGTGATTAAAACCGAAGATGCCCGCCCCAATGCGTGGATTTATATCGACATCAAAAGCTCTGATATAGGCGGCTATGTTGCACTGGCAAAAAAAACCTTGGCAGAACGTGTCACCACCCCCGCAGGTTATACCATCACTTGGTCTGGACAATTTGAATACATGGAACGCGCCGCAGAACGGCTACGCATTGTTGTACCGATTACGCTATTGCTTATTTTCATTCTGTTGTACACCGCTTTTCGCAATATTATCGAACCCGTTATCGTGATGCTAACCATCCCTTTCAGCTTGATTGGCGGCATCTGGTTTGTCTATTGGCTGGGCTATGATTTATCAGTTGCGGTGTATGTCGGACTGATCGCGCTTGCTGGCACTGCCGCTGAAACAGGTGTGATGGTATTAAGTTTTATCGATATTGAAATCGAAAAATTACGCGAGTTAAAACAAGCTCCCTTAACCGCCGCCGAAATTAAAACCGCCACTGAAAATGCTACTTCCATGCGAGTGCGACCTGTGGCAATTACCGCATTGGCAAATATCGTCGGCTTAATCCCGATTATGTGGGCAACAGGCACAGGCGCGGATGTTACTCAACGGGTTGCTGCCCCCGCACTAGGCGGAATGCTCACAGTATTAATATTAAGCTTACTGGTGTTTCCCGTAATCTACAGCTTGACCTTACAGTTTCAAGAACGGCGTAAAATTTGATTTTGAGGAGGGTTAAATCTGTTGTTTTTACTTCTGGACATGACTGCCAGTCCTTTAAAGGACTGGCAGTTATTAATATCGCTGTAACAGATTTAACCCACTACTGTTTGAATTATTACCAATTTGTGTAAAAAACCGTAAATTATCCCGTTTTTTTCGCCAAAAACAATACCATTGGGTATTTTTAGTATCCATTTTATACCCAAAAATACCCCATTCAGAATCGTTGTTTTTTTTACTTTTTCAAGTGAGAATGACAGTATGAGGGCGGGGTGTTTCCACTCGCCTCTGACAGCTTAGGCTGTTCCTAATTATTTTTTTTAAATGCAGACAGGTAATTGCTGATTTGCACTTTTTAATGCTGAGGTAGCCATGAAACGCAAACATACACTCAACGACCTTGAATCGGTCGATTATATTGGTCTCAATAAAAAAACAGCTATTCATGAATCGGGACACGCTGCGGCAGTTTATTTTGGCAATAAACAAAAGCAGCTCCCGCCCATTTTTTTTCAGATTATAGTTAAAGATTGTTCATACAATCATGATGACTGCATAGCCAAAATAGAAGGTGGGCGTTTGATTCATACCCTGCCTGCGTCTCTTGAACAAGCCAACAGCCATTGTTCTACGACACAACGACACGTCTATCAACAAGCTTTTGAAGCAGATATTATCAATTTATTGGCGGGGTCGTTGGCGGAAGCCCATTATGTTGCTCGTCAAGATAATGAACTGATTAGCCCGCTTTTACTACCGCTGAGTGCATTACACAATTATGGCGGCACAGACGATTTGGATGCTGTCAATGACTATCTTCAGTGCTTTATTGCCGATAAACAGCAACAGGAGGAGAAACTTGCTGAACTATTTTTGTTCGCCTTTGATTTTATCAATGATTATTCGCATTGGTACGCAATCAATGCTCTGGCCGATCATATTCTAAAAAACAGCAACAGAATCATTGGCTATTCAGAAGTGTCAACAGTGCTGGATAAACATTTTTCGGTGGCGAAAACACACACTCGATATTAATTCGTTAGTTTTTGGTATGCGATACCGTAACACTAGAATTCATTGGCAATGAACTGTAAGTTTTAGAGAAGTTAGCATGACGCTACGCATTGACAGATAAAATATACTTTTAAAACAATTAGTTAGATGAAAAATACCAGTCAAAATCTCATCGTAACCTATTGATTTTACGGTAACTATATTTTTGTCGATGCGTTAAATTTTAGTATTATTGGTTAGCGTTAATAATTAATCAGTTATGCGATAGGTTTCGCTAACCTTAGTCAAAGCGCGTTAAAGCTATTCATGCCAAGATAAAGAACACCCGCAAGGACGCAATCCATCAATTCACTCACAAAATTACCAAAGAAAACAGTTTAATCATCATTGGCAACGTTAGCAGTCAGAAACTAGCAAAAACTAAGATGGCTAAATCCGTTTTGGATGCAGGCTGGTTTATGTTGAAAACACAGATTGACTATAAGTCGATAGCGACGCAAGGCGTGTTTATAGAAGTCAACGAAAGCTACACTACCCAAACTTGCTCGTGCTGTGGGCTAATATCCGCATATAGTCCGAAAGGTTAGCGCATAGTAAATCAAGCGTTGACAAAAGCTAACACTTACTAATAGTTGCAGTAGAGTGAACCATTTTAATGCCTTCGGCTGCTCCGATTCATCCTCTGTCCAGTCACTTATTCCGCACACAGCCGCTACATAACCTCCCTACCAAAATGACTTTACGCAGTGTCGCGAGGACTTGCATTTTTCTCTACGCGTTCGCTACGAAAAAACGCCCGTCTGCTACGGCTATCGCGGACTAAAAATCATCCATGATTTTCAGCGATGGAATCCCCCTGCTTTAGCTGGTGTCAACGCTAACAAATGTGAAAATTCACTTTATTGTCATATAAGTACTTTAAATTTGTAATAATTAAGCGTTAAAAATCAATAATGCCATTCTAGCAATAGCTATTGTGTGCTACCATGCGGATCATTTTTATCTGGAGAAAAGAAAATGCGAGCAACAGTCAAATGGGTCGATGGTGTGATGTTTGTTGGTGAAACAGGCAGTGGTCATGCGGTGGTTATGGATGGCGCAGCAGATCATGGTGGTCGTAACATCGGAGCGCGTCCGATGGAAATGATTTTAATAGGTCTAGGTGGCTGCTCATCGTTTGATGTGGTGCAGATTTTACAAAAAGGTAGAAATATTATCGTAAATTGCGTCACAGAAATTACCGCAGAGCGCGTAGATGAAGTGCCTAGTGTATTTAGTAAAATCCACCTGCATTTTGTGGTAACAGGTCATGAGTTGAAAGTGGCTGCGGTAGAACGCGCTGTAAAATTGTCGGCAGAAAAATATTGTTCTGCATCCATTATGTTAGGAAAAGCAGGGGTAGAAATTACCCATGATTTTGAAGTTATTGAGGTTTAACCACATTGAATAAATTGAATAAATTGCAATTACACGGCTTTAATAATTTAACAAAGTCGCTCAGTTTCAATATTTACGATATTTGTTATGCACCCGCAGAGCAACAGCAGGCTTATATTGAGTATATCGATGAGGCCTACAATTCAGATAAACTCACGCAAATTCTTAAAAATGTGGCTGACATTATTGGCGCACAAGTGCTGAATATTGCTCGTCAGGATTATGATCCGCAAGGTGCGAGTGTGACCATGCTGATTTCCGAAGGCGATTCACAGCCACCACCGAGTATGAATAGCCAATCACCTGGCCCGTTGCCTGAAACGATATTAGCGCATTTGGATAAAAGTCATATTACCGTCCACACTTATCCTGAAAGCCATCCTGATAGTGGTATTAGTACCTTTCGTGCCGATATTGATGTGTCAACCTGTGGTCGTATTTCGCCCTTAAAAGCCTTGAATTATTTGATTCATAGTTTTGAATCGGATGTAGTCACTATGGATTATCGCGTGCGTGGTTTTACCCGTGATATATCAGGCAAAAAACATTATATCGACCACAATATTACCTCTATTCAAGAGTATATTGCCAAAGACACGCAAGCCAGTTATCAAATGATTGATGTGAATGTGTATCAGGAAAATATTTTTCACACCAAAATGATGCTCAAAGAAACGGAATTAGAAAATTATTTGTTTGAAAAAGAAAGTAATTTATCTGGTGAGCAAAAATCGGAAATTGAAAAGAAACTGCGCAGGGAAGTGATGGAGATTTTTTATGGGCGTAATTTTCGTCGTAAAAAAATAAAAGTGGCTGATCCTCAGTAAGTTAAGTCGAATGCAATAAAGCTGTTAGGTTTTTAAAACCTAACAGCTCTCCTTTATTGTTTGAGTTGTCGCGCAATCAAAACCACAGGATGTAATACTTCCATCGTTATTCCCCGTTCTTGTAAACCTGCGCCAATATGCAGCACACAACCTATATTTGAGCTAATCAAATAATTCGCCTGAGTTGTTGCGGCTGCATCCAACAAATCGGCTAATATCGATTCTGCCATTGCTGCGTGTTCCAACATATAACTTCCTGCTGAACCACAACAAACAATCGCTTTAGGTAGTTTGGTGACTTTTAATTCAGGAATTTGTTGTAATAATTGCAACGCGCCTTGTTCTGCTCGCATCACATTTTTTAACGAACACGGAGTGTGCAAACAAACACTTGCCGCTAACGGCTTCAATTTTTCGGATAAATGGCAATCGGCCTGCATTAAGAATTGACTAATATCCATCACCTTATCGGCAAATTCCGTTTGTGAATACGCTTGTAACTGTCCACCACAACCACTAGCGATAGTGACAATCGCGGTTAACGGCTGATTGCCAAATGCCTCGCTGTTGATACTAGCTGATTTTTCCACACTCGCGCTATCGCCATTATGCAAAGCCAATGCACCGCAACAAGTTTGCTGAGTGGGAATAGCAACATTAAAACCAACCGCCGTTAATACCTTAATTGCCGCCTCGATAGTAGCAAAATCCAGCAACGCCCCCATACAGCCAATAAATAATCCTACCGTGCCTTTGCATTCTGCGGTTGTGGGGTAATAGTCTGCCAATTCGGTCGGTTCATAATAATGGCTTAATAACCGCTCCACTTTATCAAGACCGACTAATTTTGGTAATTTCAACGAACGAGCTATTTTTTGTAAGGGCGTGGTTTGATACAATTTTAAGCTGATTTGCGTGAGTCGTTGTGCAGTTTTGTGCTGTGCGACTTCTTTCAATAAACTAGCCGCAACAGACGATTTTTTGTCTGCAAAAAATTGACTACGAAAATTATCAACCAACTGACTATACGGTACAACCGCAGGACAAACGCGCTCACATTCACGGCATAACAAGCAATTATCAACATGAGTACGCACCGCTTTGGAATCCTCCAGATGCCCACCTGCCCACGCTTGAATTAAGGCAATGCGTCCACGCGGTGATTCGTTTTCATTTTCAGTTTTAAGGTAAGTAGGGCAAGTCGGCAAACATAAGCCACATTTAACGCAAATATCCGCATCCGCTAATAATTTATTCATACGTTTTGGCAGCCAGTAGCTCAACAATGTGGCTATATTCATCTAACTTAGGGCGATATAAAAACATTCCTAAGGCTGATAAAACTGTGAAAATAATCAAATTATTAACACCATCACCAAACATAAATAACAAAAACCCAAACACACCAATGCTTTCCACCGAAGCCATAGACACGATAATAGTGAGTAAATAACGTTTTTTTGCCTCAGCACGATAGTTTGTCTGAGTGAGTGGCATGGTTTGATTCAATTTTAATTGAATATGGCGAATTAAATTAGTCATCGGAAAGGTAACAATAGCGATGATATACAGCGCGGTTCTAATTTTTACCCGTGTTATTTCAGGCAACGGCTCTTGTAACTCTGTGCCTAAGGTAAAGCAAATAACCAGATAAGTCAGCAGTGTGACTAGCATCATGCCGACGATTAGCCAAGGCAATTTAAGATCAGCGTTTAACGCTTGGTGGTCATTGGGATTGTACATGGTGTGTCCTAAGTGTAATAGATAGGAGTCCAATAGCTTTAGCTATTGGCTATAAAACAGCTAAAGCTGTTTTACTCCAATTGGTTATGATAACAAACTAGCGCGATACATGCGCATCAGTGCGATAAACGCCAGAAAATCATACAAGCTGTGAATAATAATAGGGGTTAATAAATTGCTATCACCGCCGTCTACCGTCATAGATAGACTTAAATAGACTCCCACAAAAGTCACTAGCAGCGCGTACAGCGGGGTAATAGCGTGAACCAGCCCAAAAATAATATTGCTAATCCACAAACCAGCGGTTAATCCCCACGACGCAGTAATCCACGGTTGAATCACCCCACGAAACAATAATTCTTCCGAAACGCCTGCTATGGTAGCTAATAGTAGCAAATCCATCCAATGACGTTGATACAAACTCGGTGCTAAGGTTCTCAGCAGTAAATTTTTAATCGTCACCAACGATTTTTGTGGAAAATATTCCAACGCCAAAAACAGCAAAAATAACGGTACTGTGCCTAAGACACCGATAGCTATTGAAGTTTCTGAAAAATACAAAGTCGCAAAGGGATCAATATCAGCAATCCAGCCCAATAATAAGGCGACAATAATCAGTGCCGCTTCAAATACACAGGCGGTTTTAAAAAAATGACTTGAATGATCCATGCTGTGTCTGTGGTTAACAAAATAAAGAGTGTGGCATTTTAAAGTAGAATGGCGAATTTACTTCACACTCTGCAAAAATTTATGCCCTGTTACGTTTATAAAAGTCTAAAAAAAAACCTGCTGTATTTATACATAAGCCAAAAAGATGATTTTTCGCGTGTACCAACTGAGCTACTACAAACTTTTGGCACGCTTGAATTTGTCTTGGAACTAGAACTAACCCCAGAGCGCAAACTTGCCAAAGAAGACAGTCAAAAAGTCCTCGCTAGCTTGCAAGAACAAGGCTTTTTTGTGCAATTGCCACCGACTGATTTTATTGGTTAGTTTTATAGGCGGTAGTGGATTTTTTGGGCATGACTGCCAGTCCTTTAAATGACTGGCAATCATTAATATCGCTATAAGCAGGTTTCACCCACTACCCATAAACTGTACTTGACCTTTACCGCGTTTGATTGAAAACCTGTATCTACAAACAGGCTTAACTGTGGACAGTAACCACAATAAAAGCAAACCATTCAAAAAATTATTTTTTTAAATATTAGCTTATATTTTTATAATTATCCTTAATAAACATAGCATTAAATAAGTTACTTTATAAATCACTGTAACTCACCACCCCCGCATCTGCAAAATATTTCTCCTTTCTCAAATAGTATTTTTTTAATTTAAAACTACACTTTTGATATTACCGATTTGTATCGGTTGCCACGTTTGGCAATATCAACACTGATGGAGTTATCTTGTGAACAATCTACTACCTCGCTTTTCACTTACTGCAAGCATTCTTGTTATGGGCATTATGGTTAGTTCCTGTGCTAAGGATTTCACCGCCAATGATAAAGAAATATTGCCTGCTGCGACCACAGCACCGACAGCCGCGAAAAAACCCGTGGAGGTTCCAGCGCAATTGAACGCACTTGCTCAAGCAGCACAAAAAGCGGGGGTAACGGATTGCTTAGGGCGTATTAATCAAGTGTCTAGTTTTTTGACCTCAGGTGCTGAGCAAAGTGGCGCGTCTTTGACAATATCGCCTCAAACGCCTAACGAACATACAACCTCCATTGCGTTTGAAATTAAATCACCACAAGTGTTGTCGTATGCCAGTGCTGATTTTGCCCCGCTAGCGGTTGGCTGTGGTGGCACTTATGAAGCAGTGACGCATTGGCAAAACAGTTGTAAAGATGTGGCAACCAAGGGTTACGCGCAACTTAAGTTTGTTGGTGTCATTCAAAAAAGTATTTTAGTGCTAGAGGGTGGCCCGCAATTGCGTGTGTACCTTATGCCCGCTGGCAAAGACGGTTGCGTAGCCATTAAAAAAGAGGTGGTTTACTAACATGACTCATCTCTAAGGCGTTACCTGACATGATTATTAATTTTGCACAGACACAATAATACTTTTGGGCTTTTTAAACAGAAAAGTCCGTACCCTAATATGAATACTAAGAGAGCAAATACTATGGAAACTAACATACATCATCCCAGCCATTATTTCCGTAGGACAGCCATAGCCGCGATAGTGGCGGGTTTGTTAAGTCCATCGGTTTATGCGGTTGCTATCGTAGGCGACACTATTACCTCCCCAGGTTCAGTGAGCAGCTTATCTGTGCTGGATACTGGCATTAATATGCAATCTTCACAACCTATTACCATTAGTGCACCTGCTCACATCGGTACGGGAAACCAATATATCGATATTAATACTGGAAGCAGCACCACTAGCATTTTAGCAGGTGCGATTAATATCAATGCCACCAATACCAGTATTACCAATAGTGGTGGTACGTTGACCGTCGATAGTGCAACATCCAAGATTGGCTCGACTAATCAAACCAATATATATACGGGTAGTGGCACGAACGGTCAGGGCAATTTGACCACAACTAACACGGGTGTCAATATTACGGGTAGTAGCAATAATGTAACGGCGACTTCGCTGACGGGCGGTGATTTGACAGTCAGTGGGGCAGGTACAGCATTGACAGGTAATCGAGCTACTAATACGGGACTTGTGCTAAACACCACTGGTTCTATCGCCTTGAATGGCACAGTTAGCGGTGGTAAAACATCAGGGTTAACTATTGATACTACAGGTAATAGCGTTACCTTGCTGAATAATGTTGGTACAACATCAGGACATGGTTTGACCATTGGCGCGACTAGCACAACGTTGTCAGGAGGTACTAACTCATCCAACTTAACATTGGCAAATAATTTTGCAGCACTGGATGTTGGTACAGCCACAACACCTGAAGTGAACGTACTGAATGCCACTAACGTGTTAGGTAACACCTCTGTGGTTTTGAGTGCCAATGCTAATGCTACGTTTGTAGGCAATAATCCAACCAGTATTTTTTCTTCAACTGGAAGAGTAGGGAGCTTAGTAGGTAGTAGCTCTACACAAGGCACACAGGGTAATATATCCACTGTCACGGGTGCTGGTATTCTTGGTAATGAATCAGTTAGCTCGGTACTATTGACCAACGGTCAAGGTAGTGTTAGCGGTCTGCAAGTATTCGAGGATCACACCAACCTGAATGGCACTAACATCAATCTGAATGCCACTAATAATTTTAATCTGACTGCCCCCAATGGGAATATCAGCTTAGGTACTGGCACAGTAGCTGCGTCCAATGGTAATTTTACCAACGTCAAAGCGACCAATGGTACTTTTACCAACGTCAACGCCACCGATATTAATGCGACCAATAATATTGTTGCAGGCAATAATATCTCGGCGATCAACGGTAACTTCACCAACGTTAAAGCGACCAATGGTACTTTTACCAACGTCAACGCCACCGATATTAATGCGACCAATAATATTGTTGCAGGCAATAACATCTCGGCGATAAACGGTAACTTCACCAACAATATCACTGCAAACAACACCATCCGTGCGCTTGGTAACGTCACCGCAGGACAAAATAT
>JBAXNR010000024.1:0-46798 GCA_037133675.1 Methylococcales bacterium
GAGCAGAGGACTGAAAATCCTCGTGTCGACGGTTCGATTCCGCCCCTGGGCACCACTATAAAAAGAAAAATTAAGCAAACATAGATTTGCGCAGTCATCTCAATAAACAATTATTCGCCTAGGTAGCTCAGTCGGTAGAGCAGAGGACTGAAAATCCTCGTGTCGACGGTTCGATTCCGCCCCTGGGCACCATGAATATCAAAAGCCCCATTATTTAATGGGGCTTTTTTTATGCCTACGGTATTTTGCATAAAGCACTTAACCATCCGTTTTACTCATCCTCTTAATTGCAGATAAATATCAGCTTGCTGAATCCATACTGATAGTTTATGTATAATGTCCAAAGAACGCTTGAAAATGAAGCAGTGTAGAAAAGGCTATGGCAGACAAAAGAAAACTCAGTTCCCGATATAATAAAACTAAAAAAGTAATAACAAAAAAAAAGCCATCACATTGGTTTAGAAATAGTTTTTTGTTTTTATTGGTAATATCGATAGGATGCGGATTTATATTACTCAGTTATTTGAAATACTTAGATATTAACCTGCGTGAGCAATTTGAAGGTAAACGCTGGGCGATTCCTGCCAGAGTGTATGCCGATCCAATGGAGCTTTATGCGGGGAATGGTTTAACGGCTGAAAAGTTTGAAGAACTACTAGGAATGCTGCATTATCGAAAAGATGCGCGGCTTGTTGCGGACGGCACTTATGCTAAAAATGGTTTTGATTTTAAAGTAAAAACTAGAAAATTTACCTTTCCAGAACAACAACAACCGCAACAGAGTCTGCTAATACAGGTATCGTTTAGCGATACGGCTATCACTGCCATTCAGGATGTTAACGAAAATAAAGCTATTTCAGTAATTCGCATGGATCCTGTGCAGATTGGTAGCTTTTATCCAAAAATTAAAGAAGATCGTATACTCATTAAGCTGGAGGAAGCTCCAGAGTATCTGATTAAGGGCTTGCTTGCCTCAGAAGACCGCGATTTTTATCATCATTTTGGTGTATCACCACGCGGTATTGTCAGAGCATTATTGGCGAATTATCGCGCAGGTAGCGCGGTACAAGGTGCGAGTACTATTACTCAGCAACTCATCAAAAACTTTTATCTAAGTTCTGAGCGTAGTTTAAAACGCAAAGTCAAAGAAGCATTGATGGCGTTGGTGTTAGAGCATCGTTACAGCAAAGATGAAATTCTGGAAGCGTATTTAAATGAAATTTACTTAGGTCAGGATGGCAGTAATGGCGTACATGGTTTTGGTTTAGCCAGTGAGTTTTATTTTGGCAGTACATTAAAAGATTTACCCTTAGATCAACAGGCGTTATTGGTTGCTATCGTTAGAGGTCCCTCTACTTATGATCCTAGACACTACCCTGACCGCGCTCTACAGCGACGTAATCTAGTATTGAGTGAGATGTTGAAAGAAGGTTACATCACGCAAACACAGCAACTATCGGCAAGCGCGAAACCGTTAGGTGTAATCCCTAATGCCTATCGCTCAAATAATATTTACCCTGGTTTTCTTGAATTGGTCAGACGGCAATTAATTCAGGAATACCGCGAAGAAGATTTAACCTCTGAAGGGCTAAAGATTTTTACTACCTTGGATACTCAAATTCAGGAAACACTGGAAAAAACTGTTACCCAAAAATTAAAACAACTGGAAAAAACCACCTCCGCACGAAATCTGGAATCAGCGGTCGTGGTAACGCACCGTGATAGCGGTGAAATTGCTGCCTTAACCAGTGGGCGGCAAAATTTACCGTCAGGCTTTAATCGCGCTCTTGATGCGGTGCGTCCGATAGGCTCGTTAATTAAACCTGTAGTTTATTTAACTGCCTTAGAATATCCCGAAAAATACACCATCACTACCCCCGTTATTGATAGGGCGATAACCGTACCCAGTAAAGACGGGGGACCTGATTGGAGTCCTAAAAACTACGATCATAAGGAACACGGCTCAGTCCCATTACATAAAGCGTTAGCTAAATCCTATAACTTGGCAGCCGTTCATGTTGGTATGGATATTGGTATAGCCAGAACCGCTAAAACGCTACGCGACATGGGAGTTACCAGAGAAGTTGAACTATTTCCCTCGTTTTTGCTAGGTGCTGTGTCTTTAACGCCGATGGATGTTACCCAAGTGTATCAAACCCTAGCAGGTGATGGTTTTTCAACCCCTATCAAAGCCATTAGGGCGGTGATTTCTGCTGGCGGTGAACGCTTACAAAGCTATCCTTTTATCGTCAAGCAAACGGTAGACCCTGGCGCAACCTATATTGTGAATACTATTTTGCAAGAAGTAATGCTTGATGGCACAGGGCATTCTGCGTATAAAACTTTTCCCAAAGACTACGGTTTAGTGGGTAAAACAGGTACAACCAATGACGCTAAAGATAGCTGGTTTGCAGGCTACACAGGCGACTATTTATCTGTAGTTTGGGTGGGTAGAGACGATAATAAGCCCATCGGTTTAACGGGTGGCGAGGGTGCGTTGCAAGTCTGGATTTCGTTGATGAAGCAAATTTCAACCCAGCCCGTAACGTTACTTCCACCTGATAATATTAAAATGCTCAGTGTTGATCCATATAGCGGTTTATTAGCGACTAAAGCGTGTGGCGGGGGTAAACAATACCCTTACATTGAAGGTTCTGAACCAACGGCGCATTCCTCTTGCGAACCAGCCGTTGAGGAAGAACCAGAAGAGGAAGAAGTTATCGAGCTTCCTACTATTAACTAAACAATTTTTATTATTGAGACTCTTATGAACAAAACCAATTTTTTTGTTGTAGTGTTATTGACCTTGTTATCGTTGAGTAACATAGTTTACGCAGAAGAACAGCCAGTTACGCAATTGAAAAATTTTCTATCCACCTCTAAATCCTTTTCAGCTGATTTTAAGCAAGTATTAATTAATGAGCTAGGTAATCCCGTACAAACCAGTTATGGGGTATTTTATCTGCAACGACCTGGTAAATTTCGCTGGAATTATGCCAAACCCTTTCAACAAGAAATTGTCTCGACCAACGGAAAAGTCTGGTTTTATGATGTTGATTTAGAACAAGTCACCATTAAAAAACTGGATGATTCAGTGGGTTCAACGCCCGCACTGTTATTGAGTGGTCAAGTGTCATTGGAAGATAATTTTACTATGGAAGAACAGGGTACAGATGGTGATATGCAATGGATTAAATTATTGCCCAAAAAGCAGGAAGGAAGTTTCAAATATGTCACCATCGGTTTGGAAAAAGGCAAATTAGCAGGTATGGAGTTAATGGACAATTTTGGGCAATTAACACGCATTTATTTTTCCAAAATTTTGCTCAATCCTCCGTTAAAATCTACCTTGTTTGACTTTACCCCACCTAAAGGCGTTGATGTTTTTTCTGAAGAGAAATAACCAAACCCATGCTTAACGATTTAAGCAAACCCCTAGCGGATAGAATGCGCCCTAGGGTATTGAATGAGTATATCGGGCAAGCCCATATTCTACAGCGGGGCAAACCGTTGTATGAGGCGATTAATTCAGGACGTTTGCATTCCATGATTTTCTGGGGACCTACTGGAACTGGAAAAACCACCCTAGCGCGATTGATTGCCCAACATTCCGATGCCCAATTTTTACCGCTATCGGCGGTATTATCAGGGGTTAAAGAAATCCGCGCCTCTGTCGATGAAGCCAAAAAAGTTAAGCAAGCCCAAAGTAAAGCTACTGTCTTATTTGTCGATGAAGTCCATCGTTTTAATAAAGCCCAACAAGATGCTTTTTTACCCCATGTTGAAGACGGCACGATTTATTTTGTTGGCGCAACCACCGAAAATCCTTCATTTGCATTGAATAACGCACTGTTATCGCGGGCTAGAGTTTATGTTTTAACGGCATTAACTAGCGATGATTTATTGCAAGTGTTGAATAACGCCTTAAGCGATCAACAACGCGGCTTCGGCGGTTTAATTATCGAAATAGCAGAGGAGATTAAACAACAATTTGCCGATGCCGCAGATGGTGATGCCAGAAAGCTACTGAACTTATTGGAAATAGCCGTTGAGCTTGCCGCAGCCCATAATAGCTCCGTCATCAATGAAGCTATCAGCAAAGAAGTATTATTCGGTAGCATCAGACGTTTTGATAATCATGGCGAAGAATTTCACAATCAGATTTCTGCACTGCATAAATCAGTACGCGGTAGTTCTCCCGATGCGTCATTGTATTGGTTATGCCGTATGATAGATGGCGGCTGTGATTTATCTTATTTAGCCAGACGCATTGTTAGAATGGCATCAGAAGACATCGGCAATGCCGACCCCAGAGGCTTACAACTTGCCTTGAATGCGTGGCAAGTTCAAGAACGCTTAGGCAGTCCAGAAGGTGAATTAGCACTTGCCCAAGCAGTCATCTATTTAGCCTCTGCACCTAAAAGTAATGCAGTTTACAAAGCCTACAATGCAGCTATGAGTCATGTTAAACACACAGGCAGTCTCGCTGTCCCTGTACATTTACGCAACGCACCGACTAAACTGATGAAATCATTAGATTATGGCAAAACCTACCGCTATCCACACGATGAACCAGACGCTTATGCTATAGGTGAAAATTATTTTCCAGACGATCTGATTGGCACTGAATACTATCAGCCCGTAGATCGAGGCTTAGAAATTAAAATCAAAGAAAAACTAAGACACTTAAAATCGTTAGGATAGGAAATGCTTTGCAAGAAAAGCCTGCCATTTTGAGTAATTAAAACGTGATTTTTCGTGCCTTTCGTGGACGATATAAATCGTGCGTAGTATCAGAGTGTTATAATCCAATAGACTGTTTTTTTACTGTAAATAAGGACTTAAACGTATGACTACTGAAAAACCAACTCGACCCCGTGGTATTTATTTACTACCCAATTTATTTACCACTGGCGCGTTATTTGCGGGTTTCTACGCCATTACTTCCGCTATCGGTGGGCGTTATGAAACTGCCGTTATTTCGATTTTTGTGGCAATGATTTTAGACGGCTTAGATGGGCGTGTCGCACGCCTCACTAATACCCAAAGTGAATTCGGAGCGCAATACGATAGCCTATCCGATATGCTCTCTTTTGGGGTTGCGCCCGCCTTAGTGATGTATTTATTTGCTTTTTCCACTCTGGGAAAAGTAGGACTATTTGCCGCTTTTGTACATACCGCAGGCGGTGCATTACGGTTAGCGCGTTTTAATACTCAACTAAAAACTGCCGATAAACGCTATTTTCAAGGCTTACCTAGCCCAGCGGCGGCGGCTATTCCAGCAGGATTTATCTGGATATGTATCGAGTATAACTACGATATGGCAATCTTCAAATATGTCGCTTTACTACTTATTATCGGTAGTGGCTTGTTAATGGTTAGTAACTTTCGTTATTCCAGTTTTAAAGAAATCGATTTTAAAGGCAAAGTACCGTTTATTGTCGCCATTACCGTCATGCTTGGTATCGCGTTTGTTATGGCACAACCGCAAACTATGCTGTTTTTATTATTTTTAGCTTATGCAATTTCAGGCCCTGTGGTCACTTTAATTATGCGTAGGCGCAAATGGCAAGCGCGTAAGGCTGAACACTAATAAGTGAGCATCAAATAGTGTTATCAAAAATTATTTTGAACATCTTGATAATAATTATTTTAAGTGTTTTGGCTTGGCTGTTTTACACGGGTAAATTATCGTTAGGTGAGCAACCATTAAGCAAAAGTTTCAGTCAATTTGTTGGGCAAGGCGGTACTGACAAATATGTAATTGCCAACCGAAAGACCAATGAAAAATTTACACTAACAAAAGTTGGTCTTGTCAAAGATACTAACGCAGAAATTTCATTAGTCGCTCAATATCATTTTCACATTAAGCTGGCTGAATTAACTCATCATGTTGAAAATGGTATTGTTTTTGTTGATGTCCCTAGATTGTATTTGTTTACTCCAGTTGCTATTGATTATTCTACAGTACGAGAAAATTGTAACGGTTTGCTTGGACTAGACTGTGATGAGCTTCTTAAGCAACTCAAACAGGACATTCCTTCTGAATTAGTTAATAAAGGGATGTCTCAAATCAATACTATTTATGATACAGCAGCGAAAGCATTGGCTGATAATCTAAATAATTATTTTAAAACCAATGGTGCTGGTCGTTACTATAAAAGCATCATAGTAAAAATTGTATCTGAAGGCGGTCAGTCACAAAGACAGTTTGATTACAATGATAGTTTTTGTGACAAAGAGCCATGTCTATTAGAACTTGATGTAAGCAAAGTTCGAGAATTAATTAAATGAAGGTGATTCCATGCTAACACTAAACCTGAACAACGAAACAGAACAACAACTTAATGCCTTGGCATCTTTAAAAAATGAAAGCATTGAACACATAATTACCGATGCTTTGAGGCTTTATGCCGAGGAACAGGAAGATTTGGAGTGCTTGGCGATAATTGAAGCGCGAGAGCATGAGCCTACAATTAGTCATGATAATGTGATACAGCGGTTAAAAGCTGATGGCTTGCTATAACATTTATTGGAAACCATCGGCTGAAAAAGCATTAAGAACTTTACCCAAAGCCACAATATAATCGGTTATAGCCACTGTTGATCGCTTAGCTATTAATCCCTATCCAGCAAATACAAAAAAACTAAAAGGGTCGGCTAAGGCTTGTTTCCGCGTAAGAACAGGCAATTATCGAATTATCTATGAAGTGCATAATCAAGAATTGATTATTGAAGTTATTGAAGTTGGACATCGCAAAGATATTTATAGATAATCTTTAATATTATGGAAATCTATCCAGATTTTATCAAGCGCGTTCATCGTTTGGAAGATGGCGCGTATCCTGCCTCTGTGTTCACATTAATCATGCGTAAGCGCAAATGGCAAGCGCGTAAAGCAGAACACTAATTGCACTATCCTTTCACACCTACACCACTACGCATTGAAAACTATGGAACTATTAAACCTAACAAAACAAGCTATTCTCGCCCCTGCTGGTTTACAAGAGCATGATATTGAGAAAATTTTCGCCCAACTTTACAGCTCTTCCGCTGATTTGGTGGACATCTATTTTCAATCCAGTCATTCTGAATCATGGGTGATGGAAGGCGGTATCATTAAAGAAGGCAGTCACAGCATCGAACAAGGCGCAGGTGTTCGTGCAGTAATGGGTGAAAAAACGGGTTTTGCTTACAGCGACCGTCTTGAATTGCCCGTATTATTGGAAGCGGCTAATAATGTTAAAGCCATAGTACGGCAAGGACAACAAGCACAAATTGGTTTAATTACCCATACTCCTCCATCTATTGCCCATTACTACGCACCGCTTAATCCGCTAAAATCACTAAGCGATGAACAAAAAATCACACTACTCAAAAAAGTCGATAGCGAAACCCGCAAACTAGATAGTCGTATAGAAGAAGTCATCGTTAGTCTCAGTGGCGTTTATGAACATATCTTGATTGCCAATCAAGACGGCTCATTACTTGCCGATGTACGTCCTTTAGTCCGCATGAATGTTAGCGTGATTGTGGTTGATAATGGCAAACGTGAACAAGGCAGTATGGGCGGTGGTGGGCGTTGTGATTACAATTGTTTTATCGACCAAGACACCGCAATCAGTTATGGACGCGAAGCGGTCAGAGTCGCCTTAGTCAATTTAGAAGCAGATGAGGCACCAGCAGGTAATATGCCCGTCGTATTAGGCTCTGGTTGGCCTGGAATTTTATTACATGAAGCTATCGGTCATGGCTTGGAAGGCGATTTTAATCGTAAAGGTACATCTGCATTTAGTGGGAGAGTCGGTGAGCGTGTTGCCTCTGATCTTTGCACCGTGGTTGATGACGGTACACTGTCAGGACGGCGCGGTTCACTCAGTATTGATGACGAAGGCACAGCCAGCGAAAATACGGTGTTGATTGAAAATGGCATTCTCAAAGGCTATATGCAGGACAAACTCAATGCTCGTTTAATGGGCGTTAAGCTAACAGGCAATGGTCGTCGTGAATCTTACGCCCATTTACCCATGCCCCGCATGACTAACACCTATATGTTGGCAGGTCAAAGCGACCCCGAAGAAATTATTAAATCGGTGAAAAAAGGCTTGTATGCGCGTAATTTTTCAGGCGGACAAGTCGATATAACCTCAGGAAAATTTGTGTTTTCTGCCAGTGAAGCCTATTTAATTGAAGACGGCAAAATTACCCGCCCCGTCAAAGGCGCGACCTTAATCGGCAATGGCCCTGATGTATTGACTAAAGTATCAATGGTCGGCAATGATTTAGCACTCGACTCAGGCGTTGGTACTTGTGGCAAAGAAGGGCAAAGTGTCCCTGTCGGTGTCGGTCAACCTACTCTAAAAATTGATAGTATGACAGTAGGCGGCACGAGTGTTTAATCAGAAACCGTAGACCTCTGCATTCTGGAGTACAAGCTTCGCTTGCAAGAGCAAGCAAAGCTTGCGTTCCAGCATTTTTATTTTCCTGAAAATTTACTTTTAACTGCTTATTGGGTTTCAATCCACAATAACTCTATTTACGAGACTTGCTTATGAAAATCCTCATCGTCGGTAACGGTGGACGTGAACACGCCCTCGCGTGGAAAGTTAAACAATCGGCTAAGGTCGAACAAGTATTTGTCGCACCAGGTAATGCAGGGACAGCACTTGAAGCCTCTGTGGAAAATGTGGCTATTGCAGTAGACGATATAGCAGGTTTATTGGCATTCGCTCAACAACAGGCTATTGATTTAACCATCATAGGGCCTGAAATTCCGTTAGTGCTAGGCATTGTTGATAGTTTTCAACAAGCGGGATTAGCGTGTTTTGGCCCATCGGCTCAAGCGGCACAATTGGAAGGTTCAAAAACCTTTTGCAAAGATTTTATGATTCGCCACCACATTCCAACAGCAAGCTATCAAAGTTTCACCGATCAGCAACAAGCCATTGCTTACATTGAGCAACACGGCGCACCTATCGTGGTTAAAGCCGATGGTTTAGCCGCTGGTAAAGGTGTGATTGTTGCTCAAACGGAAGCAGAAGCTATTGCCGCCGTTGAAGATATGTTATCGGGCAATGGTTTTGGTGAGGCAGGTCATCGTGTCGTCATTGAAGAATTTTTACACGGTGAAGAAGCCAGTTTTATTGTCATCGCCGATGGACAACACGCATTAGCAATGGCAACTTCTCAAGATCACAAAGCCCGCGATAATGGTGATAAAGGTCCGAATACTGGCGGTATGGGTGCGTACTCCCCTGCCCCCATTGTCACGCCTGAAATTCATCAACGGGTGATGCGTGATGTTATCGAACCGACTTTAAAAGGTATGGCAGCAGACGGTTTGCCTTATACAGGTTTTTTGTACGCAGGTTTAATGATTACACCCGATGGTAACATTAAAGTGCTAGAGTACAACTGCCGCTTTGGCGATCCTGAAACTCAACCGATTATGATGCGTTTAAAAAGTGATTTAGTAGAACTATGCCTAGCTGCTTTAGCTGGTAATCTCGATACTATTCACACCAATTGGGATGAACGTGTTGCTTTGGGTGTCGTGTTAGCCGCTGGCGGTTATCCTGATGCTTATCAAAGCGGAGCAATTATTTCTGGTTTACCTGCCGTTGATGATGAAAACAGCAAAGTATTTCATGCAGGCACAAAGCAAGTCGGTGACGACATAGTTACCGCTGGTGGTAGAGTATTATGCGCGTGTGCATTGGGTGATGATATTCAAACAGCACAAAAAAATGCTTACACACTTGCCAATAAAATTGATTGGAATGCAGTTTACTATCGCACAGATATTGGGTTTAAAGCCATTAAATAAGCGATGCTCTCAACCTTATGAGTATTCTTGATGCTTTTAACTACTATTTTGAAATGGTAGCCGTCGATTCGGAGGAGCTTAAACAAGAAGTTTATAAATTACGTTATCAAGTTTATTGTCTTGAAAAAGACTTTGAAAATCCCGAACAACATACTGACGGTTTGGAATATGACGAATATGATGAACATTCTTGTCATTATCTAATTCGTCATCGTGCGACTGACAGTTACATGGCAACCACTCGCCTTATTTTGCCGAATAGATATCCATTTCCCATAGAAGCCAATAGTCAAATTGATACCAAGCTAGTAAAGAACATAAACCGCGCTAACTTAGCTGAGTTGTCACGGTTTTGTGTCTCGAAACAATTTAGGCGACGAGCCACTGAAAGGGACTTAATCACCACTAATGACACAGATGAGAGCCGTTCACCGAGAGGTAAACACAGTTCTGCCAGCATTACCCTGTCATTGTTTGCCTGTGCGGTTCAAATGAGTTCAGATCATAACATTCTTTACTGGTACGCGATTATGGAACCCGCGTTAAAGCGGGTTTTTTCAGCAATGGGGATATATTTTGTTGAAGTGGGTCCTTTAGTTGATTATCACGGAATGCGTGTACCTTGTGTGATTAAAGTGACTGATCTTCTGAACTCTATCGCTGAAAAAGACATAGATTATTGGGCTATGGTCACGAATAATGGACAGATTCTAATATGATTACTCAAAAGCTTACGCTTGCTTCAAGGTAAAAAAGCCTGCCTGACATTGGAATGTTTTGCGGTAATGACGCTGGTGATCCAACAGATTCAAGATTATTTTTAGCATCCAATAAATTGCGTACCGAGGCACTGACATTCAAATGATCAAATAATTTTTTACCTCTTAACGTTAAATCAACAGTTTCATAATCTTTCAACGGTCTATTATCAGTTAACGCAGGTATGCGACCGCCAACCCAGTTGATTTGTGGCTGTAATTGCCATTGCGGCAAAAATTGCCAACTGACCGCAGTATAAACATGATGCTCAGGCACATAAGTGACACGCGTGTGAGTCTGTTCATTAGTGGCACGTTGCCACGCATAATTACCTATAACATTCCACTGCTCACTGGCTTGCCAGTTCCATTCAAACTCGCCACCATAGCCTTTTTGATTACCGCTATTTTGAAAAGTAGCCGATGGTTTTCCGACATCTTGGACGGCGGCAATCAGGTCTTCAATCTGGTAGTAATACACGTTGACAGCCGTCCGTAGTGATTTAACAGGACGGTAATCGATTGCCCATTCAAAGGTATTAATCGTTTCAGGCTTCAAATTTTTATTTCCCAGTAATACTGGGTTGTTTTGATTACCTTGTTCTGAAAAACTAGGTGCTCTAAAGGCTTTGCCATAAAGCAATTTGGTGGTGAGTTGTTTATTAATATCCCATACTAACGCGGCGCGTGGATTGAAGGTGTTACCAAAATCCGAATAATTGTCATAACGCAAACCTGCCGTCAATTGCCAATTATCAGCGAATTGCCATTCATCTTGTAACACGCCCGAAAAGATGGAACGGTTAATATTAGCTAAATATACATAAGGCGTGTTAGTTACATCAGTCAATGTGCCACTAATTATTGGCGGCGGCGATGTGCCATTAACGACTCCAGCACCATAATTTTTGCCTTCTTTGGTGTTAATTTGCTCATAGCGATAAGCCGTGCTGAACCGTAATGAATGGTTATCCCATCCTTTATAAATCGCACCCAATTCCATAGAGGGTACTTGCTCTATACGCCCTAAATCAGTTCTCACGCCAGCAGGAAACAAGGTTCTCGGTAAGTTGGGATTTAAGCTACTACTGATGTTACCATCAGCAGCAATGGGCAATTGAGCGTTATCAGCAAAAAGCTGAAGTTGAGTATCAAAACCAGCATATAAGTAGCTAAGATGCGCGGTCAATTCCAAGTCTTTCAACCAATCTTCAGTAGAAAAACGCACATCGCCTAGATACTGTTGACTATTTGTAGAGCTATTCGGTTCTAACACAGTCCCAGCACCCGCACGAGTTCCCGTATTCAAGGCACTAAATGACCAAAAATCAATATCCCAATGTTTACGCTGTAAGTTAAGGTGGGCATCTATGGTTTCATAGCGACCTTGATACTTACCTGGTGCGTGTGAAGCATTGGTTCCAAATGCCTTATCTTTGGCGGTTTGAAAATCAGCCTTAATGATTCTGTCAGGATCACCATCGGTGTGTTGATATTGTAAACTGGTCGCTATATCCCATCCCGCCCACTGCGCACTGTGCTGTCCCCAGCCGCTTTGAGTATTCGCATCACCTGCGCGAACACCCAGTTTTGTGCCATTAATGTCTTTAGCTTTTTTGGTGATAATATTGATTACACCTGCAAAAGCATCCGCGCCATACAAGGCAGAACCAGGTCCTCGAATGACTTCTACTCGTGCAATCGCTTCCAATGGTAATTCAAAATGCGATAGTGTATTGCCACGAAACGGCGTATTAATGCGCGTGCCGTTGACCATCATCAATAATTCTGAATTAGTTGCGTTGCGTATGCCGCGTAAACTGTAACTGTAATCATAAGTGCTACTTTGTAAACTAGCATGAACTCCAGGAACAGTTTCCAAAACTTCATGCAGTTGTGTTGCTCCCATTGATTTAATCTGCTCAGCGGTAACAATACTGGTCACCGCAGCGGACTGAAATACAGTCTTCGGTGTACCTGTCGCAATGCTTGTTTGGGCTAATTCAGCGGGCGACATATTAAAAGGATCAATATCCGCTGCTATTGCTTGAGTTACTGGAAAGCAAACAACAGTGACTAAATGTCGAATGAGGTAGGCACATTTAATGTTCATATTAGTGCAATCATAAAAGGTTTTATCAGTTTAAGTTCTGTTAATAACACGGGTTTACTGATGCCATAGCCTTGCGCATAATCGACACCTAATTCATTAAGTAAATTAAATATTTCTTCATTTTCAACAAATTCGGCAATGGTTTTTTTGCCCATAACATGTCCAACTTCGTTGATAGCTTTTACCATGGCTAAGTCTACTTTATCATCTAAAATATCTTTAACGAAAAAACCATCGATTTTAAGATAGTCCACGGGTAGATTTTTTAAATAGGCAAAAGACGATAAGCCACTGCCAAAATCATCCAGTGAAAATAAACAGCCCCGCTCTTTTAACGAATTAATAAATTTAATTGCCGATGATAAATTAGCAATCGCGGCGGTTTCAGTTACTTCAAAACATATTTTATGAGTGGGTATTTGCCACTTAGCAAATTGTTCAAAGATGAAAGCTAACACCCCGTCATCACCCAACGATAAGCCCGATAAATTAATAGAACACAGTGATAGTGTGTCCATAAAATCAGGTGTTGTCGCAATAAACTCAAAAATAGAGCCGATAACCCAGCGATCTATCGCGGGAGCTAAGCCATAACGCTCTGCCGCTGGCAAAAACGCATTGGGCGGTATAATACGACCACTCTCATCGCGATAGCGAATCAGGGTTTCAAAATGCAGTCCTTCATCTTCTTTGGAGACCAATACTATTGGCTGCCCATACAAGCAAAAACTATTATTTTCTAGTCCTAGCCGTATTTTTTCCACCCACTGCATTTCGCCTTCTCTTAGCGCGAGATCTTCATCATCTGGGCTATAAATATGAATGCGATTACGTCCTTTATCTTTTGCGGCATAACAAGCAGCATCGGCTTCTTTAAATAAATTGACGGCACTGCCACTGGTTTTATTGATGGCAGAAAGTCCTATACTGACACCAATGGAAAAGTTTTTTCCTTCCCAATGAAAACGAAAATTACTGATAGTATCGCGTAGCTTTTCACACAGTAAAAACGCGTCATTCAGCGAACAGTAATACATTAATATGCCAAATTCGTCACCGCCTAAACGGGCGATAAAGTCTTGTGTTCGAATGTGTTTTTTTAATACAAAACCCAATTGTCTTAACAGCTCATCACCCGCAAGATGCCCACAGGTGTCGTTGACAAGTTTAAACTGATCCAAATCCAAATAACACAAGACGTGTTCAGAATCATCAGTGTGGACTAATTCTATTGCTTGTTTAACGTAACGATCAAACTCAACTCGATTAGCAAGCCCTGTTAACGCATCATGGCTGGCTTGGTAGGTGATTGTTTCACTCAACTCACGCGCTTCAGTGACATCTTCACACACCAATAACAAGCTGTTTTTTTGTTGCTCATATCCAACAGATTTAGCGGTGACTCGCAGCCAAAGAATTTGCCCATCCGCTCCAATTTGTCTAAATTCCTCTTTGTATGCGTGGGTAGGATTAAGCAGACAACGCTCAAGAAAAGAACTCATAATAGGTATATCAGCGGTATAAATAAAATCAAAAATGCAATGATTGCGCAACTCTTTAATGCTTAAACCAATTTGATCGGCACAAGTCCGATTAACCGACAAAATATTACCCAAGGCATTAATACTAAACATCATTGATGGATTATCGTCGTACAGCGAGACATAACGATTTTTTGCGTCCAGTACCGCTACACTTTGCTGTTCCACAGTATCAATCAAATCATTGAACGCATTCACTAACACGCCTAACTCATCATTATTGACTTTAACGGCGCGTATCGAATAATCATGACTCACACTAATTGCTTTAGCTGCCGCCACCAATTTATTGATCGGTGCTGAAATGAGCTTTAATAACGGAGTAGCTAAAAGAAAAGCCAGTATCGACACGCTGAGTAATACTAAAAATAAAAAACCGATAAACTGTATTTTGCGCCAGTAAGCAGCAGAAAAATCGGCGTGAATATAAACCGTTCCTTGTTGCTCTGACTCCATCATAATCGGCTGCACAATACATAAATGAGTATCGGTAAATTGGGTTGCCAATCCATTAACCAAAGCAGGACACCTCCATTTATCTTGATTTGGCTTGATTAATTCGGCAAAAATAGCCCCTTCATGGCTATAAAGACAAGCGGCTTGTACTTCTGGCAACAGACCAATCACCGCAAGATTTTCTCGCGCTGTTTCTTGGTCATTAAAAAGTAGCGCGGCAGTACTACGATTACCAATGATGGTTGCTACTGCTGACAAATCATCTTGGGTATTTTTCTGAAATTCATCAATTTCAAGTATCAGTATGAAGATACCCGCCACTATTAATGACAACACGCTAGGAAATATGGCAATTAATAGTAGCTTACGGTTTATTGCTAAATCAGCGATACCTTTAATCATTGCGGTCTCCCCCAACAATCTCAACAACTTCCAATAATTTCGCGCTGATTTTTAAACCGTTTTGTTGTAGCAATTTTAGATTTATTTGCAATTTTATTTTGTCTTGCCGCTTAACGAAGGCAATCATGCCACCTTGGCTAATAAATTCAGGTTCTTCGCCAACAGTTAAGCTATTTTTGGTACTCGCCGCTATGGTTTTAGCACTGACATTTGACCCCACATAAACAATATGACAATGCACGGCTTTATCCATCGCCGTTAATCTGAACAATTTGATAGGTAAATTAAAAGCGGTTCGCTGTTCAATGGGGTCAATAATTTCACCAAAAGGATCATTACCCAAAATGCAAATATTGAAGGTCTCAGTAGTTTCTTCAGTCCAAGTAATAAATTTAGTGAAGTTAAACAAGTAGCCCACTTTGATTTTATATTCATCAACGGGCGCAGATTCTGCGTAAGAATCCCGCAAAAACAGCGAACACAGTAAACAAAATAAAACTAAAATCGAACAAATACTTTTCATGCTTTCATAATGATTAGTGAATGAAAAAGACTAGAAACTACGGTATAGCTAAAGCAGTTTTTGTGATTAAAAAAACCGTTCGCACTGAGTTTGTCGAAGTGTGAATGTAGTTCGACAAGCTCACCACGAACGGCATCATTTTATTGTGCTTTAGCTATAGTGGGTTAAATCTGTTGTTTTTACTTTTGGGCATGACTGCCAGTCCTTGCATCGCTATAACAGGTTTCACCCATCACCAGAACGACTGACTTTAACTAGAAAATCCACTTGTGGACAAATTGCTTTTTGTAAGTCTAGTCTAGGCTAAGAAAGTTAAGTTGCCTATTCCGCAAAAAATTGGCGCATCGCTCTTATCATATAGTGATGATCCCACACACCCGCACTTTCTCGAATGCTGTGCATCGCCCACAGTGGAGATCCCACATCAACGCAGTTCACACCAATTAAACTAGAAGTAATCGGTCCTATGGTGCTACCACAACCTAACTCATTACGATGGGAATATTTTTGATAGGGTACGCCTGCTAATTCACAGCAATCTGCAAATAATGCCTCTGAACCACTGCTGGTACTGTAACGCTGATTGGCATTAACTTTTATAACTGGACCTTGATTAACCAGTATCTTATGCTCTGGATCATAAGCAGCGGGGAAACTGGGTTGATACGCGTGCGCCATATCCGCGCTAATCATAAAACTTTTTGCTAAGGTTCTTAAAAAATCCTCTCGATCTGTTTTTGTCGCTAAGGCAATGCGTTCAAGAATATCAGTAAGAAAACTACCCGCCGCGCCTTTTTGACTTTCACTGCCGATTTCTTCGTGGTCAAAAAAGGCACATACTAGCGTATTGCCTGATTCCAATACACTGTCATCCAATAATGCCACTAACGCCGCATGACAGGACGCTAAATTGTCCAATTGACTATTCGCATAAAACTCATTGTTTGCACCCCAAAACGCGCCTTTTTGAGTGTCATATACGGCCAAATCCCAAGACAATATGGATTCTATCTCTTTATCTATTTGCTGATGTAACCAGTCAGAAAAATACGCACGGGGTAATTGTTGCTCGGTTAAACGCGTCAAAATTAAGGGTAATTCCTGCTGTTTATGTAGTTTTAAACCCTCTTCATTGACGCTTCTGTTCATGTGTATGGCTAAGTTAGGCAATCGTAGCAAGGGTTTATCACACTGCACTAACTGACTCACCAACTTACCGCGTTCATCCTTATAACAAATTCGCCCAGCAAGACTTAAATCCCTATCGGCAAAGGTTGCCAGTATGGGACTGCCGTAGATTTCAACACCTAAACGTAATAATCCATCGCTTGCTGTTGCGGGATTGGGTTTAATGCGCAACCCAGGTGAATCGGTATGCGCACCAATGAGTTTAAAGCCTGTTTTTACTAAAGGCTGTTGCCCCATTGCGAAGATAATAATAGAGGAATCATCACGAATGACATAATAACGCCCCCCTGCTTGTAAGCTCCATTTGTCAGTTTCATTGAGCTTTACAAATGAAAACGCGCTCAGTTGGGTTTCAATGCTATCAACCACATGCCAAGGGCTGGGGCTTGCATCAATAAAATCCAGTAAATATTGAACTTGTTGCGTTGCCATGATTGTTCTTTAAAATTGGGAAAATTGCATTCTAATCGATTTTAGGTAATATCCGCACAACTAATCATTGCCAACGCCACGGCTTCAGCGACTTTAATACCATCGACCGCTGCTGATAAAATTCCCCCTGCATAACCTGCACCTTCTCCCGCTGGATATAATCCTGTTGTATTGATACTTTGATAATGCGTGTTGCGCTTGATGCGTATCGGCGAAGAGGTACGGGTTTCTACCGCTGTTAATATGGCATCATTCATCGCAAAGCCTTTTATTTTTTTATCAAATGCTGGCAATGCTTCACGGATTGCTTCAATAGCGTAGTCGGGTAACGCGGAACTTAAATCCGTTAAATGCACGCTGGGTGTGTAAGACGGCTGCACACTACCCAAGTTTTCAGAGGGACGTTGTGCCAGAAAATCGCCCACTCGCTGCGCAGGAGCTTGGTAATTACTGCCACCTAATACAAAGGCATGAGCTTCTAAACGGCGTTGTAAATCGATACCCGCCAATGGGTGTTCGGGATAATCCTCTGGGGTAATGCCGACCACAATCGCACTATTGGCATTGCGTTCATTGCGTGAATATTGACTCATACCATTAGTGACCACATGACCTGCTTCAGAAGTTGCCGCTACCACTGTTCCACCTGGACACATACAAAAGCTATACACTGACCGTCCATTTTTACAGTGATGTACTAATTTGTAATCTGCCGCACCGAGTAACGGATGCCCTGCCTGCTTACCAAAGCGACACACATCAATCAACGACTGTGGATGTTCAATGCGAAAGCCAATGGAAAACGCCTTGGCTTCAATATAGACACCTCGCTCATAAAGCATTTTAAAGGTGTCACGCGCACTGTGACCGACTGCTAACACCACATAATCACTACTAATCGTTTCGCCATTAGCCAGTGTCACACCACGCACTTGATGATTGTCGATAATCAGCTCATCAACGCGTTGTTGAAAGTGAATCTCGCCACCCAAGCTTTCAATTGTGGCACGGATTTGTTCTACCATCGTCACCAATTTAAACGTGCCTATGTGTGGCTTACTGACATGGAGAATTTCCGCAGGTGCGCCCGCTTTGACAAATTCAGTCAACACTTTACGCCCATAATGATTGGGGTCTTTGATTTGCGTGTACAGCTTACCGTCAGAAAATGTTCCTGCACCACCTTCACCAAACTGCACATTGGATTCAGCATTAAACTCAGATTTTCGCCACAAGCCGAAGGTATCTTTGGTGCGCTCTCGCACTTCTTTTCCACGTTCTAAAATAATCGGACGAAAGCCCATTTGTGCCAAAATCAAGCCCGCAAACAAGCCGCAAGGTCCAGTACCAATAACGATAGGACGTTGTTTTAACTGCGTGGACGCGTGAGCGACAAATTGATAAGTGGTATCAGGCGTAACAGAAATATGCGGATCATTTTTGTGATTTTCCAACACAGCAGATTCGTTTTTGACTTCCACATCCAGCGTATAAACCAGTTCGATAGCATTACGTTTACGCGCATCATGCCCTAAGCGAAACACTGTATAGGCAATAAAATTCTGTTCTGTGATGCTCAACCGTTCGATAACAGCGGTTTTTATCAAGCTTTGTTCATGATCCAGAGGCAGTTTAAGTTCAGTAATTCTTAGCATATAGTTCTATTTAATAACGTAAATACAAAAGACAGGAGTCAAAACTCATGAGTTTGGACTCCAATGTCCAGCTTATTCAATTCGATAAGCATCCATCTCAATCGACAAAACTCTATCACCTAACACCGTACAAATCCCCTGATAACGGTCTTCACCTGTTGAGGCGAATTCAAATGCGTAGCAACGATAAACTTGCCAACGCCCTGCCGCATTTCTTTTTAAACCTATGCGAGTCAAGGCAACATAATCATCGAGCATCAGCACTTCCAGTGCATTACAACGCGCTTTTGTGGCTTTCAAAGCAAGCGTTTTAGCCGTCTGAGCATTATGCCAGTACCAATAAAACAACAAAAGTAAACTAATTGATACAATATTATTGAACATGAGTTAAAATCAGCATGAACGGCTAAAAGTGTGAGTATGTGGTTATTGTACTCATAATTTAGCGTGACAGTTGCCCGTTATAGCAGGAAATAATATGAATCTTTCGATTACTGGTGGTTGCCTTTGTGGCAAAGTCAGATATGAAATATCAGCTCCGCCGATTGATAGCATCAACTGCCATTGCAGAACCTGCCAAAAATGGGTGGGCGCGGCGTATCTGGCTTTTATGTGGATACCTACTGACGCACTCAGCATTACGGGTAAGTACAAAGAAATTGCTACCATCGCCGCCAGCGGCAATACTGTTTATCGGGGTTTCTGCCCTGAATGTAGCACCCCATTATTTGGAAGATACAGCCATTTTCCGACGGTTCGCCCTGTGGTTGCCGCGACGCTTGATGATCCCAGTATTTTCAACCCCCAAAAAGACATTTGGGTCGCCGATGCCCAGCCGTGGGATGTTATGAATCCCAATTTACCCAAGTATGCAGGTAATCCAACAAGACCACCAAAGTTATAAAAACCTTGGTAACTCTATAGCAAGTCCTTGGTATCAACTAAAACATTTTATGGAACGCAACTATGACTTCCGAACTTAGCACGATTGAAATACAGCCGAACGCAGATCACCGATATTCAGTAATATGGTTACATGGACTCGGTGCTGATGGTCACGATTTTGAAGATATTGCTCAGACACTCCATTTAAACGCCGTGTCACATTGCCGTTTTATTTTCCCTAACGCACCTATTCAAGCTGTCACCATCAATGGTGGCGTGGAAATGCGTGCTTGGTATGATATTTTAGTCATGGCACTGGAACGTGAAGTTGATATAAACGGCATTTATCAATCAGCAAAATTGATTGAACAACTGATTGAGCGTGAGAAAAACAACGGCATAGCCGCTGAAAATATTCTCCTCGCTGGCTTTTCTCAAGGTGGTGTTGTCGCCCTGCATGTTGGCTTAAGATACCCAGAGAAATTAGCGGGCATTATCGCCTTATCAAGCTATCTACCCACTATTGGGCAACTAAACACTGAAGCCTCTGCCGCCAATAAAAACGCACCCATTTTTATAGGACACGGCATACTCGATTCAGTGGTTGCTGTTGAATCAGGTAAAGCAGTATTTGATACCCTTCATGCTCAAGGCTACCCAGTTCAATGGCATGATTATTTAATGGAGCACTCGGTTTGTATCGAAGAAGTAGAGCATATCGCCACTTTCATTAATGGTATTTTTAAATAACTTAGCGTTTATTTAAAACCTGACTAATCAAAGTACATCCGCTAGATTACCCTTGGTTTCTAACCATGCTTTTCTATCTTGAGAGCGTTTTTTTGCCAAGAGTAAATCTAGCTGCGCGGTGGTGTCATCGTCTTCGGCGATAGTAAGCTGCACCAAACGACGCGTATCGGGGTTCATGGTAGTTTCGCGCAGTTGGCTAGGATTCATTTCTCCTAAGCCTTTAAAGCGTTGTATATTAATTTGCCCTTTCAATTTTTCAGCTTTGATTCTATCCAATACACCTAAACGTTCGGCTTCATCTAAGGCATAAAAAACCCGCTTACCCACATCAATGCGATATAAAGGTGGCATAGCAACAAACACATGACCTGCTTTCACCAGCGAATTAAAGTGTTGATAAAATAACGCGCAGATTAGCGTGGCAATATGATTTCCGTCGGAATCGGCATCCGCCAAAATACACACTTTCCCATAGCGTAGGTTTTGTAAATCATCCACACCTGGCTCTATGCCTAAGGCAACTGCAATATCGTGGACTTCTTGTGAAGCCATGACTTGGCTGGATTCGACTTCCCATGTATTGAGAATTTTACCGCGTAGCGGCATGATGGCCTGAAAATCCCGCTCGCGTGCTTGTTTAGCTGAACCACCCGCAGAATCACCTTCGACTAAAAATAATTCAGTGCGATTAATGTCTTGTGCAGAGCAATCGGCGAGTTTTCCAGGTAATGCAGGCCCTGAGGTAATGCGTTTACGGATGATCTTTTTATTGGAGCGCAGACGTTTTTGCGCACTATTAATAATAATCTCAGCAATTTTTTCGCCCTCAGCGGGATTTTGATTGAGCCATAAACTAAAGCTGTCTTTTGCGACCCCTGAGACAAACGCCACACATTCGCGGGAACTAAGCCGTTCTTTGGTTTGCCCTGAAAATTGCGGGTCTTCCAGTTTCACTGATAACACAAAATGACAGTTTTCCCAGACATCTTCTGGAGCAACTTTAACGCCACGCGGCAAAATATTACGAATATCACAAAATTCACGCATCGCTTCGGTTAACCCTGCGCGTAGCCCGTTGACGTGTGTACCCCCTTGCGCAGTAGGGACGAGATTAACATAACTTTCATTGAGTATTTCAGGCGGATTTTCCACTGCCCAAACAATACCCCATTCTACCGCTTCATGGGTAGTTGCCACTAGCCCCATAAAAGGTTGTTCTGGGCAATAGTCAATGTCGCCGATACGGTCTAACAAATAGCCTTTTAAACCATCCTGATAATACCATTGATAATTTTCACCCGTTTGTTCAACCGTTAGACTTATTTTTAACCGTGGACAAAGTACCGCCTTAGCGCGTAACACATGCTTGAGTTTGCTAACGGAAATGTTGGCAGAATCAAAATATTTTCCATTGGGTAAAAATTTGACCGCTGTGCCTGTGTTATTTTTGCCGACTGTGCCTATTTCTGTTAATTCAGTTTGTTTTTCACCATCGGCAAAATCCATACTGTAAAGTTTGCCATTGCGTTTGACTTCAATGTTGAGCGTTGCCGATAGCGCGTTGACTACAGACACGCCTACACCATGCAAACCGCCTGAAAACTGGTAGTTTTTATTGGAAAATTTTCCACCTGAATGAAGCTGAGTCAAAATTACTTCCACGCCCGTCATGCCTTGTTCGGGGTGCATATCAACAGGCATTCCACGACCATCGTCTTTAACAAGCACTGAACCATCTTTGTATAACACGACATCGATAGTTTTGGCAAAACCTGCCATTGCTTCATCAACGCTGTTATCAACCACTTCCTGTACTAAATGATTCGGTCTTGTGGTATCGGTGTACATACCTGGTCGTTTGCGTACAGGTTCTAAACCACTTAATACTTCAATTGCCGCAGCGTTATATTCGTTACTCATTATATGTCTAGTCAATGTTATGAAGCCCACAAACACTATAAAGTATCCATCGACTATGGTTTGCTGTTTGTTAAAAATTTATTACTCATAGTGAGCGTGAGCGTTTGGAAAATCAGGCTTTAGCTGATTTTTGTTTAAATTGAGACATCGCCGTTAGCTATCACTCATCAATACCTTTCTTTCTTTTAGAAAAATCAAAAAACTTTAACTCACCTTCAGATTCGATAGGAGCAAGAGATAATTTATCTTTACTAATCACTTTGCTGCGCCCCCCATCATCTGCTGTCAGCCTTCGACGCTCAACGAAAACCTTGAGTTCCTCTATCGCCATTTGCTTGCTAACGTAAGGACCAAAAGTACCCTCGCGAGCATTGAAATACCATTCCATTAAGCCAGTTTCATCATTGCGGTGGCAAAATGTTCTATCAAGATCAAACATCGACGTTCTCCAATAAAATAAACTAACTCAATATAATAGAAAAAATTTTAATACTCAGCCCTGTGGCGTTGGAGGCACATAGCCTTCAGGCATATCGTTATGATCTTCAAATAAAAACTTAGTTCTTTCTTCCGCTAAATATGCTCTAGCTTTAGGGTCAAAGCTGGCTAACTTGTTTTCATTAATTAAAATCGTTTGCCTGCCTAACCATTCTTTCCATACTTGCTTGGATATTTTTTCAAATATTTCTAAGCCTTTTTCACCTGGAAACGGTGCTGAATCTAAGCCGTCAGCTTCTACACCTAATTTTACGCACAATACTCGTCTAGTCATTTTTATTCTCGCGGTTGTGTTGTTTTAATAATTGTTTAATCGGGGCTGCTAAACCCAACAATACACCAGCGTTATACCAAAGACTTTGATTAGCTTCCATCACAAAATTTGTCGGGCTATTGGTTTGTATAACCAGCGGTGTGTAATCCAAGTGATAATGGGAGAACGTGTGCCGCGAAGTTGGCAAGACTTGTTGGCTATTAATTGCCAACTTTTTGCTTAAACACCAATCCTGTGCGGATTCGATGCTGTCAAATTCGGGTAAACTCCATAATCCGCCCCAAATACCTGTTGGTGGTCTTTTTTCCAAAAATATTTGCTGGTCATCATTGCTCAATAACAAAAAGATACGCTGTTTAACAGGCAAGGTTTTTTTAGGTTTAGGGGTGGGTAATGTTGACACTATTCCCATGCTAAGTGCGACGCAATCGCTGGCAAGCGGACAAACAGTACACAATGGTTTACTGCGTGTACACACGGTCGCACCCAAGTCCATTATCGCTTGAGTATAATCGGCGCAACGTTCAATAGGAGTCAATGCTGTACTGATTGCCCACAATTGTTTAGTTACCTGACTATCACCAGACCAACCTGTGATGCCTTTATAGCGTGTCAACACCCGTTTAACATTACCGTCTAATATTGGATGACTTTTATGAAAAGCAATGCTCAAAATTGCCCCCGCTGTCGATTGCCCTATGCCAGATAATGCCATCAATTCTTCCAGTGTATCGGGAAAACGTTGTTGCTGATAAATAATCTGCGCACTTTTATGTAGATTTCTTGCTCTAGCGTAATAGCCTAAACCTGACCAATACGGTAAAACGTCGTCAATCGATGTTTGTGCCAAACTGTCCAGAGTGGGAAATTTTTCGATGAACGCGTGAAAATAGGGAATCACTGTGGCGACTTGAGTTTGTTGTAGCATGATTTCAGATAACCACACCCGATAAGGCGTGGTGTTCTGTTGCCACGGTAAATCTTTACGTCCTCGACAAGCAAACCACGTCAAAACACGTTGTTGAAAAATGGTAGGAGTCATCAGTATTAGAAGAATTTTTTAAATAACTTGCCTACTTTCGGTGCCAACTCTTTGAGCTTTTCTTTTTCTTCGGGTTTCAGTTTATCCAAGGCTTTTTCAATTTTCGCTTTGCCTTCCTCAGTTTGAGCATTATTGATGACGCTTTCAATTTTGGCTTTGGCTTTGTCTGTCACCAATGCCGTTACATCCAGCGTATAAGTCGGTTTGCTCAGTGTTCCACCTACTAAAATAACGATAGGCGTATTGTGTAACAAATCAGCATCTGCGGGATCAACTGAGTCTTTTGGCAGCAAAGCGGTGAGTTTGTAATTCAGTTGCTGATTGAGTATATTTACCGTGCCTTTACCTGTCGCTTGGACTTTATTGGTTTTTAGCTCTAAATCATCATTCGAGACTACGCCCTTAGCAATAACAGCCGAGCCACCGAGCATTAAAAACGGAGTTTCCTTATTGTCAGTAATCGCCGCTAAATCGCTACCTTTGAGTAAAGCCTTGCCTTTATCAATCATGTTTTGCAAATTAAAACCAAGAATCGCCCCGTCTTTACACAAAAACTTCAACTGACCACTAAGCGAGGATTGAAGCTCAGCTTGTGTATTGCCATACCCTTGTAGCTGTAGTGAACTGTCTAGTGTTCCACGAATCATTGCTTTATTGCCTAAAGCGGTTAATAACGGTTCAATTTGGACGTGATCCAGTTTTTGCTCCACTTCCAACACAGTTTTTGGTTGACGCACATCAACACTGAAATTGCTGGCGTATTCGCCTTGATAAAATTGTTTAATACTTTGCGTGGTAGTGACCAAACCATTTTTCGCGCCGACATGAAAATGAACATCTTGTAAATTCATACCATTGACTTTAAGCGACCCGACCGCTAAATCACCGTTGACATCCAGAGTTTTTAACAGTTTAACAGGCAACACAGCCACGCCTGCGGTTAAAGCAAGCAACGGACTGGTCTTTGCTGGTTGGCTTTTTTCAGCGGGTGTGGAATAACGGTCAACATCAATGCTATCAATTGCTAGATTAAACGCGATAGCGGGTAAGGCAAAATTATTCACGCTGGTTGAACCTTTGATAATCGTATCATCAAGGTTAAGCACTAAGTTTTGTAGATCAACGGAATTGGGTGTAGCGGAGATAGTAAAACTAAGGGCAAATTTATTCAGTGCGTTAGCATCACGCATCACTGGAGATGGAATGGCAAAGTCTTTTATCAGTTTAGCAGGGCTAAGTTGTGCAATGCTCAACGATCCCTGAAAAGTCGCATTGGCTTCTTTAAAATGCTCACTCGATAAATCCGCAGAAAGGTTTAAATCACCTGATTTAAGTTGTAATCCAGACACCTTAATTGTTTGTTGGGGCAAAGACACTGCACCGCTGGCAATGGTTAGCGAGCTAGTCATTGATTTATTGGGAATACTTTCGCCTGCGGTGATGGTTTGTAAATTGGTATCACTGAAAGCAACCGTATCGAGTTGCTCATTTATGGTTAGTATTGTGTTTAGCTTCTGTGTTTGCGTGATGTTGGTGTCAGGATTCAGGGTGATAAAGCCAAGATTAATCGAAATAGGCTGATTAAAACGCGCTTTACTGCTTGCTAGACTGACATCCTTAAAAACATAATTTTGCCTCGTTTGTTGATTCTGCCAATTTATTTGAGTGTTAGTCAGTGTCACATTGCCAATAGAAAGCTTACTTAAAGCGGCGGCAGTTTCCACAGCGGCAGTGGCAGCGATTTGTGGGGTAGACGGTGTGCTATTCGTCACACTAGCAGGCGTTTTTTTAGCCGTTAAATCATCCCAATTTGTTACGCCTTGATGATTGGTCGTTAAATTGAGCATTAGCCCTTTTAAGGCAATATCCCCCACTTGCACTTTTTTTGACAGTAATGGCAATAATGCAACATTGATATGACTTTCTTCCAAAGAAGCAAAGTTTTTAGCTTCAAAACCTTGGGCATTGCTCAAGGTTATTTTTCCTGTCGTCACGCCTAAAGACGGAAATACGGTAAGTTTTAAATCACCATCAATACCCAAATCACGCCCAGTTTTATTTTTTACCGCAGCGATAATTTCAGGCTTGAAATTATTGGGATTGATGAAAAAAACACCAGCACAAACCACAAGCAGGACTAATAACACCAGTGCGGTAATGATTGACAATATAATTTTTAACGGATTTTTCACACGATGCTCCACTCAAAAAACTACAATAATGATCTATTATCGAATATCATGCCTCACTGTTGCTAGTTAAATTCTAGCCAGAGGTGTTAAACATAATAATAATGCGATGAGGTGGATATATGTTGTTTTTAGCGAAAGCGTTGGCGATAGCTGTTCTGGTTTGGTTTTACACAACCGCGAGAGAAAAAGGCGAACCGCCTATTAACTGGGCAATTACTGGCTTAATTGGCTATGTAATCGTGTGGATAGCGGTTAGATATACGGTTGTTCAAGCACTATGGAGTATGGTGTCTAAGAATCCCACAGCGGCTGTGCTTGTCATGCAAATACCCGCACTATGTGCGATTGCGGGAGCATTTTTAATTCGTAAAAAGTTAATCAGTAATGCCTCTGAAAAAACTAATTAGTTCAAAGCGGAGTACAAACCTAAGGAAGTTTGTACTCCGTGTAGCCAATTACAGCCTACCTGCAAATCATAACATTACAATTTATCAGCGTTTTTGTCCAAATACTCAGCAACACCCGCTGGGTTTGCATTCATACCTGCCGCACCTTTTTTCCAACCTGCTGGGCAAACTTCGCCATGAGCTTCGTGGAATTGCAAAGCATCAATCATACGCAATAATTCATCCATATCACGACCTAAAGGCAGATCATTAACGACTTGATGACGCACTAAACCGCTACGGTCGATTAAGAATGTACCACGATAAGCGACCGCAGGGGCAGCGGCTTCAACATCATAATCTTTGCAAATAGAATGTGAAATATCAGCAGCCATTGTGTAACGAACAGCACCAATACCGCCTTTGTTAATCGGGGTGTTACGCCATGCGTTGTGAGTAAAATGTGAATCGATAGAGACAGCAATCACCTCAACACCACGGCTTTTAAATTCATCCATACGGTGATCTAACGCGATCAATTCGCTAGGACAAACAAAGGTAAAATCTAGCGGGTAGAAAAATACTACCGCATATTTTCCGTTAGTGGCTTCAGAAAAGCTGAATGAATCAACTATCTGACCGTCGCCTAATACGGCTGGAACTGTAAAATCAGGTGCTTGTTTACCGACTAATACGCTCATTGATTATCTCCAAAAAATTTAAAAAACAAATGCTCAATATACCTATCATTAGCCACTATGACAGTGGAAGATGCTCATTCTACACCAGAACAGTAGGAAATAGTTAATAACCATTGTGTACAAATTGGATCACTATAACTAAATTTGTTAAATAATCAATGGTATATTCGTGTCAAAAACAGTCATCGGAATTTAGTAAACTCATGAAACAAAGCGCGTCCTTTTTAAACGACCCTTCTCAGTGGTTAGCTCAATTCGACCACCAGAACTTCTTGTCAAAAATCCTTGATCTTTGTACATCGGCGAATGTTTATATTGTCGATAAAGAGCAACGGGTGCTGTATTGGAGTGCAGGCATGGAAACCTTGACGGGCTTACAACACGAGACGACGATTGGCACTATTTGTTTGCCTGAGTGCATCATCACTCCTGCTAGTCTTGCTAAACAATCGATTCAATTACCCCAAACTAATGGCAATCACACCAGTGTCAACAAAACCGTGCAGATTTTACAAGACCAAGACGGTAGTTTCGCTGGCGGATTAGGTTTACTACTACCTTGTGAACTCACGACCAGTGAACCGTCAGCAAAACTAACTATTGGTAGTCAAAACTTTCACGGCATACTCAGTCGCTCACCCGCCATGCAGGATGTTTTTCGGTTGATTGAAAATGCTGCCGAAACCACTGTTACCGTGTTAGTCAGAGGCGAAAGCGGCACGGGTAAAGAATTAGTTGCCAGAGCCATACATGATTTAAGTTTACGAAAAAACGCCCCTTTTTTAGCCATTAATTGTGCCGCACTTTCCAGCAATTTATTGGAAAGTGAATTATTTGGTCATGTACGCGGTGCATTTACAGGCGCAATTAAAGATCACAGTGGTTTATTTCAACGAGCGCATGGAGGCACATTGTTTTTAGATGAAGTTGCTGAATTGCCGCTGGAATTACAAGCCAAACTACTGCGTGTCATTCAAGAAAGAAATTATATTCCCGTAGGCGGCTCAAGCTCAATAAACGTCGATGTGCGTATTGTGGCAGCAACCCATCGCTCACTACGCGAAGAGGTCAAGAATGGACGTTTTCGTGAGGATTTGATGTATCGACTTAGGGTTGTGCCGATTTTTTTACCGCCACTTCGAGAACGCCGTGAAGATATTGGTTTACTCATCTGGCATTTTATTCACCAGCATAATGTTGCCAATTTTAGAAAAATTGAAAAAATCGAACCTCACGCCATGCGAACACTACTAGACCATTCGTGGTTAGGAAACATTCGAGAATTACAAAATGTTGTTGAATATGCGTTTGCAGTAGGACGTGGCACAAGTTTACGGCTTTCTGAATTACCACCCGAATTTAGAGAACCGCGCAACGTTGCAAATCCCATTAACCTAAACTTGGTACAATCAGCCGAGCAGGAAGCTTGTGCTATTCGCCAAGCACTGACACAAAGCAACAACAAAGTTGGTTGTGCTGCACAACTATTAGCCATGAGTCGTGCAACTTTTTGGCGTAAACGTAAATTGTATGGGCTGTAACATTTTTATGTTACATTTTCCACATGACTGAAAAATATGTCATTCTGGTGGTGAGATTAAAGATTCACATCACAAAAGTTAATTTGTGGATAACTTGTGGATAACTGCCTTTTTTTAGTGGATAACCCTGTGGATAACTTGTGGATAGTTTTTTTGTCAGCTGAATATCAACAGTTATACACAACTTGTACCATGTTATCCACAGGGTTATCCACAGCATAAAAGCACTATAACTTTTTGATTTTAATAAGAAATAAAAAGTTATCCACAAAAAAACCGCTTCCTAATAATAATAGATAAAAAGATACTTTATATGAAATTTATAATTAATCGAGAACAACTTTTAACACCTTTACAGCAAATTGTAAGTGTTATCGAAAAACGTCAAACCATGCCTATTCTTGCCAATGTGTTAATCAACATTGCCAATGACGAACTGATTTTGACAGGCACAGATTTAGAAATTCAGATTATTGCTAAAATCAATATCGAATCAGCAACACCAGGATCAATCACCGTACCTGCTAGAAAATTTTTAGATATATGTCGGTTATTACCTAGCGGAGCTGAAATCAGTTTTGAACAACACGATGATAAAGTCAAAATCGCCTCTAATCGCAGTCGTTTTTCTTTGAGTTGTTTACCCGCAGACAACTATCCAGAATTTGCTGAAAGCGACACGACAAACCAGTTCATCATCAATGCAGGGCAATTAAAAAAAGCTCTTGATAAAACGTTGTTTTGCATGGCAAACCAAGATGTGCGTTATTATCTAAACGGCTTATTGCTACATATTTCTAACAGCAAATTAGAGCTAGTCGCTTCTGATGGACACCGTTTATCGATTTACGAAGACCAACTCGAACAAGGTGCTGGTTTTGAAGCACGAATTATTTTGCCAAGAAAAGGCGTGCTAGAACTCAATCGTTTACTTGATGATCCAGAAGCCGAATTAAAAGTTGAATTTTCCAGCAACAACATTCGCATTTTTATCAAAAATCTGATTTTCTCAGCCAAGCTAGTTGATTCAAAATACCCAGATTTTGGCAAAGTGTTTCAACAAGATTTTTTCAATAAAATTAACATTGATAAACAAGTCTTTAAAAATGCACTGACACGAGTAGCGATTTTATCCAATGAAAAATTCAAAGGTGTAACCTTCGATATTACCAGTGAAAGCCTGCGCATTAGCACTCACAATCCCGAACATGACGAAGCTGAAGAAGAATTAGCCATTGAGTACACAGGCGATCCCTTATCAATCGCCTTCAATGCCCAATACCTACTTGATGCCGTTTCCAATTTGGATTCAGAATTCGCTGTGCTTACCATCGCCAGCAACGCCAGTAGTTGTTTTATCGATGAACCAGACGGTTGTGCCTATAAATTCATAGTTATGCCTATGCGCTTATAAATTACCCTAAAGGTAGGCGCGACAGATTCGCGCCTGTTTACTTGAATTCACAATAACATCTTATCGTGATATTAATGACTGCCAGTCCTTTCAAGGACTGACAGTCATGCTCACAGATTTAATCCACTACCTCCGTTTAATTATTTTGCAGCAAAAATAAAAGACTGCAATAAACTTAAAAAACGCTTCATCAGTTTCTCCTAATTTCACTATGCAAATACACCTAGCCCTACAAACCCTACTAAACCAACAAAACCTCAGTACTGAAGAAATGCGAGCAGTGATGCGCCTCATCATGACAGGCGGTGTCACCGATGCTCAACTGGCGGGTTTTCTGATTGCCTTGCGTTGCAAAGGTGAAACGGTTGATGAAATTGCCGCCGCTGCTGAAATAATGCGCGAATTAGCCACTAAAGTGACCGTGTCAGGTGCGCACATTATTGACACTTGCGGCACGGGCGGTGACGGTGCGAATACCTTTAATATTTCCACTTGCTGCGCATTTGTGGTGGCTGCGGCAGGTGGACAAGTCGCTAAACACGGCAATCGCTCAGTATCCAGCAGTTGCGGTAGTGCGGATTTATTAGAAGCAGCGGGGATTAATCTCAATCTCACAGCGGCACAAGTAGCAGATTGCGTGGCTACCTTAGGAATAGGTTTTTTATTCGCACCGAATTATCACGGCGCAATGAAACATACGATTAATGTGCGTAAAGAAATGGGCGTAAGAACGCTATTTAATCTGTTGGGTCCGTTAGCCAATCCCGCAGGCGCACCGAATCAACTCATTGGGGTTTTTGCTCAGCACTGGGTTGAACCTTTGGCACAAGTATTAAAAAAGTTAGGCAGTCAACATGTGTTAGTAGTCAACGCCGAAGATGGTTTGGATGAAATCAGCATTGCCGCACCGACTCATGTTGCCGAATTAAAAAACGGCATCGTAACAACTTACACCATCACCCCTGAACAATTCGGTTTTAACCGTGCCAGTTTAGCTGAATTAGCCGTTGAAAATGCCGCCGATAGCTTGCAAATGATTAATCGTGTGCTGAACAATCAAGCAGGTGCGGCGCGAGACATTGTGCAGATCAATGCAGGCGCGGCAATTTATGCCGCACAACTTAGCGACACTTTAGCAGCAGGTATTGAAACCGCTGGACAAGTGATTGCCAGCGGCGCGGCGCGTGATAAACTGCAAGCCTTAATCGCTTATTCCAACTCTTTATAAACACAAAAATCATGACTGACACCCCCGATATTTTAAAAACCATCCTAGCTAAAAAACAGGAAGAAGTAACCAGACGCAAAATAAACACGCCCATAGAAATACTGGAAGAAATTGCCAGTGGCGTAGAGCGTCCACGCGGCTTTGCTAATGCTTTACACAGTAAAATTCTGGCAAAAAAACCCGCCATTATCGCGGAAATTAAAAAAGCCTCACCCAGCCAAGGCGTAATTCGCGAAAACTTCCAACCCGTCACCATCGCCCAAGATTATGCGATGAATGGCGCGACCTGTTTATCGGTATTAACCGATAAAGAGTTTTTCCAAGGTTCAGAAGCCTATTTGGAGGCGGTTAGAAAGCGCGTGCCATTACCCGTATTACGCAAAGATTTTATGATTGATGCCTATCAAATCCATGAAGCGCGTGCATTAGGTGCAGATTGTATTTTATTAATCGTCGCCGCATTGGAAGACAACGTTATGCACGAATTGGCCGATCTAGCTGCAAAACTGGGTATGGATGTGTTAGTCGAAGTGCATGATGCCGATGAATTGCAACGCGCATTAACACTGGATACCAAGCTTATTGGTATCAACAACCGCAATTTGCGCACTTTCGCCACTGATTTACAAACCACCTTAACGCTAAAAAACAGCATTCCAGACGACCGCTTGATTATTACCGAAAGCGGCATCCACACCACAGAAGACGTACAACTGATGTTAGAAAATAATATCTACGGCTTTTTAGTCGGTGAAGCATTTATGCGCGTAGAACAGTCAGGGAAAAAAATGCGGGAGTTATTTGCTTTATAAATAAAAATAGCGACTCCCCCGCTTGAATTGCTGAATAAAAAGACCTCCAATATTTTTTAAAGCTTCGGAGGTCTTTCAACTTTATCAGGCATATATAACTGACTGAGTACTGGTTTTGTACTCACGTTAGACAAGGAAAAACCAATGGGCAGTAAAAAGGAACTCTCTGAAAACAGCATTTACACGCATTTTGTTATTCCAGCATTGACCAAAGCGGGGTGGGATTTACAAAAACAAATCCGTGAACAGGTCTATTTCACCGATGGACGCATTCAGGTCAATGGCAAGAAAAATACACGGGGAGTCAGAAAATTCGCCGATGTTATTCTGTACTATAAACCCAATATTCCCGTTGCAATTATTGAGGTCAAGAAGAATACCTTAGCTTTGGGTGCAGGGATGCAACAGGTTTTGAATTATGGGGCGATTTTAGATATTCCTGTGGTTTTTAGTACCAATGGCGATGGTTTTATTGAGCATGACCGTTCAGGTTATTCGGCAATTATTGAACGTGAGCTAAATCTTGATAACTTCCCATCACCCGAAGAATTATGGGAAAAATATCGACACTACAAAAACATCAAAACCCCTGAAGCCGCTAAAATTGCCGAATTCAGTTACTTCTTCGATCCATCTGGACGCAAGCCGCGTTATTACCAAGAAATAGCCATTAATCGCAGTGTTGAAGCCATTGCTAACGGACAAAACCGCGTGTTGTTAGTGATGGCAACAGGGACGGGAAAAACCTACACAGCCTTTCAAATTATTTACCGCTTATGGAAAAGTGGCACAAAGAAACGAGTTCTATTTTTGGCTGATAGAAATGCACTGCTAGACCAAGCCAAGAAAGGCGACTTCAAACATTTCAAAGAAAAAATGACGATTATTCGTCATAAAGAAATCGACAAAGCCTATGAGATTTATCTTGCCCTGTATCAAGGTTTAACCAATTACGATGAAGACAAAGACGCTTATCGTGAATTTAGCCCGACGTTTTTTGATTTAATCGTGGTTGATGAATGTCATCGAGGTAGCGCGGCGGATAATAGCGCGTGGCGTGATATTTTGGATTATTTTGGCACGGCTACCAAAATCGGTTTAACCGCCACACCTAAAGAAACCAAGGATGTATCGAACATTGATTATTTTGGTCTTCCTACTTACACCTATTCGTTAAAGCAAGGCATTGATGACGGCTTTCTCGCACCTTACAAAGTCATTCGCTTTAACTTGAATGTTGACTCAGAAGGTTGGCGACCTGAACAGGGGAAAAAAGACAAACAAGGGCAGTTAGTTGACGACCGTATTTATAACAGCAAAGACTATGACCGCAATCTAGTCATTGATGAGCGCACCCAGTTGGTGGCTAAACGAGTAATGGCATTTTTACGCAAAACCGACGTGTATGACAAAACCATTATTTTTTGCGTAGACATTGAACACGCAACCAGAATGCGGAAAGCCATTGTTAATGAAGCCCCAGAGCTGGTGCTAGAAAACGTCAAATATGTGATGAAAATCACGGGTGATGATAACGAAGGCAAGCGTGAACTTGATAATTTTACCAATCCAGAAGAACGCTATCCTGTCATTGCTACCACTTCAAAATTGATGACCACAGGCATTGATGCTAAAACCTGTAAGTTGATTGTATTGGATGCCAATATCGGCTCAATGACTGAATTCAAGCAAATTATTGGGCGTGGTACGCGAGTTGATGAAGACTATGGAAAGATGGTTTTCACTATTATGGATTTTCGTAACGTCACTGATTTATTTGCCGATAAAGAGTTTGATGGTGAACCTGTAATGATAAAAGTCATTGAGGAGGGTGACGATTTAACCGATACCGATATTTTTGGCACTGAACCTGAAACAAGCACCGATAGTGAAACACCACCAATCGCCACACCAACTGACTATACCGCGCCTATTATCATCGGTGGCGGTGACATCATTGCTGAACCACGCAATAAAGTCTATGTCGCAGGGGTGTTCGTTAAAATACTAAGTGAACGAGTGCAACATCTCGATGCAGACGGCAAACTCATCACCGAAAGCCTGAAAGATTACACCAAGAAAAACCTGCTTAAAGAATTCCGCAGTCTTGATGATTTTCTAAGCCGCTGGAATAGTGCCGATAAGAAAAAAGCCTTGATTGATGAATTAGAACAACACGGCATTATTCTGGAAAACCTACGCGAAGACATAAAAAAAGACCTCGATATATTCGATTTGATTTGTCATGTTGCGTGGGATAAACCCGCATTAACACGGCGTGAACGTGCTAATAACGTCCGCAAGCGTGATTATTTTGCAAGCTACAGTGAAAAAGCCCAGCAAGTATTACAAGCCTTGCTAGAGAAATACGCCGATGATGGCATTGAAAATATTGAAAACTTAGATGTATTACGCCTAGACCCCATTAGCACCCTAGGCAGACCTATTGAGATTTTTAACTTGTTTGGCGGTAAAGAGAAATACCTCACGGCATTAAAAGACTTAGAAACAGAAATTTACCGAATGGCAGCATAAATAAATGAAAAATATCGGCAACATCATCAAAACCCTACAGAACATCATGCGTAAAGACGCGGGTGTCTCAGGTGACGCGCAACGCATTGAGCAATTGGGCTGGATGATTTCCTTAAAAATTCTGGATGACAAAGACCAAGAACTGGAAGCAATGGACGACAACTTTAAATCGCCCATTCCAGAGCGGTTAAAGTGGCGCAACTGGGCAGAAGACTCAGAAGGATTAACAGGTGATGCCCTGCGTGATTTTATCGACAAAGAGTTGTTTCCAATCCTGAAAGACATGGATATAAGCAACGGTAATAAACGCACCATTATCGTTAAAGAAATCTTTGAAGGCACAAACAACTACATGAAAAACGGCACGATCATTCGACAAGTGCTGAACAAACTCAACGAAATTGATTTTAACAACTCCGAAGACCGTCATGTGTTTGGTGATATTTACGAAAGTATTTTACGGGATTTACAAAGCGCGGGTAATTACGGCGAATTCTATACCCCGCGAGCGATTACCGAAATCATGACCGAAATACTTAACCCACGTCTACATGAAACCGTATTAGACCCCGCTTGTGGTACAGGTGGCTTTTTAACCTGTGCAATTGAACATATCCGTAAACAAGATGTTAAAACCGCCGAAGACGTGCATACCTTGCAAACCAACATACGCGGCTCTGAATTAAAACCCCTGCCGTTTATGTTAGCCGTGACCAACTTAATACTGCACGACATCGAAGTGCCTGCTATCGAATACACCGACAGCTTAAACCGTGAATACACCGCCATAAAAGAACCCGATCGCGTCAATGTGATTTTAGCCAATCCCCCGTTTGGTGCATCGGTTTCTGACCGTGTAGAAACCAATTACCCACAAAATTATCGCACCACTGAAAGCGCGGATTTATTCCTGTTGTTAATTATTCGCTTACTCAAACAAGATGGACGTGCGGCAATTGTCTTACCTGATGGTTCTATGACAGGTGACGGTGTAAAAGCCCGTATTCGTCAACATTGGCTAGAAAAATGCAATCTACACACCATTGTGCGCTTGCCCAATTCAGTATTCCAACCCTATGCCAGTGTTGCCACCAACTTACTATTTTTCACCAAAGGCAAACCCACCCAAGAAATTTGGTATTGGCAGCATCAACTACCCGAAGGCGTTAAATCCTATTCCAAAACCAAGCCGATACAAAAATCAGAATTTGAACTGTTAAAAGCATGGTGGAATAATCGCGTTGAGAATGAACAAGCGTGGAAAGTGTCTTTAGCCGATTTAGAAAAAACGAATTACAACCTAGACGTTAAAAACCCACACACGCCCGAAGCAGAACACAGCTATTCCAGCACAGAATTACTGACCCTGCTGCATGAATCGTTTGCTAAAAGTGACACCTTGCTAAATCAACTCAAACAGGAGCTAGGGCAATGAGTTTATTGGAACGAGTAAGTTCATCGTAATTAGTCGGATGTATAAAACACGTCATCCTTGGCACTGGATTCCAGCATCCCTGCTGGAATGACGATGGATAAATAGACACGCCGACTTTTTGTTAAGAACTTAAAACTAAATAATAAGGATTTTTTATGTTAACTATCGAACTTGAACCAGAATTGGAAATGACTTTAAATGCTATGGCGCAACAAAAACATAGCTCACCGAATGAAATTATTAAGCAATTAATTAACGCTTATATTAAAGAAAATCAGGAATCTGAATTATTAGTAGATATTGCAAAAACACTGCCTAAAATAGCCTATTTTGAGAATAAAGACCCGCTAGAATTACAAAAGGCTATGCGTAATGAATGGAATTAAATTTTTGTTAGATACTAATATCATTATTGGATTATATGAACACAATCCTAATAGTTTAGAGTTATTGCAAGCTAAACAAGTTTCTATTAAAGAATGCGCTTACAGTGCAATAACTGGCATGGAGTTATTAAGTTATCCTGCGTTAATGCCGATCGATGAAAAAGCGATTGAATCATTATTAACACGCATGACCTATTTAGGTATTACACCTGAAATTGAAAATGCAACCATTGAATTTAGACGTTTTCATAAAACAAAATTGCCTGATTCGATTATTGCCGCCACTGTAAAACAGACTCAACTTGAATTATTAACGCTGGATAAGAAATTAGCGGCGAAGTTATGAGTGAATGGAATAAACTCTCTAGTTCCCACGCGCTGCGTGGGAATTCATTTAAACCGCGCTGCGGTTTATTACACAGCGTAGCACGCTGTTACTGCATTCCCACGCAGCGCGTGGGAACGAGTCAAACCGTTTAGCAATTTGTTGGAGGGGGGTGTTGTGAGTGAGTGGAAAAAAGTAAAAATTAGTGATTTATTAAAACGCTCAAAAATTTCAATTGATATTGAAGACAGTAATATCTATAGCCGTGTCACTATCAGAGGAAAACATAAAGGCATTTCTCTTCGAGATGAAGAGGTAGGTAAAAAAATAGGGACTAAAAAACAATTTGTTTTGAAGGCTGGACAATTTTTAATGTCCAAGATTGATGCGCGTTACGGAGCATTCGGTATTACTGGAACTGATGTTGATGATGCAATAATCACTGGTAATTTTTGGGCTTACGACATAAACAAAAAATTAACGACAGTTGATTGGATAAATAATTACACAAATTCTCCAGCTTTTTATGATTTGTGTGAAAGAGCGAGTAGCGGTATTACGCATAGAAAGTATTTAAACGAAAAAGCTTTTTTAAATCATGAATTATTCATTCCAGTTGTTGAAAAACAGCATGAAATACTTTCTTCTTTAAACAAAAGAAAAGAATGTGCAATTAGAGTTACCACCGAAATTAATAACCAAAAAACCTACCTAACTAAACTCCGACAAGTCATATTGCAAGAAGCGATTGAAGGTAAATTAACGGCGGATTGGCGGATTAATAATCCTGTTTGTTTAGGCGATCCGAATACCGACGCGGCGGCATTACTGGCAACCATCAAAGCCGAAAAACAAAAATTAATCACCGATGGAAAAATCAAAAAAGATAAACCACTCGCCCCAATTAACCCCGATGATGTTCCGTTTGCCTTACCCGATGGTTGGGTATGGGCGAGATTGGGGGAAATAACTTTATATTCAGAAGCGGGAAAAAGTTTTCTTTGCGAGGAAAGAGAAGTTAAAGATGATGAATGGGGCGTTGTGAAAGTTAGTTCTGTTTCTTGGGGATATTTTAAAGAACGAGAAAATAAATTTTATTCAAAACTTCCACCGAATGATTTGAAATATCAAATAATGGCTGGCGATTTCATAATTACCAGAGCTAGTGGTAGTCCAGCTCTTTTGGGTAAAAGCGTTATAGTTCCGTACATTAAAAAAAATTTATTGCTGAATGATAAAACTATTAGATTTGTATTTGCAAAACACGAAATAAAAATTTTTGTAAATTTATTTAATGGGTCTTCTTATGCAAAATCTCATTTTATGAATTGTGCGACTGGAACAAATACATCAATGAGAAATTTAACACGTTCAGATATGGAAACTTTGCTTATTCCACTCCCACCCCTAGCCGAACAACAAGCCATCGTCGAGCGCGTTGACCGTTTACTAAACCACATCAACGCACTAGAAAAGCAAGTCACCGAACGCAAACACCACGCTGAACAACTCATGCAAGCGGTGTTAAAAGAAGCCTTTGCAGGCTAATTTTATAACTAAGTTCGTCGTAATTAGTCGGATGTATAAAACCCGTCATTCTGGCAGGGATGCCAGAATCCAGTCACAGGGAGAGCGTAGCGAGGGTTCTGTTCAATATAATGCCATCCTTGGCACTGGATTCCAGCATCCCTGCTGGAATGACGATGATCTGGTTTGAACATGATAGTCAGGATGATTTTATGACTAATTACAATAAACTTAACAGCAACACAGCCACGCTGCATTTAATAGTTGAATCCAAGGTTTATAACAATGCACCCAAAATGCCACTGACTTGAGAACCTAGACTATTGACAACGGCATTGCGTACCGTCGTGTTGCTAGTAACCGCATTCAGTGCATTACCTAAATTGTCAGAAACAGCACTTTGTTGTTCTGGTGTTAAACGTGCCGATCCTGCTGCCACTTGTTGTGTTGTAAATGGCGCAGCACAACCACCGCCTAATAGTGAGCATAATTGATTAGTGATTTGTGGCGTTGCGGTACTAGGATTGATGGTACTGAGCATACCTGATAAACGAGGATCGCTCATCGATGAAGTAAGTATATTATTCGCTAAACCACTGAGAACACTAGATCCGCCTAGCATATCGTAAATGCTCATCGCTGCACTTAAACCACTCACGGCAACACAGCCATTCAGTCCTGTTGCCAAGACAACAACAGTTGTCCATTTTGCTAATTGTTTACCACACGATTTCAGTTGTTTGTTCATATATCTACTTTTAATTAAATTAAACATTTTTTATTTTTACAATTGTTGGTTTGGGGAGTAATAGAGTAGTAAATGCCCTATATTTTACGCTGGGCTGACAAAGCTATATTCTACTCAAAATTCCTTAACGGAATATTTACTCCGAATTCTGTGTCACCTGTCGCCCCTAAGTAATGACAAACAGAAACACAGCATATAGTCAATCAAACACAATGACTGGCGTACCGTTTTGAATAGCGTCGTAAAACCATAGTGACGTTGATATAGATATTCGGATGCAGCCGTGAGACACATTGTGTTCTGGAACGGACGGTGAACCATGAATAGCGAATCCGCCATTAAAATACAAGGGATTATAAAGCTTTCCGAGATCACTTTCACGCCAGCCAGCAATTCTCCATTGAATACTAAACTGACCTCGCGGTGTGTGAGCCACACCGCAAACCTGTTTTCCCGATTTTTTCGATAGCTCGCAATACTTGCGATCCGAGCCACTTGACACAGCGATAACACGGTTGAGTCCTTGCCCATCAAAAAACAGTAGTACCTGCCGCGTAATATCTACCTCGACACGAGGCAAGCCTAATTCAGGATGAAACCCTTCAGGAGGTATCGCTGTGTCCAATGCTTTTTGTGTTTCCAGCGTGTAACTGCCAGTGCGTTTCAACTGGCTGTATTTTTGAAACGCCACCACACCCTGCTGCGTCTGTTGGTCATAAAGACCGTCAACGATGCCAACATCGTAATGAAGATCGCTAAGTCGTTTCTCCAATGTCAGTACCTCCTCGCCTCGTGAGCCGACATCAAGAATCTTGAACGGGGAAAATTTCTCCAGATTGACTGGTGGCTTTGTTGACGGCGTGCTTTTGTTCGCGGTGAAGTTTGTTATTGATAGTGGCGGCAAGCTATCCACATGCACAGGCATCAAGATTTTTGGTTTATCAGCATTGGTTTTATCAACTGACGCTATGTTGACGACCTTTGATTGCGGCTCATCAGAATAGACACTCTGCTCAGACATTAGCGAAAATAGGTGATTACTACACCCTGTCAACAAGGCGACGACTATCAATGTGCATAATGCTTTCATATTATTTGTTATCGTGATGGTCACTAAAGGATAAATTATAGTATGGCTCAAAATATAAGTATTGTTGTTGTACAAACGCCTTTATGAGGTATTTCTTCCGAATTCTGTGTTAAGCCCAAATACAGGTTTATTGCTGCGTCTTCGGGCTATAGCCGATTTACTGGGCTTAAGTTTTTCTGCTTTACTGTCTTTGCGCAATATCAATTGCTGTTCGCCACGCAAAATGGGACGACTGGCTTCAATCAAATTCAACGCACCAAAATGTTCAAAATTAATGGCGACAAAACCGCGTGCTACTAATTGCCGAAACACAGAATGCCATTGTTGTTCATCTAGCTTTTTACCAATACCAAACGTGGATTGTTGGTGATGATTAAAATTTAAAATTTTCTCTGTTTGTTTACCTTGCAACACATCAATCAAATAATGCACACCAAAACGTGAACCTGTGCGGTAAATACAGGATAGAGCTTGCTGGGCGGCGACTGTACCATCCCACGTTTGTACGGGTTCTAAACAAGTGTCGCAGTTACCACACGGTTGTTCAAGCAGATCACCAAAATAGCCCAATAACGTTTGCCGCCGACAATGCACTTGTTCACACAGTGCCAACATAGCATCTAGCTTATGCAGCTCTAGGCGTTTATGGACTTGATCGGCATCTGAACCAGCCAGCATCCGCCGCAAGGTAATCACATCTTGCAAGCCATAAGCCATCCACGCATTAGCCGCTAAGCCATCTCGACCCGCTCTGCCTGTTTCTTGATAATAGGCTTCCACACTTTTTGGTATATCCAAATGGGCAACAAAGCGCACATTGGCTTTATCGATACCCATACCAAAGGCAATAGTAGCAACGATAACAACACTGTCTTGCCGTAAAAATGCTTGTTGATTTTTTTGGCGGTCAGAGTTGTTCATACCCGCATGATAGGGCAGGGCTTTAATGTTTTTGCTTTGTAACCATTGCGCGGTATCTTCAACTTTTTTGCGTGACAAACAATAAACTATACCCGCATCACCATCATGCTGATTGCGTATAAATGTCAGTAATTGCTGACGGGGATTTTTTTGTTTCTGCACGATAGCATAGCGAATATTGGGACGATCAAAGCCACTCAAATACAGTGGCGCGTGTTCCAGTTTTAAGCGAACAATAATTTCTTGGCGAGTGCGCTCGTCAGCGGTAGCAGTTAAGGCAATACGCGGAATAGTCGGAAAGCGTTCATGCAATATTGACAATTGCAAATAATCAACGCGAAAATCATGTCCCCATTGTGAGACACAATGAGCTTCATCGATAGCAAACAGGGCGATTTTTATTTTTGCAAATAACTCTAAAGTACGCGGCGAGGTTAAGCGTTCAGGCGCGATATACAACAAATCTAATTCATTATTGAGTAATTGCTGCTCAATGCCCCGCGCTTGTTCCATCGTCAGCGTAGAATTAAGAAACGCCGCTTTCACCCCCAATTGCAATAAAGCACTCACTTGATCTTGCATCAAGGCAATCAACGGCGAAATAACAATGCCCACACCTGCTCGCACTAGCGCGGGAATTTGATAACACAAGGATTTACCGCCACCCGTAGGCATCAGCACCAAGGCATCTTGCCCAGAAATAAGGTGTTCAATCGCCGCTTGTTGTTGACCACGAAAACACTCGTAGCCAAACACGGATTTTAATATATTGAGGGGCGTGTTGTTCATTATGAGGTTGCGATGTTCAATAGTCTGCAATTTCAACAAAATCGCTATCTTTACTAATGATGACGATACCTTGTTGACGCGCTTGTTGAAAAATCTGTTCGTCTTCGGCATCACGCAAGTTCAGATCAAGCAAGTAGTATGCTTCTACTTTAAATGCTTGGCTAAGCCAGCTTGCTAACTGAGGCGGCAGTTGCGCGTCAATCCAGTAAATCATGCCACTAACCGCTCTAAATTGACTCGACGAGCAGCGTATAGCAGACAAGCTTGAATATCTTGCAGTTCTAAATCAGGAAAATCTTGCAAAATTTCTTCGTTACCAATGCCTTCACCCAGCATTTGCAAAATATCGCTAACACGAATTCTCATGCCACGAATGCAAGGTTTACCGCCGCATTGAAGCGGGTTATAAGTGATTCTAGTTTCTTGTGTCATGTTTCTGATTCCTAATTAATTAAAATTGGCACATTAATTTTTTGCAGTGAGCAGAGCTTATCAAGAATTTGGCGTATTTTTAAGTTTCCATGTGAGCTTCACCTGCATTTGCGCTTCACTGCTTAAATTGACTACCGCACCTGCTGATGAACTCAGTTTAATGGCTAACTGCACTTCCTAGGGAATCAGCGGTTTCTATCAAAATGGTGATGGCTTCTCCGTTAATTATTTCTGTGCTGTGGGTGATAGACATGGGGTTTTTCCCTTGTTGAGTGTGTTGGTTAAATAGTCGGGGATGCCAACACAAGTGGTAGCTCAGGACGGGCGTTTCCGAGCTACAAAACTTTATTCTGCTAACAGCGTAGCAATTGCTGATTTAGCATTACACTGAGCAATTATTTCTGCTAACTGCAATTCATTTAATGGTTGTTTAATCGCCTCAGTTCCATTGAAATCAAACACTTGATAATCTTTTTTGGCAAAAATAACGCTTCGGCACTTCTTGAATGGCTGGTTTTCAAAGGACAACTTGGGCGCATTCAGATTTAATAGTGCAGTGCCTTCCAAACTGGGCGCGTAAATTATAAATTCACCGTTCATCGCCAGTACAGCGCGGTATTGATTGGCACTGGTCAAATATAAATAGCCCACTTCAACGTCTTTTGCTTTTAACTTCATTCTGTTTTTATCCTTGATTGTGCCATGCCAACTTAAACCTAATGCCAGTTTTTGGCAGGAGTCAGTTGCTTGATTTGGTATTCCAGTTTGCTTGCTACTGAACGATTTTCACAGTGTTTACTCGCCATTATATGAGAAGGTGGATTCATCTTTGTGAACTTCGCTCCTTTACCTGCAAGATGCTTATTAAATCGTGCGCCAACATCGGTAGTAATGCCTGTGTAACTATACCATTTAGACATTCCAGCAAATAGACAAACCAGTCAGTTGTTGTCTTGGCAGTCATGAGGTGTTAAATCACTATGTTTGATGACGTGGAGCAAGCGATGATGATGGGGTTTGTTATCGCGTTAGCCATCTTAGCCGTTACAGTTTATCTAACCAACCCTGCACGGTTTTCGCCGTCGGACTGCCCAGAGAGTTATATAGTTCAATGCTTTGTTGCCAATAACGTTTGGCTTCGGCTTTGTTGCCTTTCTGTTGATAGACAAGCCCTAAATTGGCGTAATCTTCCGCCATACCTTGTTTATTGCCCATGCTTTCATCAATCGTTAAAGCCTTTTGATGAAACTCAATAGCTTTATCCAAGTCGCCGCGTGTTTTATAGACATTCCCTAAATTGCCGTAATTGATTGCCATGCCTTCTTTTCTGCCTAAGGCTTCATTGAGCGTTAAGGCTTTTTGATGAAACTCAATGGCTTTATCCAAGTCGCCGCGTGTGTCATAGATAAGCCCTAAATTGCCGTAAACCGCCGCCATGCCTTGTTTATCGCCTAAGGCTTCATTAAGTGTTAAGGATTTTTGATGAAACTCAATGGCTTTATCCAACTCGCCGCGTGTTTTATAGATAAGCCCTAAATTGCCGTAAGCCACCGCGATAGTACCTTTTTCTTGATGGCTTTCACCCAAGGCTAACACCTTGCTGTATGCGGCAATCGCGTCATCCAAATCACCAACACGGCGTAATAAACGCCCTAATTGATTCCAGCCTTCGGCATCATCGGGGTCTAATTGCGTGGCACGGCGATAGGCGGTTAAGGCTTTTTGACTATCCCACCAGCGCAACGTGCCTAAATTTCGATACGCTCTAGCGGATTGTTTATCGCTTTCTTCTGCCGCTTTTTCAAACAGGGCTTCGGCTAAACTGGAATCGCCTTTTGCTAACGCAGCAAACGCGGCTTGAATGGACGAAACGGGTGCTTTTATCGTGCCATTACGCAAATCGTTAATGGTTTGCTTATATTGCTTGAGGGTTTCGCCATCGGCTTTGTGCTGCTGTTTATAATCGGCTAAAATTATTTGCACGGTTTTATCGGAAATGCCGTTATTAATCACATTGCCGTTCATTTCTCCGATATTGACAATCTTGTCTGCGTTTTGCGTGTCTATTTCTTGCGTTTCACTTTCTGCAACAGCCGATTCTAAACACAGTACGCTCAGCAAACTTAACAAAACAATCTTTATTTGTTTCATTATCATTGCCCCATATCAAGATTGCCCTTCATTTCATTGATATTGACAATCTTTTCAGCAGTCTCAGTACCAATGGTTTGGGTGTTGTTATCGCTGTTTGTCGGTTTTACTTTTGGAACAGCAGCGACAGTAGCTTTGTTTTTCACGTTTGGTTTTGTGGCAGGTGAAGGCTTAGGCGTTGTTATATAAGTATTATTGATAATATCTCCCCCCGCTTGATTCACTTTGCTATTGCTAATGGTGGAGTTATTCGCTTCATTGGCATTACCCGTCTTAGGCTCATCAGTGGCATAGACAAAACCGCTGAAACACAAAGCCAGTAGTGCAGTCGTTATTTTACGCATTTTATTTTTCCTCTGTAGTGGTGGTTATATTGCCGCCAGCTTGATTAACGGTGCTGTTGGTAATTGTTGAATGATTTAGCGTGTTACTTGATTGGGTAGGGGTGTTATTACTCGGTGGTTTTTTAACCACGTTTAAAACGTCTGGCTGACTGAAAAAACCAAACACCATGCCTATCAATGCCAACACAAACACATAACTTAAACTTTTGTTGAGTAGTTTGGCTGAATTGGCTTGATTGACTTTAATGATGTTAGTTTTCAGCATGAATTTAATCACGCCCGCCACAACAAACAGCATAAACGCAATTAATACCAACGGGCTGTTTAAATGTTCTATCCAAGTATTCATAAATTCCTCTCAGTGTCATGGTTGGTGGTTGCTTGATTCTGATTATTTCACACATTTTCAAAACAAGCACGGCAGGATCGGTAGCTGCGTAGATTGGATTGCGTTGGGTTGCGAAAGAACCGCAACCCAAGCTACTCGCCCTCTATTAGTTGCCCATTTTTCAACGCTTTATTGCAGGTTTTCTTTTCTTGGTTTTATTTTCCACATATACCAAAAACCGCCGAACAATAGTGTCAATAGCGCAGTAACAATGTAAGGGGCTTTGCTTGCGACATCGGTGGGTTTATTGGCATCGGGGAAACTAAATTTTGTTAAAACTCCTAAACCAGAATCGGCAACATTTATCGTGATCGATTTAGCGTTCAAATTAAACAGTTGAATTTCGCCTTTATCAAACGGTTTGTAGTTTCTTGATCCGTTTTCAACATAATTGAGATACAGCGGCATTGCAGTATCAAATCGACCCGTAATATGTTGGGTAAGTGACATAAAATGGGGCAACCACAAGAGATTGCCCCTACTCGACTCCTGTCTCGCAGCGAATGAAATGGAAAAGTTATAAATAAATGTGTGCCATTAATTGCAGATAGAATTAATAAGGTTTGCAATGTCCTTATTGATTCTAGTACTATCTCATTCCTTAACCAGTTATATCAAACCAATATTTAAAGGTGAATTATGTTTTATATAGTATATAAAATAGACAAAACAATATGCCAATTTAGAGAATGGCAAGATATCAATGAGCATATAGATCCAGAACATTTTAATTATCAGCCTATACAATTATGTAGACTTGCCAACATCCTAAATGATGAATATAACTATGATTATTGTTATAAATATGCTCCACTTTTTGTTAATCAGAGGGAGGGTGAATGGTCGTCTCCCATGAACGTAGATTTTGATATCGAAGGTTTTTGCAAGGCTCTAAATGAAATTTATAATAGTACTTTTTATGATAGTACTTTTGATAGGACTTATAGAAGAAAAACTCTATTTTCTGGCCTAACAATTATTTTATGCAAGCAAGCTTCGATGAAAGAAAGAATTCTATGGCCTCCCAAACCTTCTTGAAGGAGTTTCGGGTTAGCTATAGCGCAACCCGACAACCAAAGTCAATATGTGGAATTACGGCGGGTGTCTAACCTGACTGGCGTGACGGGGGTTTGCAACCCATATGCGCCAACTTAAGGATTATGCCCCTCCTAACTCCCCGAATTTAGCCA
>JBAXNR010000025.1:0-46719 GCA_037133675.1 Methylococcales bacterium
AGAATTCATGATTATCGTTATCGAAAAAGGCTTGATTTTGAACAGAGTATCTACATTTTATTACTGAGCGGTTTGCTCTTGGGCTTTGGGTGTAATGCTTATATCAGCACTGCTTTGTAAACTATTTAACACGGTGTTAAATTCGTTTTGACCAAAGGCATTAGCGATATTCTTTTTCGCCAACTCTAGTTTTTTCTTGTCGTCTTCGCTCATCGTACCCGCAGTGACTTTGGTTAAGCTGACAATAACTTGCTCACCTGTCGCTAATGGCACGAGGGTAATACTGGGTTTATCGCCAATAGGTTTTGCCGCTTTGAAAACAGCATCCGCCAATTGTGGTGATAAATCTGTTTTACCATTGCGTGTTAAACCTGTGATTTTTTTGATTTCCAGTTTTTGATCGCTCGCGACAGCTTGCAGGGTTTCACCTGCTTGTAGGCGTGAGGCGATTTGTTTGGCTTTGGTCACAGCTTGTAGTTTGGCTTTATCTAGCAGTAATAGTGCTGATATTTGCGCTTTAACCTCTTTCAAATCACGGATAGTAGTTGCTCTGTGTTCTAGTTGCCGCAATACCACTAAGCGATCAGAGCCTAATTCAACGGGTGAGCTGTTATTGCCTTGTAAAACTTCTTCTGCAAAAGCAGCACTGCGTATTTTATCTTCTGCGGCTATGCCTTCACCTTTGTCTTTGGTGAACAAGGCTGAGTTTTGAATCGTAAGCCCCAAAGTATCTGCAACGACCTGCAAGCTATCAGGATGCTCAAAGCTCAGGCTAGTTAGCGTTTCACCTGACTCAGAAAAGCTAGTTTCTGCTTGGGCTTTTTGATAGGCTTTGGTGACTTCGTCTTTAACACTGTCGAATGACTTAACCCTACCTGCTACCAGTTCAGTCACTTTAATTAAGTGATAGCCGAATTTTGATTTAACAGGATTGGATACTTCCCCCGCTTTTAAAGTCATTACAGCTTCTTCAAAGGGTTTTTCCATTGTTCCTGCATTAAATAAACCTAAATCGCCGCCTGTTTTGGCAGTGACTTTGTCATCAGAAATTTCTTTTGCCAATGCGTCAAAGTCTTTGTTGGCTAGGTCTTGTTTAGCTTTAAGTGCTTTTTCTAAGGCAGTTTTATCATCCAATTTATCATTTACCATGAACAAAATATGACTGATTTTACGACGCTCTGGCGTGGTATAGGTGTCTTTTTGCTCTTCATAAAAGGCTTTGAGCTTTTCGTCAGTGACGGCGACTTTTTTAGCTAATTCTGCCAGTGACAATTCAACGTATTCAATAGAAAGCTGTTCAGGTGTTTGATACTGAGCTTGATGTTGTTGATAATAGCTGGAAATATCTGCTTCTGAAGGTTGTTCAGTTAAGGTGGGAATCGTTACCGTCACAGTGTTAACATCACGCTGTTGATTTTGAATTTTGAAAAAACTTTCAATATCGTAGTCAGTTGCAAAACTACTGCTGATAATACTGTCCTGAACTTGTCCCATAATCAGACTATTTTGGATACGGCTAACAAAATCGGCAGATGTCATTCGTTGTGAGCTTAGAAAGGCTTTATATTGTCCTTCATTAAACTTACCATCAAGCTGGAAGTAGGGTAGGGTTTTAATAAAATCTCGCGTGGTGTTATCGCTAGCAACAAGATTTTGTTTATAGGCATATTGCAATAGAACTTCATCTTTGATAAGTTTGGCTAAGGCTTGATCTTTTAAGCTCTGTTCATCTATACCCATGCCTTGAAACTGTTGGCTATATTGCTCATAGGCTTTATTGACATCACGCTGGTGAAAGTCTTTATTACCCACCGAGGCAACAGCCGCTTCTTTGTTACTATCTGTGTAACTTTGGATGCCCCATAATCCGAAGGCTATACACATACCTAGCAACAACACTTGCGCGAAAATACCATGCGCTTTTTCTCTAATTTTCGTTAGCATATCGCTCTACCTAAACTTGTGTGATTCTAAGCAAAAAAAAACCCCGAACCAGATGGCTCGGGGCTTTTTGATTTGGCGGAGTGGACGGGGCTCGAACCCGCGACCACCGGCGTGACAGGCCGGTATTCTAACCAACTGAACTACCACTCCAAAGTCTGGTGGGTGCTGAGGGGCTCGAACCCCCGACCCTCGCCTTGTAAGGGCGACGCTCTCCCAGCTGAGCTAAGCACCCGACTAAAGAAATGCTATTGTACAGCATCCTTTAAAGATTTACCAGCTTTAAATGCAGGAATTTTTGCTGCTTTAATAGTTATTTCGTCACCCGTCTGTGGATTACGCCCTTTACGCTCAGCTCTTTCCTTGACAGTGAAGGTACCAAAGCCAACTAAGGCAACAGAATCACCCTTATTTAAAGCACCTGTTACTGCACTTAAAAAACCATCCAATGCTTTTCCAGCATCTACTTTTGTTAAGCCTGAAGATTCAGCTATGGTATCAATCAATTCCGATTTATTCATTTTTCCTCCTTAGGAAACAATTTTTTTATATTTGTAGGTATTTGCAAGCCCCGTGTTGATGCCCTGCACAGTCTCAGGTAACACAATAAACGCTGGCATTTATATCAATAGCAGTTGCATAGTGTCAAGCTTTAAAATCCCTAGAGACCATGATTGTTAAGGTTTTGCGTTGCGGCTAATCATTTTTAATACATGGTCAGAGGTTGATTTTTTATCTTGATCAGCTTAATTTCACTTTTTCCTTGTTTGACCAACTCTTTTTTTGCCATGAGAGCCAGTAATTTAAACATTCTGGGCGGAGTATAATCTAGGGCAAGCGCATATAAATATTAGACAGAGAAAATAATATCGTCTCTAAAGGTATCGTTCAAAGCAGCTTTAAAACGTTTTCTTTTGGCTCATATCGTATTTTGAGGACATATTTTTGGTTGTAACAACAGAGACAAAAGTGGTTCTAACAAAGCCTGTCCCCGTTTTCTAACATTATGAATAAACTCAAAAAATCCCAAATACAAGGGGAGTTTTTCTTGGGAAATGCCCCGATGCGGGCGTAACCACGAACGGAGCAGCGACCAAAAACCTTCCATCTTATTGACATGAACTTCGTGAAAGCCATCGCCATCTTCGTCCCGTGCATACTCGCCTGCCGAATGGTTGACCGTTTTATGTGAATAGCCCCATTCGTCTAAGCGACTGTAAATAGCGTATTCGTCGGTATAAATGAGCGTTCCTTTGCTAATGGTTTGTTCAATAAACGGTTTGATGGTCTTTTGTTGAACGTTGGGTAGCATGACAATATGCACTTGTCCATCCCGTTGAACCATGCCAAACACGGTGGCTTTTCCGTTGCCAACGTGCCGCGCCCTCGCGCACCTTTCAAACGATTTCGGCGCGGATCACGGTTTTTAATCGCGGATGGAATACCTTTATGCCCTGCCACCACATAAACTTCATCACATTCAACTTCGCCTGACAACTGTACAGGAGGTTTGTGCGTAACGACTGCTTGGCGTAGCTGCTCTGCCATCCTCTGACTATCACTAGCACATAAATCCAGCTCTTGGGCGATTTGGGCGTTTGACACATTCAAGCCAAGAAGGTACACACACTTATCCATACCGTAATCGATTGATGACGACCTGAGAAAATCGTTCCTGTCAAATCATCAAAACGCTTCGCACACAATTGCATTGATAGCGTTGACAGCCTTGATGGCGGTCATTTTTACCCCGTTTGCGAATTTTATTTGAGCTACAAAATGGGCAGCTGCATCCACTTTTCCAACGTAACTCCCTAATTGTATGGTAAACCTTGCTTTCATCGATTAATAATTGAAGACGTAGTATCATGGCAAAAATGCAAATTCTATCATGTCCTCAAAACACGATATGAGCCTGATATTGAAAAGACGGGGATTAGGTTGCGTTGAGCTGAGGGTGGGCAATGCTTTTCTACCCACCGTTTGGCTGGCATAGTTGCTATGCACAAAATAAGGGTTCTGGTAGTCAATGCGGCAGAACCCTTTATCGCAAGAGGTGGCAATTACAAGTATTCCGCTAAGGGTACGCGATAGTGCTTGAAATAAACGTCGTCGTCATCGGGTTTATCGTTGTCGAGAAGAACTACATGAACATGGGTTTGGACTCCGTTGTAAGAGACATCCTCCCATATTGTTAGTCCTTCGATCTCTTGAGCCACGTTCCAGCTATCATCTTTCTGGATGGATGTCCGTCCAAGATAGTAACCGTTCAAGGTGCTGTAACAACGAATGTCGTTGGTATGGTCAGACGCAAGTAACACATGACCATTCTTGGAAAAGACAGCTCCCTGAATCCGACGCACCTTCTCCTGAAGGACAATATCGGCGGAAGGCAGATGAACGAAATACCCATTCGTTGAATCAAATCGGTAGGCATATAGTGTATCCTCTCCTGATCCATCGCCAAAGTTGGAGCTGTAGAGAAGACCATTCCAAGGATTCACCGCGCACCATGGACAACTGGTGGTCTGCGGTCGCTCACCGCCAGACTCTCCAGTAAGTTCCGCCGACCACCATCCGCTAAACGGTGGCGTGTCAATGATGAGAATTTTTACTGGATTCTCCATTGCACAATAGATCCGATCTTGGTAGTAGTCTATATCTCCTAGGTGGCCGCTACCGTTGCCCGCTAGCTTGACGTATCCTTCAACGTTATTGGCCAGAGAAAAACGGTAGACCCGCTGTTTGCCTTCATGATTGCTGGATATATACCAGTAGGAGTCATCGTGAGTAACTCCTTGGCATTCCTCTGTCCAGTCGTGGTTAAAGAATTGTCCTTCACTAGGTATGCTCCAAGTCTCTGGACATGGAGAATCCATAGCTTTCATAGCTGCTCGAAGGCTTTTGGGTGCAGTGTAAAAGCCACTTGGAAATGCAGGTACTGCCTGCCCCTGGATAGGTTCTCCAATTTTTTTTAATTGTTCGCGGAAACTAATCATAATCATATCTCCAGTTAAACATTGTCAACATAGCTGAGCAACTCAAATATCAGCCATCGGTGTAACGATCAGTTCTAATTCAAGCCCAAGGTGATCCGACAGAAAGTTCGGGATTTCATCATCTTTATTTGCCCAGAAAAATCTATTATCCGCAATTCCACGCCAAAATGGCTGTCTTTGCACTCTGGGAATATCTATCATGATGGAATGATGCGCTTTGGGCTCTTCAATAAAGACATAATCAAGGCGATTTCCAGGGAAACATCTTAAATCACTGGCATTATCTAACAGATAACCTTGGCAATATTGATTTCCGAGACTGGGTTCAAGCGGACAAACTAGCGAGTAATCATTATTCGTTTCATCTTCGCCTCCACCTTCTTCTCCAATATTTGTACCGCCAGAATAGCTACCTCGACTCAGCCAAATATCATAAAAGTCTCGCTTCGCCATTTCACTTAACAGCATGGGATATTCACTTTTTTTTCGCGCATCAATATTCATATCGCCAGCTATAATCACGGGATTATTGGGTTTTCGGTTTGCTTTTACAAATGCAAACAACTCTTTGAGCTGCTTGGAACGGGTATAAGATTCTTCTGAATGGGTATGTGTAATAAAAAAATCGATGGCTGGATTTGAAAGATTGCTATTCGGAAGCTGCAATTTCAGTTCTGTATATAAAACGCCCTTCTTCGCCCAGGAATCCGCCTGACCACCATCATTGTCAAACGCCATCCGCTGCACATCACCAAACATGACTTTATCAATGGCAAGTGTCATTAAGCCGCTAGATATATTAAACCCTTCCCCAGACGCACCTCTTCTCCAGTCAACATTGTGTGATTGCCTGACTTTTTCGGCAATGGTTTCACACAAATCTTCACCAAACACCTCACATAGACCGACGAGGTGATAACCAAGCCTAGCAATCGCCTCTCCAATCTCCCCAGTCCTTTTTTCATAATCTGGCTTGTCACTTCCACCCACAGCATCATTTAGCAGCCAGGTGTTATACCAGAGCATTTTAAATGTCCACTCAGGGTGTTGATGCCGTTTTGCCACATCGCGAAACGACCATGGACGGGTATTGATTCTAGGTTGACTGTCTTGTCTCCAGCGATACATTTGCAACAGCCCTTTATCTTGCTTGTGCCAAAGCCCAACGTCCTGTCGTATTGGAAAAGAGTCAAGCTCTTTTATAGCCTCTTGAGTAAGCCAATTCCTCCTAACGTTTTCATCTAGCCATGAACTGGACGATCCCCTGAATCGATTAGGTGGATAAACGGGATCCATATACTTTGCGATATGCCGAAATGAAATCATTGCCACACCTCTGTAAATTAATAATTGCTGACCTCGCTAAGCCTTGAATCAAAGGTTTTACCCATTTTGTTCAGTACGATGATTCAGGTTCTATTCCCGCTTTCCTTACGATTCATACATTTGCCGCAGTGATGTCAGCGGTGAAACGTTAAGCAAAGACGCAAGCTTTCGGACACTGATGGGTTCACCCTGTTGTGCGCTTGTCGGGCTATTGTAGAGAGCTATTCCGACCACATTATCCACTTCACGCAGCGACCATATACCATCTCGACCATCAACTACTTCAGGTTCTTCTCTGATGATTTTTCTAAGATAGTTCATGGTCTCCCAGACTTCTGGAAGTCCTAGTTCATTGTATAGCTTCTTCCACTGCTTTAATGTTCTCACGGCGTGTTTCGCTTTAAATCCTATATAGATAATATCCATTTCTGGGTAATACCAATCCGAAAAACTCACCACTTGTCCTGGCAGGATCCTCATCATGAATCTAAGGAGATCATGCTCCGAATATACTAGGGCTGGCGCAGGGGGAAGTTCGTTTTCTGGATACATATCTAACGAACAGGAAGACGTATGTTTTTCTACCACCCCATACAGACAATCATTCTTATACCATATTGGGTTTAGTGCGCAATAATAAGTAAAAGTAACATGAGCAAGTATATCAACCGTGTCATGGTAATTGTCGTACCGTACTTGCTGTTCGTATCTAAGCTCCTCAACACTGGGTCGCCGTATTTCTTCGATAGCATCCCGAATCTTATAATGCGCATTCCTAAGAAAACTTATACGCTCTTCAATTTGACTTCTAATTGCTTGGGCGGAGGCTCTATAAGCTTGCAAATCAGGATCAGCAGGATTCTCTATACCAGTAGTGACTAAAAGAAAAGCTTCTTTATTACAAATACCGATTACGGCTATATAAATAACCATGCTTTTCAGATAAACAGGGAGAGTGTACCTATAATCCCATACCCTTTTTCCTCCTTCTAATGGCGGCGGCTTCGGATCCCATGGGTGATCAAAGTCGGTCTGTGGATAATGTGTTCGTTGCCAAAATGCTTCGTGTTCTATGGTTTCAAGGGCACTAAATACATTTATAGGAACATCCGCCGCGTAAACAAGAAAATCTGGATGTTCTGGTGGATATTCAGCCAAAGTAGCCAATGCGCCCATAATATCTCCATCCTCCTCAGCAATATCACGTTCCCACTCTATCTTGAAATCTTCTTCGCTGGTCTCGAGTATAATTCTGAATTGTTCAAGCATTTCTCGCCGAAGCTCATTGATTTGTTTAGACAGTAATTCTATCGGACTTGGTTCAGCACTGAAAAGACCAAATTGTTGACCAAGGAAGCTGGCAATACCAATGGCAGTGTTAACATAACCCACCCCTGCTGCAATTTCGCCCAAAAAACTCGCTGCACTTTGTAAACTACTTTTTTGTCCATCATTTATCAGACCCAAGGATTCTGCTCTTTCAAAAACATCTTTTGCCATGTCTGTTCTCCTCTTTTTTGTTTTTCGCGTACTCGTTTCAGATTGCTCCTTTCTCCAAATACCTACCTATCAAAAGCTAAACTCGGCTAACGAAGACGTAGGCTATTAGGAAAACGACGGTGTAAATACGACGGCTAATTTGTCCGTGACAACCTGAAACCCCAATTGAGCTATCTCAACTGTATGCAGTGTCATTGAATTATTCTACTTATAACTTAAGTTGCCACGGATCGCCGAAATATCAGGCTAGGGTATTGATTTAAGGATTACTTGCTCGGCTGCCAGCCAATCATCAAGTGCATGACCGACTTGGTGACCACCTGCTGCCCAGCGAAGGTAAGCGACTTCACGAACACGCTGCTTGACGACCGCAAGATTCTGTTCAACTGTACCAGTTGCTGCGAGGCTTTTTTTAAGAGCGGTAATTTCATCCTGTATCGTTTTAATGGCAGCTCGCATCTCAAAAATTTCTTTTCCCGCATCATAATTATGACGTATCTTTAATATACCTCCACCCGCCACAGGAGGAAGGCGATCAGTAGTGACATAGTGAATTGTCAATGCCCCAGTTATATCGGTATTCCCTTGTATTTCTACTCCTCCTTCAACGATTGCATTTCCTGCTATACAGGTTTTACCCTTTATTTTTACTCCATCTGGATAGTCATTATCATAATTTATGGTGAGACCATCATCCTGATTATGAACAAGTGCTCGCCTATATGATGAATCGTTTTTTCGTCTGCTAACGCTATCAAGGCATAAATCCGATGCTGCCACTGTAACATTTCCTTGTATTTTTACTCCATCTGGATAGTCATTATCATAATTTATGGTAAGACCATCCTGCCGATTATGAACAAGTGCTCGCCTAAAACGTGTAGTGTTGCCTGGTCTTCGTCTGAATTGACTATCAAGGCATAAATCCCATGCGTCCACTTTAACTTGCCCATCCAGAAGTTGTATATCCGTTTCGTATGTCATTTTCTTATCCCCAGTTTTATTAAGTTTTTGTGTTGTTAGTGACGCTAAATAATAGTTTCGCGCCGTTTTTTCGATAACGATGCTTAACAATTTATTAGCGGCGTAAATTGAATTACCACTTTTGGGCAACTCAATATAAAGCCAACACAATCGTGGGTTTCACTGAATACTATCGCCTCTCCAAGTTACGCCACTGGCTCGAATCTTCCGCTAAAAAAACAGAAAGAGCAATGACTTAGAATGGGGTATTAATGGGTATAAAATGGATACTAAAAATACCCAGTCTTCATACACCCCTATGATTTTAAAGAGTTTTTATATTCAATAGTGAATTGTCGCGGTAAGGTGTAACAGATCGATGACGGCTTGTGTCGTTTTTACTGACGGATGGATGGAAAATAATTCTGGTTAAAAACCGCGTAACCATTGCTTAACCTAGTAGACAGTCCATTTTAAACTGTCGGGTACAATTTTTTTACAATATCCGAGCATCCACCGTGGTAAATCGCCATTCCATAGGGGATGCAATGATATTGCGCTTTTCTTGCCATGCTACCACCTCTTTTTTTAAAGTGTCTTGATCTGGAATCCGTCGATCCAAACATTGGCAAGCCGTTGGTTGTGTAAAGTTAATGCTGCTAATCTTCGATGTGGTGTAGTAGTGGTGGCTACCCCGCGAAATCTGGAAGAGCCAAATATTCAAGTAGTTTCAAAATTATAACTTGTTGTATAGTTAATATTTCGACTATAATAGTAAGTTCATACCAAATGCGAATGTGGCGAAATTGGTAGACGCGCTGGTTTTAGGTACCAGTTGGTTACCCAGTGGGAGTTCGAGTCTCCCCATTCGCACCACCTTATTCTACAAAAGTTATCGAACCATCGATAACTTTTCAATTCTTTCGAGCCACCGTCCTGCTGGCATTCAAAAAATTCTTATTTAAAATTGTGTGAGGTAAATAAATGCAAGTTTCTGTCGAGAAGACATCTGAATTAAGCAGAAAAATGACTGTTAATGTCCCTGAAACCGTTGTTCAGGAAAAAATGGCTGAACGATTAAAGTCATTAGCCCGCGAAGTTAAGGTTGATGGTTTTCGTCCAGGCAAAGTACCTCAAGCTGTTGTCCAGAAAATGTATGGCAGTAAAGTACGCGATGAAATTGCGGGCGATTTGATTCAATCTACTTTTTATGAAGCGTTGCAAAGCGAATCGTTAAGACCCGCTGGCTATCCCCATATCAACCATACAGATGATGCTGACGGTTTTAGCTACACAGCAATCTTTGAAGTCTATCCAGAAATCGCCTTAGATGGTCTTGAACAACTTGAAGTGATTCGCCCTATCGCTACGGTTGGTGATGCTGATATTGACAACATCATTGAAAAGCTACGCGAACAGAAAAAAGTATGGGCGGTGGTTGATGATCGCGCTGCACAAAAAGGCGACCGTGTAATAATTCATTTCTCAGGCGTTGTTGAAGAGGAAAACTTTACCGACGGTACAGTAGAAAACTATAGCGTTGAAATAGGCACGAACAAAATGATTCCAGGTTTTGAAGATGCACTACTGGGTCTTAAAGCCAATGACGTTAAATCATTTGAATTAGCTTTCCCTGCGGACTATGGCAATGATAAATTGGCAGGAAAAACCGCCCAGTTTACTGCCGATGTAGTCAGCGTTGAAGCGGCAACCCTGCCCGAAATTGACGAAGCCTTTATTAAAGCCTACGGTGTTGACGAAGGGTCAATAGATGCTTTCCGTGCCGATGTTAGCGATAATCTAGGTAGAGAATTAAAACAGGTTCTGCGTGGTAAATTAAAAAATGCCGTAATGGATGCCCTGTATACCAAATTTCAAATAACTGTGCCGAATACGTTAATTGACGAAGAAGTCGAAAGATTGATGACTCCCTACGTTGAATCTGCCAAAAGACAGAAAATGAAGCCAGAAGATATGCTCTTGCCAAGAGACGTATTTGAAGAACAAGCCAAACGTCGCGTAGCACTGGGTTTAATTTTAGGTGAAGTCATTCAAAAAAATGCGGTTGAGCTAGATGCCAACAAAGTGCGTGCCACCATTGAAGAATTAGCAAAAAGTTACGAGCATCCAGAAGACGTAATAGCGTGGTATTATGCAGATGAAAAACGTTTGCATGATGTTGAGCAAATGGTCTTAGAAGATCAAGTGGTAGAATGGTTGGTAGCACAGGCACACGTTTCTGATGAGAGTGTTAGTTTTAGTGATGTTATGGATAGACAACAATAGTAAGGATTTCAAATGTATCAACAACACATAATGAACCAAGCAAAAGCATTAGAAGCCGCAGGCGGATTAGTGCCTATTGTGATTGAGCAAACCGCAAGAGGTGAACGTTCTTTCGATATTTATTCACGCTTGCTTAAAGAACGGGTTATTTTCCTCGTCGGGCAAGTTGAAGATTACATGGCTAATCTGGTGGTCGCACAACTTTTGTTTTTAGAATCAGAAAATCCTGATAAAGACATTCATTTGTACATAAATTCACCAGGTGGTTCAGTAACAGCAGGAATGTCCATCTATGACACTATGCAGTTTATTAAGCCCGATGTTAGCACTATGTGTATTGGACAAGCAGCCAGTATGGGTGCATTGCTACTGACTGGTGGCGCGAAAGGTAAACGCTATTGCTTACCGCACTCACGAATGATGATTCATCAACCCTTAGGTGGCTTTCAAGGTCAGGCATCTGATTTTGACATTCATGCGAGAGAAATTTTATCGATTAGAGATAAACTAAACCGCGTGTTGGCACACCACACAGGGCAACCTCTGGAAAAAGTCCAACTAGACACAGACAGAGACAATTTTTTAAGTGCTAATGATGCAGTAAGCTATGGCTTGATTGATAAAGTATTATCAAGCAGAGTAGCGGAAACTGAGTTATAAAAGGTCATATTTTGATGAGCTTGGTTTTATCGAAAGTAATAACATCGTTACTGATGTTTTTAGGAGGCGGGTTATGAGTGATAAAAACAGTAAAGACGACGATAAACTGCTTTATTGTTCCTTTTGCGGTAAAAGTCAACATGAAGTCAGAAAGCTTATCGCAGGGCCTTCGGTTTATGTCTGTGATGAATGTGTAGAGCTTTGTAACGACATCATAAAAGACGAATTGCAAGATAATACCTCTTCCTTTGGCGACAATAGTTTGCCTAAGCCAAAAGAAATCAAAGAAGAGCTGGATAGTTATGTGATTGGTCAAGACCGCGCTAAAAAGATTTTAGCGGTCGCAGTTTATAATCACTATAAACGTTTGCGCAGTAAATCTAAAAAAGACGTTGTCGAATTGGCAAAAAGTAATATTTTGTTAATTGGTCCTACGGGTTCAGGTAAAACCTTATTAGCTGAAACCTTAGCACGTTTATTGAATGTACCGTTTACCATTGCCGACGCAACCACGCTTACTGAAGCAGGTTATGTGGGTGAAGATGTCGAAAACATCATTCAAAAGATTCTGCAAAAATGCGATTACGACGTTGAAAAAGCAGAAACAGGCATTGTTTATATCGATGAAATCGACAAAATTTCGCGCAAATCCGATAATCCATCAATTACCCGTGATGTGTCAGGCGAAGGCGTACAACAAGCTTTATTAAAATTGATTGAAGGCACTATCGCTTCCGTACCACCACAAGGCGGACGCAAACATCCTAATCAAGAGTTTGTCCAAGTCAACACTGCCAATATTCTGTTTATAGTCGGCGGCGCATTTGCTGGTTTAGATAAAGTCATTAAAGCGCGTTCTGAAAAAGGCGGCATTGGCTTTTCTGCTGACGTAAAAACCAAAGATGAAAGCAAAAATGTCGGACAATTATTTGCCGAAGTTGAATCAGAAGATTTGATTAAATACGGCTTGATTCCTGAGTTTGTTGGTAGGCTTCCAATTGTTGCCACCTTGGAAGAGTTGGACGAAAAAGCCTTGATACAAATATTAACTGAACCTAAAAACGCCTTAACCAAACAATACAAACACCTGTTTGAAATGGAAGGCGCGGAATTAGAATTTCGAGAAGATTCCTTAAGTGCGATTGCCAAAAAAGCAATGGAAAGAAAAACAGGCGCGAGAGGATTACGCACAATCGTTGAAAATGTGTTGCTCAATACCATGTATGAGCTACCCTCAGACACCAACATTACCAAAGTCGTGGTAGATGAAAGCGTTATTTTAGGCACGTCTGAACCATTTTTGGTTTATGAAACGGAAAAGAAAAAAGTCGCTTCCGACTCCTAAACTCACTTGCTAGACTTCAAAAAGGGAGCTTTTTTGCGAAAGCTCCCTTTTTTTATGGGTGGCGGGTTAAATGTCCAAAACACGTTTACTGTGATTTAAAACGCAAGCTAATCTAATAAAAATGCAGTGATGAAGGGTTGTGGAGATTAACGCTCCAGCGTTGTGTCATTTAGCAAGACAAGAAGACGCTGGAGCGTCCACAGAGGCATTCCAACGCAGAGCGTTGGAACGATGCAAATATCATGACAGCTCTAGGAATGCCCATTTCCGCTCGAATAGGGACATCTGCGCCCTGAGTTTTTGGGTAGGGACTTTTTGGCTTTGTTATTATTTATGCACCAATGCCTAATAGTTACTGCAAAATTATCAAGACATTAATGGACAACACAGGACAATAAAAAAGCCTTGAGACTAGTTGTATCAAGGCTTTAAAGACTTTACTGGATAACAATGAACAGCATTAATCCTTAACTGCAATAATACAAACGAAATTAAACCACTGGAAATAAGTATCCATGCGGGTAAAACCTGCACGTTTTAATAATGAGTAATCTTCATCGAGACGATAGGGAATTAACACATTTTCCAAGGCTTCACGTTTACGTTGATTTTCGGTATCCGAATAACCGCCTTGTGATTTTTTAAAACTCAAATAATGGTCAATATATAAGCGATTAAAATCTGAGTCTTTACCGAGAATTTTTTCTGATAATAATAAAATACCATTAGGAGCTAAGGCGTTAAAACAAGTGGTCAATAATTGTTCTCTATCAATCGGACGGACAAATTGTAATGTCCAGTTGAGGATAATCACGTTACAAGCAGGCAGTGCAGGCAGATCGCTTAAATCAGCAAAATTCAAATCAATATTTGCATTACCAACTGAGGCTGATAATTTTTCGCGGGCTTTCTCTAGCATAGGCTCAGAATTATCATAGCCAATAAACTGCACACTGGTAGGACAATTAGGGTGTTTAGCCAAATGTTCAATAGTTGTGCCTGTTGAGCAACCTAGATCGCAAACGACACCGCCTTCTTCGGGCAAAAAATCCATCACTAATTCGGCTTGAATGCGCTGAACTTCCGTGTAAAAAGGTACGCTTCTTGACACCATATTGTCGAAAACTTGAACCACACGCTCATCAAAAGCAAAATCTTCGGTTCGACCTGTTTGTAGAAATAGTTTGTCTTGTTCAGTCATAGTGGTGTATGTGTCGCAATTAAAGAAAAATAATGCGTTTATTTTATCATCGGCACTGGGTTAAGGCACTGTTAAATGGCTTAGTTTTTATCTTTACTTTAAAGAACGTTATAATCGATACGATTTAACACTCACTTTTTTATTTATGAATTCAATCTGGAAAACCTTTCTAGTTGCTGAAAATGCCACTTTTGTTACTGATACGCGCATTATTTTTCCAGCGGGTGACAGTCAGCAACAAATTTATCCACTCACTCATTTAGCCATTCTATCGGTAAGTGGCAACGATGCAGGGAAATTTTTACAAGGGCAAATCACTTGTAATGTAAATGACATCACCGCAACGCAAAGCAGTTTAGGAGCGATGTGTAATCCTAAAGGCAGGGCTATCACCACTTTTTTGCTGGTAAAATCGGGCGATGATTTTTTATTATTATTGCCTAAAGAGCTATTGCAAACGGTTAAAGATAGATTGCAAAAATATGTGCTACGCTCGAATGTGACGCTAACCGATAGCTCTGATAGCTTATGTTTATTGGGTTTAAGCGATACATCAGAGCAGACTTTTTTGGCAAGTCATCAACAAGATTCAGTAATACGCATTTATTTTGCCGACCGTTGCTTATTGATTGCCGATGTCAATAAGGCGATGGTTTTGTGGACAGAGTATTGTACTCATGGTTTTCAAGCCAGCGATTCGGCGCAATGGCAGGCTCTCGATATAATGTCAGGCATTCCGTGGCTAACCGTTGCGACCTCGGAACAATTTATTCCCCAAATGCTTAATCTCGATAAACTGGGCGGCATTAGTTTGACCAAAGGTTGTTATACAGGACAAGAAATCGTGGCGCGTACCCATTATCTGGGCAAAGCTAAACGGGCGTTATTTGTCGCTGAATGTCCGACAGAAAATCCTGAACCGAATGCCAGTATTATTGATGCGAGCGGGCAAGTAGTCGGCAATGTATTACAGGCACACGATGGCAAGCTACTCGTTGTATTACAACTTACTGATACCGATACTGCCCAATTACGGCTAAACGATTATAATCAAGCCCCTGTTTCTTTATTAACCGTAGAACCCTTATGAATCCCCAAACCATATTACGTTTTCGTACTCTAGGTCTAGTGACCATTTTATTTGTTTATTTAGTCATTATGGCAGGTAGTGTCGTTCGCGCTTCAGGTGCAGGCATGGGTTGTCCCGATTGGCCTATGTGTTTTGGGCAACTGATACCGCCTACCGATGAAGCACAATTACCCGCTAACTACCATGAGATTTATGCTGAGCGGGGTTATGAAAATACACAGTTCAATCCTGTTAAAACGTGGACAGAATATGGCAATCGCTTACTGGGCATGACATTAGGTATATTTGCTTTACTCACTGCCATTTTTTCAAGCAGTTACTATAAGACGGATAAGACAGTATTTTTTTTATCGTTAGGAACATTATTTTTAATCGGATTTCAAGCGTGGCTAGGGTCGGTAGTCGTTGCCAGTAATTTACACCCGTTTAAAATCACCATGCACATGGTGATGGCATTAATTTTGGTTGGTTTATTGATTTATACTGTGGCACGTTCGCAACGGGATTTTTTGATGCAACTGGATATAAGTGCGTTACCTGTTATCCCTATTATTAAAGTCACCGTCAAAACTGCGCTAATGATTGCTCTAGGCATGACGTTGTTACAAATTGCTATGGGAACTCAAGTGCGCGAAGCAGTTGATGGTATTGCCCAAGCCCAAGTTGCCAGAGAGTTTTGGCGAGCCGACTTCCCTGTCTTGTTTTACATACATCGCTCGTTTTCATCAATTATTTTATTTACTAATCTTTTGATAGCGTGGACGATTTTAAAAACCATAGATAAACAAAGCCCTTTATTTAAAGGCGCGATAGCACTGGCTGCTGGAGTCATTATCGCTATTTTGGCAGGTATCAGTTTGGATAGATTAGGAATGCCAGCCGTGGCACAACCTGTACATTTATTAATGGCGAATTTTATTTTTGGAGTCCAGTTTTTTCTTTATATCTCTTTAACTTATGCGGGGAAAACACAGTAGCTCTTGAGGGTGGGCAGATTTTTTTGTCCACCCTTTACTTAAAAGCACTGTTAACCAGAGTAAGACGGTGTTTGCAATCCGTTCCGAGTTGCCTAATAACGTGGCACGGAAGTATCACAAAGCACCGACCACGCATCAATGCCACCTTGTAAATTGGCAAGATCAGTAAAGCCTGAATGCTCAAGATAGTGCGCCGCTTGCTGGCTACGAAAGCCATGATGACACACACAAATAATGGCTTGTTGCTTATTCAGCTCACTTAACCGTTCGGGAATTTGATGCAGGGGAATTAACAGGCTGTTACTAATACTCGCGTATTGAAATTCGTTAGGCTCTCTGACATCCAGCAATAATAACGGCTCGTTATTGTCGATTTTAGTTTTTAACTCAGTTGCGGATAGTTGTTTTATAGCCATTATTTGCTCCAATAGGACGTGTTAGATTGATTGTAACTACTCACCCTATCAATCCGTGGCTTGTAGCGATAATTGTTTTATCTTTATTGGCGCGGGGTTTAAACAGCCAATTGACTAGCAGAAAAAGAGAAATTCCAGATAGGCTTCCGATGATAATAGAGGGTAGCTGATCTTTAAGCGGTTCATGCGAGATATAGGAGGATGCACAAACCGCAACATTGCTTATGCCAATAGAATAAGCCGCAATAATGATGGTGATAAAATGTTTTGTTGTCATCTTCTAAATTTGGGTGGAGTCAAGAAAATCAACAGCACACCTTACATCCCCCACCTAAAGGAAGGGGCTTTACGGTGCTTTTTGGTTAAGTATGGCTACCAGTCCTTAATACTGCGTAACCCATTAGCAAATTTTTCATGTCTGATTACTCACAACAATCACGCTAATATTATCCCGCGCACCGCGTTCTAAGACTTTATCAACCAATATCTTGGCAATGTCTTCATGCGCGTAGGTGTTCATGATAAAAGCAATTTCAGCGAAACTAATTTCTTTGTCTAAACCATCGGTGCATAACAAAAATAAATCGCCTTGCATGACATCAAACACGGCATAATCAATTTCTAATTCATCAGCCGCACCGACTGCTCTGGTTATGATATTTGAGGTTTTAAATTCACTGCCTGAAATTCCTTCATTTTCTGGACAATGATCTTGTGTGAGTTGCTGTAGCGTGTCAGCGCGTAAACGATAAAGACGGCTATCACCTGCCCATAAAACAGCACAACGACGCGGCTCACAAAGCAATACCACGACCGTACTGCCAACAATATTATGTTTATATTCTCGACGGGCATAGTCTTGTAATTCGCTATTAACTTGTTGTAAACACTGTTCAACGGCATGAATATTCGTTTCCAATGAGGTTGCTAGCGATAATTTATTCAGCGAATCAACAATTAATTGACTCGCAACATCCCCCGCTTTGTGACCCCCCATACCATCAGCAACCGCCCATAATCCCAGTTCTGGTTTATTCAACAGCGCGTCTTCATTATATTTGCGTCGCTTGCCTATATCGGTAGCTGACCATGATTGCCAATGTTGCTGCACATTCATCCCCTTGTTAGTTTTTTTATAAATAGTAACACCGAATTTAATTTTTTTGATGAATAAGCTAATGGTACGAAACACTGTAAACTCCCATAAAAAAAGATAATTTTTCCATTCCACTTGTTGAGAACGCATAAACACAATATAGTTGTCTCTGAAAATAATTAACCGTTTTACCAAGACTTAATTGCCTATTCTACATTAACTAATGAATACCGCTGATTCAACAAGCCGTCACCACTTTTCTAGTGAATTTTTCGCTGGTGGTTTTGTGCGTCTAACTCTCCTGTTATTACTGCCCTGAGGGGCATAATATTCTTTGACTTCTTGTTGTTAACCCCTTTTTTTATTCGCTATCAACCAAGCGTTGATAACTCTCCATGAACGGAGTTTTTATGAAAGACCAATTGATTATATTTGATACCACTTTGCGTGATGGTGAGCAAAGCCCTGGCGCGTCCATGACGCGTGATGAAAAAGTTAGAATTGCCAAAGCCTTGGAGCGGCTTAAAGTGAATATCATCGAAGCGGGTTTTCCTGCTGCCAGTGTCGGTGATTTTGAAGCCGTGCAAGCCGTTGCTAATATCATTAAAGACAGCACCGTATGCGGTTTAGCCAGAGCATTGGATAAAGACATAGACCGCGCTGGTGAAGCGTTAAAAGGTGCGGCGCGTTCGCGTATTCACACCTTTATTGCCACATCGCCTATTCACATGCAGATGAAATTGAAAATGTCGCCTGAGCAAGTGATAGAACACGCAGTCAGAGCTGTGAAACGCGCACGCCAATACACCGATGATGTGGAATTTTCCCCCGAAGACGCAGGACGTTCCGAAGAAGATTTTTTGTGTCGTATTTTGGAAGCAGTGATAGATGCTGGGGCGACCACGCTGAATATTCCTGACACCGTAGGCTATAGCATTCCGCAACAATTTGGCGCGACTATTGCCAATTTGATTAAACGCATACCTAATTCTGACAAAGCTATTTTTTCTGTGCATTGTCATAATGACTTGGGCTTAGCGGTGGCAAATTCGTTGTCAGCGGTAATGAATGGCGCGAGACAAGTCGAATGCACCATTAATGGCTTAGGTGAACGCGCAGGTAATGCGTCATTGGAAGAAGTGGTGATGGCAGTTAAAACCAGACATGACGTGTTCGACTGTCAAACCCGCATTGATACCCGCGAGATTTTAACCTGCTCAAAATTGGTGTCATCGATTACAGGTTTTCCTGTGCAACCCAATAAAGCCATCGTCGGTGCAAATGCCTTTGCCCATGAATCAGGTATTCATCAAGACGGCATATTAAAAAACCGCGAAACTTACGAAATTATGCGGGCGGAAGATGTTGGTTGGTCAGCTAATCGCATGGTATTAGGCAAGCATTCAGGCAGAAATGCGTTTAAAAGCCGCATTACTGAATTAGGGTTTGATTTTGCATCAGAAGCTGAATTAAACGATGCTTTTGCGCGATTCAAACAACTCGCCGACAAAAAACACGAGATTTTTGATGAAGACCTACAAACCCTGATTTCAGAAGCGGGTTTTGAAGCCGAAGACGAAAACATCAAACTTATCTCGTTACGCGCCTGTTCAGAAACAGGCGAAACCCCGAATGCCACAGTCACTTTACGGGTCAATAATCATGAGGTCACTGGCAGTGCCGAAGGTGGTGGTGTCGTTGATGCTACCTTTAAAGCCATAGAGCAGATGTGTCAGTCAGCCACATTTTTGGAACTGTACTCTGTGAGCAACGTTACCACAGGCACAGATTCTCAAGCTGAAGTCACGGTAAGATTGGAAAAAACAGGGCGTATCGTCAACGGTTTAGGTGCAGATACTGACATAGTCACCGCCTCAGCCAAAGCCTACATCAACGCATTGAATAAATTACAAAGTCCAGATAAACGCAGACACCCGCAAAAAGGCGATGTTTGAGTGATAGTGCGAAGTAGCTGACCATATATTTTTTAGCAGTTGGTTAGAGCCGTTCGTGGTGAGCTGTGAGTTTGTCGAATAGTCGAACCATGAACGGTTAAGCCTTTGGTTAATGCCTAAAAACTTAAGTTTAGCTACTTACTACTGTTCTGTTTTAGCTTGCTTTTTAGCTCGCGGATGGGCGTTATCATACACCTCTGCCAAATGTTGAAAATTCAAATGGGTATAAATTTGTGTGGTACTTAAGCTGCTATGCCCTAACAATTCCTGCACCGCGCTTAAATCTTGACTGGATTCTAATAAATGACTAGCGAAAGAATGTCTGAGCATGTGTGGATGAATATGTTCGATAATACCTTTTTTCTTACACCACTGATCTAAGCGTAATTCAATACTGCGTTGCCCTAAGCGCGTGCCACGATTAGAGGTAAAAACAGCAGTTTCACCGATTGCCAAGCCATTTAAACGTAACGGTAGCCATTGATTAATAGCGGTAATAGCTTTACTACCGATGGGCAATATTCGAGCTTTGCCGCCTTTACCTGCACGCACTAGCAAGGACTGATCTGCCAAATCCAAATCCGTCATATCCAACGAGGCAAGTTCGCTAAGCCGCAAACCTGAGGAATAAAATAATTCAAACATTGCCACATCACGGACTTCTAAAACTGAACTTGTACCTGCTTCCAGCAAACCTGTGATTTGATCGACATCCAAGGTTTTAGGCAATTTTCGCGCTTGTTTGGGGGCTTTAACATATAAGGCAGGATTGATTTCTACTAAACGATTTTTTAGCAAAAAATCATAAAAGCTGCGAATGGCGGATAACTCACGTTGTAAACTTTTACTGCCCATACCTTGCCGATGACGACTGGCGATATGACTGCGAATATCAGTTTGTTGGACATCCGCCCAGTGTGTGAGCGTTTTTGTGTTGCAGTAAACGACTAGCTGTTTAATATCGAGTTGGTAGCTTTTTATGGTGTGTAGTGAGGCGCGTTTTTCAATTTGTAGATGCTGAAAAAAATCCGCTAATTGTTGCGTAGCATCGGCATTCATGAAAACTGCCACAACAATGAAAATAACCTTGCGCCAACAATTTCACCAATTTGGGTTAAAAATAACTGCCCCATACTGTAATGAAAGCGTCCTGCTTCACGGCTACCAATGGCTAAAATACCCGCTGATTTACCTAGTGTCATTGGAATAATAGCGCAAGACTCTACTTCCAATGCGGAATCACCAAACAATATTTTTGCTTGCGCCAAGGTGGGACGAGCGCATTTAGTCTGTTTGCTGCCTAGCTCTTTCATAAATGGTTTTACTTTTTCGCTAGAGGGATCAATAAATAATCGTGCAACCGCCACATCAGGACACCGTTGAATCAAACGCACGGCAACAAAATCGGTTGAGAAATACTCGGTCAATACTTGCTCTAGCGTTGCAACAACTTCTTCTAACGTGAAAGCGTTAAGTAAGGCAAGCGTGAGTTGATGCAGTCTAAGAAAAGCAGCATCATTATTTCTGGCTATTTCTAGCAACTCAGTGAGTTGATCTTCCTGTTCATGCTGTTTATGACGCAATAATTCTACTTGCTTGGTAAGCAACGAAACCGCCACGCCGCTTGGATGTGGAATGGTTAATTGCTCCAGCAAATTCAGATGGTCATGAAAAAAATCAGGGTGTTGTTGCAGATAAACGGCAACGTCATCAGCTGTAATATATTGGTTCATAAGGCAATTACACCCTCAAAAACAGTCACCGCCGCCCCTGTCATCCATACGGGTGTGCCACGACCTGCCCAGTTTATTTTTAGTGTACCACCCGCTAATTCGACAACTACCGTACTATCCAACAGATTTTGTTCGATACCGATTACCACTGCCGCACACGCACCACTACCACACGCCAACGTTTCTGCCGCGCCGCGCTCATAAACTCGCAGTTTTATTAATTGACGATTTACAATCTGCATAAAACCGATATTCGCGCGTTCAGGAAACAGCGCGTGACTTTCCAGTGCCTTGCCCAATTTAGCCACAGGTGCACTGTTCACATCTTCAACATGAAGCACGGCATGAGGATTACCCATCGACACTGCGCCAAATTGATACGCTTGTCCATTGATCAGCACCTCGTAAAGTAAAGCCTCTTGTTCAGCCAATAACGGTATTTCAGAGGGTTGATGACGTGGTACGCCCATGTTGACGGTAATCAAGTCATCATCAAAACACAGTAACAACTGCCCAGCATTGGTATCAACGCGAATTTCATCTTTATCAGATAGCTTTTTATCACGCACAAACCGCGCAAAACACCGCGCTCCATTACCGCATTGCGCTACTTCGCTACCATCGGCATTAAAAATTCGGTATTTAAAATCAGCGTTATCACTGACAGGTTTTTCTACCAGCAATAATTGGTCAAAGCCAATACCAGTATGCCTATCTGCCATAAAGCGAATCTGTTCAGAGCTTAAATCAATGGCTTGAGTGTGTGCGTCAATCACAACAAAATCATTGCCAAGTCCGTGCATTTTAGTAAAGTGAATCATGGTGCGTCTTTAACAAAAATAAATAAAGTGAGTACAGAGGAATAAAACAGCTTTAGCTGTTTTCTAGTCAATAGCTGGAGCTATTGGACTCCCGCTTATAGTACATAGGTAGCGTAGCACAAAAAATACAACACAATACTCAATGCCACAATAATTTAGCAGCCATAATAAACAATAGCACAGAAAAATAGCGTTTTAGCGTTACCGCTGGCAAACGATGTGCCAATTTTGCTCCGATGGGCGCGGTAAAAACACTGCTTAGACTCACCCCAAAAAAAGCGGGTAAATACACATAACCTAAACTCCACGCAGGTAGGCGAGCATCATGCCAACCCAATAAGCCATAACTAATTGTTCCCACTATCGCTATCGGCAAACCACACGCGCTAGCTATTGCCACTGCTTGGCGCATCAATAACTGCCCATGTACCACATAAGGCACAGTTAGCGTACCACCGCCGATACCAACAATCGCTGATACCACTCCTATCACCACACCCGCACAAGCATCCAACAGTTTCGACTGCTTAACATCGCCCGCTTTAGGCTTAATTTGCAACGCCATTTGTATCCCAACATATAACAAAAACACCACCAAAATCAGCCGTAACGCATCCGCGCTAATTTGCTTTGCCAGCACTGCACCTGCCGCTGTGCCTAGCATAATTGCGGGAGTCATACTAAACACTTTCGCCCACACCACAGATCCCAAACGATGATGCGCCATTACCGATGAAACAGCGGTCAAAATAATGGTTGCCAGTGAACTTGCCACTGCCATAATCATCACAATTTCAGCAGGAAATCCATACGCAGTAAACAACATCACCAACACAGGCACAATCACCAAACCGCCACCAATACCAAACAAACCCGCTAATATCCCCGTTACCGTACCGAGCAATACACAAGCTAAAAAAATATTCACCACTGTTATTTCTACAATATCCATCATCATCACCTTAACGACATTTAGCGAATATTATGCCGTGTTTTTTGATTGCACCTTAGGAAATCACTTTGATTTTGGTTTTATATGGATTTCAGGGGCTTTCACTAAACTAAGTGAGTCGAACTTTGGCACAAGTATAAGCAATGTGAAACTGTTATAATCTCCCCATTTTTAACCACTACGACATAAAACTTATGAGCATTAAACTTTCCAACAGAGTCAACGCGGTAAAACCATCTCCTACTTTAGCTATTACTGCCAGAGCTGCCGCTATGCGAGCAGCGGGTAAAGATATTATTGGATTAGGTGCAGGTGAACCCGATTTTGATACTCCCGATCACATCAAAGCCGCCGCTGTTGAAGCCATGAACAAAGGCTTTACCAAATACACTGCTGTTGACGGTATCGCCAGTTTAAAAAAAGCCATCATCACCAAATTCAAAAATGACAATGGGCTAGACTACACGCTTAAACAAGTGCTGGTATCTTGCGGTGGTAAACAAAGCTCTTACAACCTGACTCAAGCTTTATTAAATACAGGTGATGAAGTCATCATTCCCGCGCCGTTTTGGGTATCGTATCCCGATATGGTGTTATTAGCCGATGGCGTACCTGTGATTATTGAAACCACGCAAGCGCAAAATTTCAAAATCACCCCCGAACAATTACGCGCCGCGATTACCGACAAAACCCGTTTGATTTTCATCAACAGTCCATCTAATCCCTCAGGTGTTGCTTATTCATTAGCAGAACTGAAAGCTTTAGGTGACGTGTTAGCCGATTATCCCAACATCATTATCGCTACCGATGATATGTATGAGCATATTCTGTGGGAACAAGGCACATTCGTGAACATTTTGAATGCTCACCCAGAATTTTATGATCGCACTGTGGTCATGAACGGTGTTTCAAAAGCCTATTCGATGACAGGCTGGCGTATCGGTTATTGCGCAGGCCCTGCCGATTTGATTGAAGCCATGACCACGATTCAATCACAAAGCACTTCCAATCCAACCTCAATTTCTCAATACGCCGCCGAATCTGCATTGACAGGCGATCAAAGTTTTATCACCAATATGTGCGTTGAATTCAAAAAACGCCATGATTTCGTGGTGGCTGAATTAAACACCATCGACGGTGTTGAGTGCTTAGAAACCGATGGCACATTTTACGTTTTCCCCAATGTCGAAAAACTTATCGCTCGTTTAGATGGCATTAACAACGACCTAGAATTTTCGGATTATTTAATTGAAAAAGCGGGCGTAGCGTTAGTGCCAGGTTCTGCGTTTGGTACAGAAGGACATATTCGTATTTCTATCGCCACCAGCATGGATAATCTGATAAATGCGTTAGCGCGGATTAAAGCGGCGGTTTAATTTGTTTGGAATAGGTGTGGGGGTCGCATTGCGTACCCTATTCATTAGAAATCCCCCACCCCCGCTCCTTTAGGCGCGGGGAATGTCAAAGGTAGCAACTTATGAAAATAGCTAAATATTGGCACAAAGAAAATCAGCGAGTCAACGATAACGAAAACAAGCAATACAATCTTGTCTGTTGGGCGGGTTCGGATACTAGCGAAGAAGAGGCTAAGGAAAAAGCTCTCGCCAAAATGCAGAACTGGATTAGTCGATTGGCAAAAGGTGTGCAGTCATTGGACGATTATGAATATCAAAACAACGAAATTCGAGAAGAGCTAATTGAAGAAATTTATAATGACAATCAGCAGTTAATCGCCGCGATTACCCGCAATCGTTATGGCGCGTTGGTATTGAATACTGACGCGGTGGTTATTGCCGATGTGGATGTGCCAAGCAGAACCTTTACCGAGTTTTTTCTGAGTTTATTTGGCAAAAGAATCGATAAAGCTGCGCAATGTTTAGCTCATATTAAAGCTTGTCATGCTCACTACCCACAGTTAAATTTTATTATTTATGAAACCTTTGCAGGTTTTAGAGTCGTCATTACTGGTCATCATCATTCGCCTAGTGATGCACAAACCACTGCGTTGTTTGCAAAATTAAAAACCGATAAGTTGTATGCGACTTTATGTCGTGTGCAGGATTGTTTTCGAGCGCGATTAACCCCTAAACCTTGGCGTTGTCACTCTCCGTTGCCGCCACATCGTTTCCCTCGTTTAGACGAGCAACAATCGGCTTTTGCTAACTGGTTACAGGTTTATGAAAAAAATAGTGACAAGTATGCAGTGTGTTACAAAGTCATGCAGCTAGGTAAACAGTCGATTCCTGAGGAGATCGATAAAATTATTAGTCTGCATGATGATTATGTATTGAAACGGCGTAAGTTACCGTTGGCTTAAACCCGTGGCTGAATTGCTCCAGTGAACCGACTTAAAAGGTTTTTCAACCATAATCTCATAAAAATTTCTTGGAATATAACTCAAACGAACGCACTCGTTCGAGAAATATAACGCGAATGATGCGCCTCCTATCGTCAGCACATCCTATTGCACTGTAACGCGAGGCTTTTTTCAAAAAAAACGATAATTTCAATGGAATACTCAGATGAACACACTTGATACTAAATATCCCAATATAAGCAACTGGATAGAAAACTACGGCTGGATTGAGACGATTACAGTAGTTCAATGGTAAGAGTTCTTGATGAGGGTGGTATGGTTTGGGAAAGTGAGAAACCATACAAAAGCCTTGACACGCTATTTAATGACCTAGAAAAGGAATTAGCCGAAAAAATTGAAGAGATCGAGTAGGGATGAAACAACTAACTTTGACCTAGATTATAGAGGTAATATATGAACTACAGCGGTAATTGGCATATCACTGAAATGGAATTATGGGATAGTGATTATTTGAACATGGAAGTGGAAGCATTTATTAGGATAGATGCTGATGGAAACGGCGAATTTCAATTTGGCTTAGTTTCAGGGCAAATTAACGGAGAGCTTGTAACCAATCAAACCGATAAGCGTTTTGAATTTACATGGGAAGGCAACGATGAGTGTGATGATGCCTCTGGAAGCGGTTGGTTTAAATTGAAAAATAAAGACCTTATCGAAGGAAGAATAAAATTTCATGATGGTGACAGTTCAAACCTAGTTGCTAAACGCATTGCACGTTAGGTTATGGAAAACTCGTAAGCTGGGCAAATTGCAGGTTGGGTAGAGCGCAGTGAACTCCATCACTTCCCTACATAGCTAACTTATCAAGAGGAGATATTGAATATGTTTTCGTTATGTTGGTTTTGCCTATTTCAAGCGTTGCTATTGCTGATTGTGGCGAATGGCGCACCCGTGCTTACCAATAAATTACTTGGAAAAAAATTAGCAAAACCGATAGATAATGGGCTTAAGCTAACAGATGGTCATCGTTTATTGGGTCATAGAAAAACGTGGCGCGGTTTGTTTTCAGCTATTTTCTTGACTACCGTTGTGGCGATTTTATGGGGGTTAGAACCTTTAACGGGGGTATTATTTGCTGCGCTGACCATGACAGGCGATTTATTGGCAAGTTTTATCAAACGGCGATTGGGAAAGCATGATAGCAGTCGCGCCAGAGGTCTTGATACCGTGCCAGAATCGTTATTGCCATTATGGGTGTTAAAAGCGTCTCTTGGTTTGAGTGTTGTTGAGATACTATTGGCAGTTGGGATTTTTTTTCTGTGTGAAGAATTTATTTCTCCGATTCTTTACAAATGGCATATTAGAAATCGACCTTATTAAACATCAGGGCATTTATGAACACAAAAGGCTTGCGGGTATTAACTTACAATATCCATAAAGGTTTTAACATGAGCAATCGATACTTTGTATTGCATCAAATTCGAGAGGCCTTGATAGCGGCTGATGCTGATTTGTTGTTTTTGCAAGAGATGCAAGGTGAGCATTCACGCCATGAAAAAAAAGTAGCCGATTGGCCTGATCGCTCACACAGTGAGTTTATTGCTGACGGTGGGTGGTCATTTTTCGCGTATGGAAAAAATGCAGTTTATAAGGCGGGACATCATGGTAACGCTATTTTAAGCAAGTATCCTTTTGAACGCTGGGAAAATATTAATGTATCGCCCTTTCCTTGGGCGAGTCGTAGTCTGCTACATGGTGTTATTCGACTGCCTGAGAGTGAGCAAGATGTACATATCGTTTGTATTCATTTTGGCCTAATGGGTAAGGAGCGTCGCTTGCAAATAGGAAAATTGTGTGAGCGCGTAGCCAGTCATGTACCGCATGACGCGCCTTTGATTGTTGCAGGTGATTTTAACGATTGGCGAGGGCAAGCAGGGCAGCTTTTCCTTAATCATCTGGATTTGCAGGAAGTTTTTCGACAAACACATGGCGACTATGCGCGTACCTTTCCTGCCTTGTTACCTTTTTTGCAGATGGATAGAATTTATTATCGTGGGCTGACTCCAATATCGTGTGAGCGACTCACTCATTCACCGTGGCAGTCTCTGTCAGATCACGTTCCACTTGTCGCCTCATTCAGCTTATGAACAGTAAACTCACCTTACCTAATCTATTGACGGGATTTCGCTTTGTCGCTGCCATCGGCTTATTATGGTTAGCATGGCATGGCTATGGCATTGCTTTTATGATGCTGTTAGCACTGGCCTTTTTGACTGACTTATTAGACGGTTTGGCGGCGCGATTGACGGGACAGGTTTCTCAATTTGGTGCTATGTTGGACAGTTGGGCAGATGTGGTCACTTATCTGACTACTGCTATTGGTTGCTGGTGGTTGTGGTCAGAGGTGGTTTATAGAGAGCTAGTTTTTGTGGTCTTGATGCTCGCCAGTTGTTTATTGCCCGCTGTTGTCGGCTTCAGTAAATTCGGCTGTTTTACCAGCTATCACACTTGGGGCGTAAAAATTGCCGCCGCTTCTATGGGCTTGTCCTTGTATGTGTTGTTTTTCGGCGGTCCCGCTTGGCCATTTCGATTGGCTGCTATCATCTGTATACTTGCCGCCGTTGAAGAAATTGCCCTTACTTTTCTACTGCCTGAATCTGAGTCTAATGTGCGTTCAGTTTTGGATGTATTAAAGCGTTCTGAACATAATAATCGTTAGTTTAGATTCAGTAAGTAGCCCAGACGGAGCTGGGGTTTGTCGCTATGATGTTTAGCGTTTTTGTGTATTATCACGCGCTCCAGAAGGCTATACAAAGCAGAACTAGATTACCTCATATAACACGGTTTAGCAGGTCATAGATGGAATTTAACGCATTAGTTGTAAAACGGGTATTGGGTACAGTGCAGACCCAAGATTTTTCAAATTGGGCAGAAAATTTACTGCTCCAAGGCTGCGACTCTAACAACGTGGCTATCTTGGCAAGTTTTGGGCTTGAACGCTTTCCTGACTCGTATGAAGTTGAGCGTTATTTTGAAAAATGTATCGGTGAACTGGGCTTGGTGTTGCCTGAAGACCGCGTAGTGATAGCTGAGTATGTCCCTGAGTATGCCAACGAATTGGCAAGCAATATCAGCTCAGGGCTACTTAAGCCCAGAGAGGGTTTAGAGTCATTAAAAAGTTTTGGGATGGCAACCGATTACGATAAAGCACTTTATAGAATATGGGATGAACTTGCAGAGGATGTTTATACACTGGAGAATGGTGATTATTATCTGTGGAACACAGGGCTATCAAAAGACAATATCGATGAATTTATTATTCAGGTTGCTAGGCAATTTATTCAACTTTGTAAAAGTGAATTACCCGATGATTTCTTTTACTTATGCACCTGTGATGACTGCGGTCATATCGGTAAAGCGCAATTAAAACGCATGGATTTACCTTGGCTGCCTGAAAAGTTATTCAGGTTAATTTATCGCAAAGCACCTGCATTTAAATGGATTTGTGGGCATTGCACTCAATCGCACCTCAAAAATATGTTTGATTATGAAGGGCGTAAACAGTATTTAAAATCACAAGGTGTTAAAATTTGAGTGCTTTGATAAGACCTGTTATGAATTGTAATGTTTGAAGGCGGCGTAACATCAGTTGACTAATTACTATCGGATTTATGAATGAGCCATAGGTTAAAAACCGCTGTAAGTAGAGTGCTTTGGTTAGTATTATTACTGACTTCCACTATAAGCTTTTCTAATCAAGCACCCCTTGTTGCACCGTTAGAAAAAGTGACGTTGCAATTAAAATGGTTTCACCAGTTTCAATTTGCGGGTTTCTATGCGGCAAAAGAGCAAGGCTATTATGCCGAAGAAGGTTTGGATGTTGATATTCTCGAACGCTCACCTGATAAAGATATAGTTAAACAAGTAACATCGGGTGAAATGGATTTTGCGGTCGGCGATTCGGGCATATTGTCTTATTATGCGCGAGGTGAACCAATTATCGCACTGGCAGCTATTTTTCAACATAATCCGTTAGTTTTTGTTACCAAGCAAAGCTCTGGCATTATTAGCCCTTATGAAATGCAGGGCAAAAAAGTGATGTTTGATTCAGTCGGTGCGGGTGACGCGCCGTTACGCGCCATTTTGGCGGCGGAAAAAATAAACTACACCCCGAACAAACACAGCTTTAATGCTGATGATTTAATTAACGGTAAAGTTGATGTGATGTCGGCTTATTTATCGAACGAACCCTTTTATTTCAAAGAAAAAGGTTTAAAAATCAACATCATTAATCCACAAAGCTATGGTATAGATTTTTATGGTGATCTGTTATTTACCAGCCAGCAGCAAGTCAATAATCATCCTGAGCGTGTGGAAAAATTTCGTCGCGCTACTTTAAAGGGTTGGCAATACGCCCTAGACCATCCAGAGCAGTTAATTGAGCTTATTCACCATAAATACCATAGCAAACTAAGCCTTGCCCATTTGCACTTTGAGGCTGACATCATCCGCAAATTAATTCTTCCAGACAGTATCACACTGGGACAACTAGAGCCGCGTCGTTTGAAACAAGTGGCGGATATTTATGCGCAACTGAAAATATCCAGACCACTGACTGAAAATGATTTGGCAAAATTTATTTATAGTAGTCAAACCTTGAGTTTCACTGAGCAAGAACAGGCATGGTTAAAAGCCCATCCAGTCATTCGTGTTGGTATAGATAAGGATTTCGCGCCTTATGAATGGGTTGACAATCATGGTCATTATCAAGGTTTAATCGCTGATTATGTTGCCCGATTCGAGCAACTATCAGGCGTGAAATTTGAAATTATCAAAAACCAATCATGGGCTGATATTTTGAACATGGCAAAAAGTGGACAATTGGACATGATTGCTGCTGCCGTGCAAACGCCTGAACGTGATAGCTATTTAAATTTTACTCCAACCTATACTGATAGCACCGCAATTATCATTAGCGATACTAATTTAGGATTTATCAGTTCACTCAGTAAGTTAGATGGTAAACGGGTGGCGGTAGAAAAAGGCTATTTTATGACCGATGTTTTAAAGCAGGATTATCCAGCCATTCAATTGGTGTTAGCCGATAACATTCAAGACGCACTTTATCAAGTCGCCAATGGCAAAGCTGATGCTTATGTGGGCGATGCAGTTTCTGCCAATTATGCTATTTCGCAGTCAGGGCTATTGAATTTACGCTTTTCAGGTAATACAGGCTATTCAAGTTCACACAGTGTCGCTGTCATTAAAAAGCACACTGAACTGCTAAGTATTATGAAAAAAGTCATTGCCAGTATTCCAATCAGCGAACGTGAGCAAATCAATGATCGTTGGATAAATCTTAAGGTGACTAATGGCATCAGCATTAAAACAGTACTGCCATACGCAGCAGGTGTTTTATTCATTATGTTATTTTTCGTGGCTTGGAATGCACGCTTACGCAGTGAAGTCACAAGGCGTAAAACAATTGAACAACAATTGCGTACCTTAACGGTTGCTATTGAACAAAATCCCGCCTCGGTGATGATTACTGATTTAAACGGTGTATTACAGTATGTAAATCCTCGATTTACCGAAGTGACAGGTTACAGTGCCGCAGAAGTATTAGGTAAAAATCCGCGTCTATTGCAGTCTAGTTTAACTATCAAAGAAACATACAATCAATTATGGAACACCTTGGTGCAAGGAAAAATATGGCAGGGTGAATTAATAAATCGACGCAAAAATGGTGAACTTTATTGGGAAGATGTACATATTGCACCCGTCAAAAATTCAGCGGGTGTTAATACGCATTATGTGGGCATAAAGCTTGATATTACTGAACGCAAACAGATAGAAGAAAAACTGCGTGCCAGTGAGTTACGTCTTCGTACTATTATTGAGAGCGAACCCGAATGTATCAAAATAGTCGATGCCGAAGGGCTGTTAAAACAAATAAATCCCGCAGGATTGGCAATGATTGAAGCCGATTCACTGGAACAAGTGATAAACCGTTCGCTACTGGATATTATTGTACCAGAGTACCGTTCAGCCTTTTCTGAGATGCACAAGCGCGTTATCGCAGGCGAAAATAGGCAATTAGAATATGAAATCATCGGTTTTAAAGGCGGACGACGTTGGATGGAAACTAACGCAGTGCCACTACTGGAATACGGCAAAATAGTTCTGCTAGCGGTGACTCGTGATATTTCCGAGCGTAAGCAAATGCTGCAAGCACTCGAAGAAAGTGAATTTCGCTGGAAATTTGCCATTGAAGGTGCGGGTGATGGCGTATGGGATTGGAACATTGAAACCGATGAAGTAATTTATTCCAAACGTTGGAAGGAAATGCTCGGTTATTCTGAAACTGATATTTTGCCACTTAATGATGAATGGGCAATGCGTATTTATCCTGATGATCAGCCTTACGTTGCAAAAAATATGCAAGACTATTTGCAAGGCAAAACGGAAAGCTATGTCGTTGAATACCGATTAAAATGTAAAGATGACAATTATAAATGGATTCTTGGGCGTGGTATGGTCGTCAGTCGTGGTAAAGACGGTCAACCTTTACGCATGATTGGCACACATACCGATATTACCAATCACAAAGCCGCCGAAGAGGAAATTAAACTATTAGCCTTTTTTGATCCGCTGACAGGTTTACCGAATCGGCGAAAATTGCAGGATAGATTGCAGTATGCCATCGCGCTGAATCATCGGACGAATAGCAAATTTGCGATATTTATGATGGATTTGGATAAATTCAAAGCTGTGAATGATAGCTTAGGACACGCCGCTGGTGATGAACTACTTAAACAAGTGGCAGCAAGAATTACCGAACATTTACGCGATAGCGATATGGTCGCACGTCTAGGCGGTGATGAATTTGTCCTTGTATTAGAAAATCTAAAAATCCCCGAAGCTGCTGAAATAATTGCCTTAAAAGTGATAGCCGATTTAACTGTGCCGTTTCAATTGTCCGACAATAATACGGTGCAAATTGGCGCGAGTATTGGTATTAGTCTTTATCCTCAGCATGGTAGCACCCCTGAAATCCTTATGGATCATGCTGACAACGCGCTTTATCAAGCCAAAAGCAATGGACGCGGCTGTTTTGCTTATTTTTCGGATAATGGGTTAAACCTGTTATAGCGATATTAATGACTGGCAGTCATAGGTATCTACACAAATGTTTTATTCTTTAGATTTGAATCGCGAGCAAGGCTCGCTCCTACGGGTTTTTGATGTGTGATAACAGACATTCTGTAGGAGCAGCTCTTAGCCGCGAAAACTGTGTAGATACTAATGCTTTAAAGGACTGGCAGTCATTCATGCTGCTGTAACAGGTTTAACCCATTACCCTGATTTTATATGTTGCTAAGTTTGCAGAGGCTATTTATCTTCTGCACGCTTTCCAAAAGAAAACCCAAAAAACGCCTGCAACCGACATTGCAGCGGGACAAAAAGCCAAGAATTAATGAAGGAGTTAAAGCCATGACAGAACACGTTTTTGACAACATCTGGGACGCGCTAGAACCCGACCCGATAACACGCGCCAATTTACAATTACGTTCGCAATTATTATCCGCGCTGATTGATGTGCTTGAACAAAACGGCATGACACAAACACAGACAGCCAGCTTATTAAGCATTGATGAACCGTGTTTAACCCATTTAATGGCAGGGCGAATTGACCTTTTTACCATTGATAATTTAGTGAATATGTTAGAGAAAACAGGACGACATATTACTTTGAGTATTGCCGCCTAATGAAACAATTAATTACAGATAATTTAGCAATATGGACAACCGCGCCTAAGGGTATTAAGAAGTTGCGCGAATTGATTTTAGAATTAGCGGTGCGGGGCTTATTAGTGCCGCAAGACCCGACTGATGAACCTGCCAGTGAGTTATTAAAAAAGATTGCCGCAGAAAAAGCGCGGTTAGTGAGCGAGGGGAAAATTAAATCGCCTAAACCGTTGGCGAAAATTAGCGAGGAGGAAAAGCCGTTTGATTTGCCGATGGGGTGGGAGTGGGCGCGATTAGGTGATGTTACAAATTACGGAGCTTGTGATAAAGCAGAATCAACAGACGTTGATGAACAAACTTGGGTGCTTGAATTGGAAGATGTGGAAAAAGAAACCTCTCGTTTGATTAAAAAAGTTCGTTTCGTTGAAAAACAATTTAAAAGCTCAAAAAATAGATTTTTGGCTGGTGATGTTATTTATGGAAAATTAAGACCGTATTTAGATAAAGTGCTTGTTGCCGATGAAGCTGGGGTTTGTACAACTGAAATGATACCGATTCGAGGATATTCTTCAATCGTTCCTGAGTTTTTAAGACTCACGCTGAAATCATCCTATTTTATAAATTATGCTGATAACTCAACTCATGGAATGAGTTTGCCTAGAATGGGAACTGAAAAAGCACAATTAGCACTAATTCCAATACTTTCAGAGCCAGAACAACAGCGCATTGTTGCTAAAGTGGATGAGTTGATGCAGCTTTGCGACCGATTAGAACAAAAGCAAAACGGTAGCCAAGCAATGCACCGCCAGTTGGTGAGCTGTTTATTAACCACGCTGACCGAAGCCACCGATGCACAAGCCTTTCAAGCGGCGTGGTCACGGATTGCGGCAAATTTTGATTGCCTGTTCACCACAGAACACAGCATCGAGCAGTTAAAACAAACCATCCTGCAATTAGCCGTCATGGGTAAATTAGTCCCACAAAACCCCACCGACGAACCCGCCAGCGAGTTATTAAAAAAAATCGCCACCGAAAAAGCCCGACTCATTACCGAGGGCAAAATCAAAAAACAAAACCCATTACCAAAAATCAGCGAACAGGAAAAACCGTTTGTTTTGCCGAATGGTTGGGAGTGGACACACATGATTAATTGTGCCAAACAGATTACCGATGGTGAGCATTTAACTCCTCAGCGAACGTTAGATTTTACCCAGATACCTCTAGTAACAGCAAAAAATGTTCGTGATGGAGCTATGGACTACACAAATACAGACTATGTTGATCTTGATGTGGCAACAAAATGTTGGAATAGATGTAAGCCAGAGCCTAATAATATTTTGATTGTTTCTGTAGGTGCTACGATCGGAAGGCTTACAATTATTGACGATCATCGCGATATGGTTATTGTAAGGAGTGTGACTTTAGTAAAACCTTTATCGATTAATATTCCATATCTTGCGTTGAGTCTCCGTAGTCCTTATATGCAAAAAAGTATTTGGCGTGGTGTTAAACAAAATGCACAACCTTGCTTGTATTTGTCAGTTTCAAATAGCTTGCTAATTCCACTCCCCCCATTCGCCGAACAACACCGCATAGTAACCAAAGTCGATGAACTCATGACCCTGTGCGAACAACTAAAAACCAAACTTGCCACCACGCAAACCCTGCAACAACAACTGGCTGACACCCTAGTACAACAAGCGGTTGCTTAATCTGGACACCTGAATATGAACGAAAAAGACATTCAAAAAACTCTCGAAAACATTTTACTCCATGACGCTAACATGGACGTTGATCTGTATAAACACGCATTGGTAGACGAAATAAAGGATTTAACAACATCCATGCACCTAGCCAATAATAATTGTATTTTTGCCCTCACAGTAAAGGAACAAAACGGCAAAGGAATGACTGCCGCAATGGTGTTAATTGGAAAATCGGGCGAAGTTCATCGTAACGAAGCTGCCAAAGATAAGCTAAAAAAAGACTGGCATATCAATTATGCAAAAAACATACACGGAATACTCCCTAATTTGGTACAACAAATAAAAATCCGACAACTAGGAGTAATGGGCTTAAGCACAGTCACTCAGCATTAACTACAACCCTAACTTATTGGAATATCAACATGAGAGCCACACCAAAAATCCTCAAAAAAACTCTTGAAGACGCTTTACTTCATGATGTCCAAATGGACTTAGGACTGTATAAATTTGAATTGGAAGCCTTGCTACCCGAAATGACAGCGGCGGTAACAAAAGAGAAAGGTGTTTACGTTTATGCCGTCACCGTCAATACTCATAAAATCAGGGGCAGTGTTGCCGCAATGATTTTAGTGGATCAATCAGGTCAAGTGTTTAGTAATGAAGCGGCAAGAGATAAGCTGAAAGAATTATGGGAAGGCAGTTATATCAGCAATATACGAAAAATGCTGCCTGTTTATGTGAAGGAATTAAATAAAGGTAACATTCCAATCAATGTTTGCTATTATCTGATCTAATATCTTCCAAACACACAGGTATTCAGAAGAATCAATGGCTGTAGCGAATTCAGAAAATTGTAATTCATTGATTTTAAAAAATGGGTGCGTAATATCAGTTAATCTTTCATCAACCAATCTTTCGCCCTGCTCAACTCGGCGGGTTGAAAATACCCAATCGGAAAATCCCGAAACCCTGCACCAACAGACATGAGTGCTAGTTCTCGCCATTTTTCTTCACCGACTAACGCCATTTTTTTGATATATGGATCGCTTTGTTCCTGAAACGATACATCTTCCCATCTATCGTCGTTGCTCCAACCTTGAAAATCTTCAAAAATAGTAAGAACACTTATTTTTTGCGATGGAATCATATTGATTAACGCGTTTTGGAAGACGAGTTGATCAGGATAGGTAAATAATCCTGTGATTTTGAGAGTCACAATGTTGTCAATATGACTGATGATTTTCGCACTCATAATATTTTCCCATACAGGTTAAAAGAAAATAGCGGATATTAATGGATATTAGGAAAACGAGTAATGATGAAACGTCCCTGTTCCTGTTAAACGAGTCGTTATACTTCCGCGCTACTTAACCAAAGATCATGTTTATTACAGGTACTGAGTGCGTACACTGTACCGCTGTAGTCTTTAAGTGTATAGCTTGAAACGGCTAATGTCTCTTTAGTTGGATCAAACAGATGTTCATCAAGAAATTTATAGTTTTTATCTAACAAAACGTGCTTAACGATGTAATGCTCGTAGCCTTTCATTTCATGAGGCGTGGTAATTTTTACCGTCGCACTGCCTTCGGCTTTGGTCACATCAATCACAGGAACATGGGTAGCTGCTTTTCCTGCCCAGCGACCTGAGGCTTCTTTGGTGTAATAAATATCCTGTGACGGGCTTACAGGTTTAGCTTCTTCAGCCCATGAGATAGTAGGAACAATAAGGCTCGCGCCCGCGCTTGCGGCAGTTAAGCGAATAAAGTCACGACGTTTCATAATAGCTCCTTGTTATGGATTGTGGATTAAATTTTTAGTGTTGGCTATAAACAAAAAAGCCGATGTATAAACATCGGCTTTTTATCAGATTATTCGCTTATAGCGAATTAACTGCGTTTAAATCTTGGAAAGCTTGCACCAAGCGATTCACCATACCGACTTCGCCTTCACGTTGCCAAACGCGAGGGTCATAGTATTTTTTGTTAGGTTTATCTGCGCCGTCTGGGTTGCCGATTTGACCTTGCAAATAGCCTTCATTTTTCTTGTAAAAATTCATGATACCTTCCCAAGTTGCCCATTGGGTATCAGTATCAATGTTCATTTTCACCACGCCATAGCTGATAGATTCTTTGATTTCTTCGGGTGTAGAACCTGAACCACCGTGGAATACGAAGTCTAAAGTGTTGTGTGCTACGCCGAATTTTTCAGACACAAATTTTTGTGAATTAGCCAAAATGGTTGGTGTCAATTTGACATTACCCGGTGAATACACACCGTGTACGTTACCGAAAGAAGCGGCTATGGTGAAACGGTCACTGATTTTACTCAATACTTCATAAGCATAAGCCACGTCTTCAGGTTGAGTGTACAGTGCAGAATGATCCATGCCGCTGTTATCGACACCATCTTCTTCGCCGCCTGTGCAACCCAATTCAATTTCTAACGTCATGCCCATTTTTGACATACGTTCTAAATAGCTAGCGCAGATTTCAATGTTTTCTTGCAGACTTTCTTCTGATAAATCCAGCATGTGTGAACTGAATAAAGGTTTGCCAGTAGCCGCAAAATGTTTTTCACCTGCATCTAACAAGCCATCAATCCAAGGCAATAATTTTTTTGCTGCATGGTCAGTGTGTACTATGACAGGTACGCCATAATGTTCTGCCATTAAATGAACGTGTTGCGCCCCAGAAATTGCCCCCAAAATTGCGTTTTGTTGACCTTCCAGTTTTAAACCTTTGCCTGAGAAAAAAGCAGCACCGCCATTAGAGAACTGAATAACAACTGCTGATTTAACTTTTGCTGCTGCTTCTAATACTGCGTTAATCGAATCAGTGTTAATGACATTAACCGCAGGTAAAGCAAATTGGTTGGCTTTGCAAATAGCAAAGAGTTTTTTTACGTCTTCGCCAGTAACAACACCCGCTTTAACGACATCTGAAATTTTTTGTGACATGGAGAGTAATCCTGTTTCTATCTATTACAAAAGCGAAAGCCTCCAGACTATCGATACCGAGGTATCTATAGCCTAGAGGCCATCATTAATAACTTAAGCTTCTAAGCTAGCTAAACGATCAGCAAGTAATTCTTCTAGTGATACCAATGCTTTAGAGAAACCATCAATACCTTCAGCTAATTTATCAGTTGCCATACGGTTTACCGCGTGCATACTATCAAAAGTGGCTTTGTCGATTGATAATTTTTCAATTTCTAACGTAGCAGCGTTTGCTGGGTCTAAACGACGTGGTAATTCACCTTCAGTCGCTTGTAACTCAGCTAACAAAGAAGGTGCGATAGTCAATAAATCACTACCTGCTAATTCGGTAATTTCACCAACATTGCGGAAACTTGCACCCATGACTTCAGTGTTATAACCGAATTTTTTGTAATAGTTATAAATTTCAGTCACTGAAACCACACCTGGATCTTCAGCAGGAGCATAAGAATCACGACCAGTGTCTTTTTTGTACCAATCGAGAATACGACCAACAAAAGGAGAAATCAGGGTAATGCCATTTTCAGCACAAGCAATCGCTTGGTGTAAGCCGAACAATAATGTTAAGTTACAGTGAATGCCTTCTTTTTCTAAAACCGCTGCCGCTTGGATACCTTCCCACGTTGCTGCAATTTTGATTAATACACGGTCACGAGCAACGCCAGCCGCTTCGTATTGAGCAATTAAATCACGACCTTTAGCAATAGTTGCATCAGTGTCGAATGATAATCTTGCATCAACTTCAGTTGATACACGACCTGGAATAATTTCCAGAATTTTTAAGCCGAAAGAAACAGCTAAACGATCAAAAGCTAAAGAAACTACGTCAGCAGCTGATGCCGCCGCGCCTAAAGTTACTCTCGCCGCTTTCAAAGTATCGTCAACAATTGCTTGGTATTGCGGCATTTGTGATGCTGCGGTAATCAGTGATGGATTAGTAGTCGCATCACGCGGTGTAAATTTTTCGATCGCTTCAATATCGCCTGTGTCAGCGACAACAACAGTCATTGCTTTCAGTTGTTCAAGTAAGTTTTGCGCCATGAATGGTACCTTTATGGTTATTTTAAAAAATTGATAGGATTGCAACTACGATCGTCATGAAGCAACTCACAAACCTACAAAAGTAAGTGCGTCATCAACCTTGATGACGCACATATCTTTCAACGCTAGTCTCAGCATCTACTTTTTGTTGTTCTGCTAACGCCTGTCTTGCTAAATACTTGGCTACGCGACTAGGTTGTGGTAACTCGTCTTGATGCTTCACATATTTATCAACGCCTGTGTCACTACGTTTCACAGAGATTGGTTTTGCCTGTTGCGCATCTAATAAAGCCTGTCTTGCCATATATTTAGCCACTCGGCTAGGTTGCGGTAGACTGTCTTGATGCTGTAAATATTTGGCAACACCCGTTGGTTGCACTTCAGCAACTATAGATTTAACTTGCAATGCCGCTAAAGCAGATTGCTTTGCCATATATCTGGCAACTTTAGTTGGCTGCGGTAAACTGGCTTGATGCTGTAAGTATCTAGCGACACCTGTTGCTTCAATTTGGACAATTGCTGATCCTGATTTACCGTGCTTAGCCATCAGAGCTTGTTTTGCCATGTATTTAGCAACTTTACTAGGTTGGGGTAAGCTGTCTTGATGTCTTAAATATTTTTCAACGCCGCTTAATGTAGGTGCTGATTTCAACCCTTTCAAGTACTTATCAACACCTGTTACTCCACCCACGCTAGCTGCTGGGTTATCTTTCTGTGCTTGTTTGTCAGCAATCGCTTGTCTAAGTGCGTAACGCTCCACGCTGGTCAGCATTGGTTGCTCTGCAAGATACTTCGCAACACCACTAGCTGATGCTTGAGCTGCAATAGCTGCGGCTTGGGCTGCCAGTTTTTCCAATTGCTCAGCCTTTTGTCTTGCTAACAACGCTTCTTGGCTTTGCAGATATTTTTCTACGCCACTAAGTCCGTCGGGGTCACCCGCACAAACGCGATACATACTCTCTGTTTGAGATTTTGCTTCAGTTCCAAACGAAAAAAACGCTGCAACAGCAGATAAAAATGAACTGTTCAAGGAATTCTGGCTCATTGTTTACCCCCGATTACGCATATATTTTTCAACGCCTGTCGCTTTTTTTTCTGCTTCTTCTGCGGCTCTTGCTTTCTCAGCTAATGTTTGTTGTGCAACATATTTAGCAACACCAGTGGCTGATTTTTCAGTTTTAACTTGTTGATCTACATAGCGAGAAACGCCTGTGCCAGACACTTTGTTGATATATTTACCAACACCTGTTGTTGCAGCAGTTTTGCTACTTGCAGGAGCAATACTGGCTGTTTTAGCTTTAGTAGGTGCAGGAGTTGCTTGTTTTCTGAATAAGAAAAAACCTACCGCGCCTAAACCAACTAAACCAAGTAAGTAAGTCACACTGGAGTCTTCTTTCTTTTTCTCAACACTGACTGTGCTTTCAACTGTAGCTTCTTCTGTGACGGAAGAGACGCTTACATTTTTAGATGCACTTGCTGGCAATGCTTTATTGTGCTGATACTTATCATCAGTATAAAGAACCTTAGGCTGGAAATCAGCTGCTGGATATTTTGAATCTACTTCGTGATTTGCCTGAGCAGTCACTGGTGCTGCCGCTTTAACTGCTGTTTGAGTTGATGAGCCATTTTTAACGGCATCGCTTTGATAAACAACCGAAGGCTGGAAGTCTGCTGCTGGGTATTTTTCGTCTGCACTTACCACGCTGCTGACTAGCAGCAACGCTGTAAATAGACCTTTCGTCAAATTATTCTTGTTCACGCGTTCACCTATGAGTCGGAAGAAGTGGTTCGAGACCCCCGACAGGATGTCGGCTAGCGACAGCCGCATCTAAAGTTTAGAGGTGTCTCGTTCCAAGTTTATTATCGTTTTAGAATTAAAGTACCGCTTCTACGTTTTTGACTACATTCTCAACGGTGAAGCCGAACTCTTTGAACAGTGCGGGTGCAGGTGCTGATTCGCCAAAACGATCAAGACCTACGATTTTGCCGTTGGTGCCAACATATTTCCACCACAGATCAGTTACACCTGCTTCTACTGCTACACGCTGTGTGACAGCCGCTGGCAATACAGATTCACGGTAAGCTGCATCTTGTGCATCAAAAATATTGGTAGAAGGCATAGAAACAACACGGATTTTTTTGCCTTTTGCCGCGAGTTCATCTGCTGCTTTTAATGCCAATTCAACTTCAGAACCTGTCGCAATGATAATCGCATCAGCTTGACCATCAGTGTCTTTCAACACATAGCCACCACGATAAATCGCTGCAATTTGCGCTTCTGTGCGTGGTACATGGGGCAGATTTTGACGTGAGAAAACTAACACAGAAGGACCGTCTTGACGTTCAATCGCTGCTTTCCAAGAAACAGTTGTTTCTACCGCATCACAGGGTCTCCACACTTGCATACCTGGAATTAAACGTAAGGTAGCCGTTTGCTCAACAGGTTGATGAGTTGGACCATCTTCGCCTAGACCGATAGAATCATGGGTATAAACGAAAATTGAACGAATTTTCATCAATGATGCCATGCGTAACGCATTACGCGCATACTCTGAGAACATCAAGAAAGTCGCACCAAATGGAATTACACCGCCATGCAGAGCCAAGCCATTCATGATAGCGGACATACCAAATTCACGCACACCATAATTGATGTAGTTGGCATCAGGTTTATCAGCACGCATTGGCTTATAACCTTTCCACTCGGTCATATTAGAACAACCTAAGTCAGCAGAACCACCAAAAATTTCTGGTAGTAAGTTCGCGAACCCTTCAATAGCTGCTAATGATGACAAGCGAGTTGCAGTAGTTTTTGCTTCTGCATTGACTGCTGCTACAAATGCGTCAGCATCGGCTGCCCACGTTGCAGGCAAATCACCCGCCATACGACGTTCGTATTCAGCCGCTAATTCAGGATGTGCCGCTTGGTAAGCTGCGAATTTTTCATTCCATTCTGCTTCTGCTTTAGCACCTTTTGCTTTAGCATCCCAACCTGCATATACATTTTCTGGAACGATGAACGCTTCGTGATCCCAGCCTAATGCCGCTTTAGTTAAGTTAATTTCGTCTTGACCTAAAGCCGCACCATGACAAGCATGAGAGCCTGCTTTATTCGGTGAACCAAAACCAATAGTGGTTTTGCAGCAAATCATAGTAGGCTGATCAGTCATGGCTTTCGCCATTTTTACAGCTTTAGAAATTGCAACAGGGTCATGACCATCAACGTCAGCAATAACGTGCCAGCCATAGGCTTCAAAACGTTGCGGGGTATTATCAGTAAACCAACCGTCAACGTGACCATCAATAGAAATACCGTTGTCATCCCAAAATGCAACCAGATTTCCTAAACCTAATGTGCCAGCTAATGAACAGGCTTCATGAGAGATACCTTCCATTAAGCAACCATCACCTAAGAATACATAGGTGTGATGATCAACAATTTTATGTCCATCTCTGTTGAATTGTGCAGCTAATGCTTTTTCAGCGATTGCCATGCCGACTGCATTGGTAATGCCTTGACCTAATGGGCCAGTTGTTGTTTCTACACCAGGTGCGTAACCATATTCAGGATGCCCTGCGGTTCTGGAATGCAGTTGGCGAAATTGTTTTAAATCTTCGATAGAAAGATCATAACCCGTCAGGTGCAATAATGAATAAATCAACATTGAACCATGACCATTGGACAACACAAACCGATCACGATTTGACCATTTTGGGTTAGTTGGGTTGTGTCTCATGTAGTCGTTCCACAGGACTTCGGCGATGTCCGCCATACCCATAGGCGCGCCTGGGTGTCCTGAGTTTGCTTTTTGTACTGCATCCATGCTTAAAGCGCGTATGGCGTTCGCTAGTTCTCGGCGCAAAGTCATATTTTTCTCCTACTGATTAGTAAATTCTAGTGAGTGACTCTCATCAATTTTATCGATTTGGTCACAGTTGTTCTTTGATATTGTAAACAAAGCTAGAGAACGAGTGGCTATCACCACTCGCCCCTAAAGTGTTACTCTAAGTTAGCGTGTCTTTCTCTCATTATTTCTTCAGGAATTCCTTTTTCCCATATTATGTGCGAAATCAAGGCTTCCAAAAAGCACAGTGTGGATAGTTCAAAAACTGTTCCCATTGGCATCCCCACAACTTTACCATACAGCTCCTGTTTTCCGATTTGAAAAACGCCATCAGCCATATCGCCAATAGTTGAACTTTCCTTCGCAGAGATCAAAACAATGTTAGCACCAACTTTTTTAGCATTTTTAGTGAATGCTATCAATTGCTCAGTTTCTCCAGAACCTGAGATAATGATCAACAAATCACCTGCTTTAATACTCGGCGTTACAATTTCGCCAACTACGCTGACATCGTAACCGCCGTGTACTAAGCGCATAGCAAAAAAGTTACCAACTAACTTGGAACGCCCAGCACCTGCGATAAAAATACGCTTGGCTTGATCAAGCATTCCAACTAGCTTTTCATCATAAGAATCATCGGTAGCCGTTAAAATACTTGTGATTTTATCTAAGATAAGTTGCTGATGCATGGTTTCTGCCTCTATACAGCGTCAACCAATTCGCGAATTTCACGCGCTGCGTCAGCAGGAGAAGCTGCACCATAAATTGCTGCACCCACAACGATAATGTTTGCGCCTGCTCTGACTACGTCTTGAACAGTTGACGCTTTGATGCCACCAGCTACTGAAATTCTAACAGGTAAACCTAATGCTGCAATCGCATTTAAGTCAGCAAAAGGAGTGTGACCAGCCGCTTGTGCGTCCAGACCTGTGTGAATACCCATAATTTGAGCACCAGCTTCAACAGTTGCACGCGCACAGGCTACTTTGTCTTCAACGTTAATCAAATCAATTTGAGCTTCTGCACCATGTGCGTTGGCAGCTTTAATAACGCCTACACAAGTTGCAAGACCAGATACGCCCAAAACGGTACAAATATCAGCACCCGCTGCGTAGAAAGGTGTTGCTTCATACTCGCCCGCATCCATTGTTTTTAAGTCAACTAACAAAAGGTGGTTTGGGAATCTTGCTCTTAGTTCTTTAACTAAGTTAACGCCGTTGTGTTTGATACAAGGAGTTCCGATTTCGAAAATGTCAACATGAGGTGCTACTAAGGTAGCAAGGTTTACTGTTGCATCGAAATCTAATGAATCTAATGCCATTTGTATTAACGGTCTTGCCATGATAAATGCTCCGAAGGGTTATAATTAGTTTAATTTTGACTACATAGTTATGAGTTTCATAGCTAAAGTAGCCTATGATTCTCTAAACGCTTCAACGCAAACTGCTGACATGGTAAGCCATTTCAGTCTGACATTCACTCTGCGTTCATATAGCACCGCTAACTCTCAGTGCTTCTTCCAAATAGAAGTGTTTGCATTATAAGCGATACCTTAGCATTATCAATGCTGTCGTTTCATGTAAACCGATCGCTTGTGTTTTATATTTTTACCTTAAACTTCGTTATATTTTTGGTTTTTATGAAAGTAAATAACTTGTTTTGCGGGCATAACTGTAAAGTAGAAAGGGGACGAATGTCAATGCCCAATACTCAATGAACAAAGCATCTCGCTAGTACAGGAGTAGTACAATATACAAATATTTTATAAAACAATTGCTTTCATGCTATCTACTAAGAATCACCACTTAAAGTTTAACCGTGTGTTTTCACTGCATGGGTTACTTGGAAAGCCATAACCGACACTATTCTAAGAACAATAAACTCATTTTGATACAAACATTTTCTTATAAAACGATGTCTATTCCCACCAGCAACTTAGTCATTATATTTTCAGCTTGTCGTAAATAACCACCGCCAAATAAATTCAGATGGTTCAAAATGTGATACAAATTGTAAAGTGATTTCCTCACCTTATAACCTTTATCCAAAGCCCAAACATCTTCGTAAGCCGCATAAAAATCTCGACTAAAACCACCGAATAATTCAGTCATTGCTAAATCAGCTTCTCTATCGCCATAGTAACAAGCGGGATCAAAAATAACAGGATTGCCCTGTTTGTCAGCACTAGCATTACCCGCCCACAAATCGCCGTGTAATAACGAAGGCGATGGCGTGTAACCCGCAAACAATGCGGTCAATTCGTTACCAAGTCGCTCGCCTACTGTTTGTAAGCGACCGCCATAACCATTTTTTGCCGCTAATTGTAATTGAAAGCCTAAACGTTGTTCATGCCAAAAACTCACCCAGTCATTTGTTTGCGTATTACGCTGTAAGGTACTGCCAATAGTATTGTCACGATGCCAACCAAAATACGGTTGTACTCGTTGATGTAAAAGAGCGAGTTGTTGCCCTAATAAACGCTCTGAAGCGGGACTAGCATGACTCAATTCCAGATATTCCAACACCAAAAAAGAATGCGTGTCGCTTTGCCCATAAATTACAGGTTCAGGAATACGCAGGGTTTGCGTACCCGCTAACTCTTGCAAGCCTGCAAATTCAGCCGCAAACATCGCCGCTAATTCAGGGTGATTAAGTTTAACAAAATAGTCTCTATGTCCATCTTGCAGACGAAAAGCCGCATTAATGTCACCGCCTAACAATGGCTGCACAGAACGCGCAGTAAACGCTTGTCCCGTTGCCGCAACAATATTTTTTGTAATAGTATCCCAGTTCACGCGATTAACTCGGAAATACACCTGTTGATAAATACCGATCCCCACGGTCACAAATAATCGCCACAATCAGCGCATTTTCAACTTCTTTGGACAAACGCAACGCTGCCGCAACCGCACCACCCGATGATACCCCCGCAAAAATACCCTCTTCCGATGCTAACGCCCGCATGGTGGCTTCTGCACTGTGTTGATCCATATCCATAATGCGATCGACTCTATGCGGTTCATAAATTTTCGGTAGATATTCTTGCGGCCAGCGACGAATGCCTGGGATTTTCGCATTGCCCTCAGGTTGCACACCGATAATTTGAATCGCTGGATTTTGTTCTTTCAAATAGCGCGACGTACCCATAATTGTGCCAGTTGTACCCATTGCACTGACAAAATGAGTCACTTGCCCGTGGGTATCTTGCCAAATCTCAGGACCTGTACTTTCATAATGTGCGCGTGGATTATCAGGGTTAGCAAATTGATCCAAAATACGCCCCTTACCTGCCGTTTCCATGTCGCGTGCTAAATCTATTGCCGCTTCCATACTGCCAGCAGCGGGGGTTAAAATAATCTCAGCCCCGTAGGCTTTCATGGAGGCGATACGTTCCATGCTCATATTGTCAGGCATAATTAAGGTCATTTTATAACCTTTAATCGCCGCTACCATTGCCAAGGCAATGCCTGTATTGCCGCTAGTTGCCTCAATTAAGCAATCGCCTGCTTTAATTTCGCCGCGTTCTTCAGCGCGTTTAATCATACTCAGTGCGGGCAAGTCTTTCACTGAACCTGCTGGATTATTGCCCTCTAACTTGGCGAGAATAGTATTAGTTGTTGTACCAGCTAGCCGTTGCAGTCTAGCTAAAGGAGCATTACGAACAAATGATTCAATCGTTGGATAAGTCATATTGGCATTTTTAGTTAGTTGAGATTGCCGAATTATCACATAAAAACGCCCGCTCGACACAGCACGGCTTTCTCATAAAAATGTCATTGACATCTGGCATAATATAGCAACTTTA
>JBAXNR010000026.1:0-45120 GCA_037133675.1 Methylococcales bacterium
TTCGTAACCAATTGAGGTTCTCTTAATCACTCACTGTTTATGACTACCAAAAAATGTTTGTCACTATCAGATACTTTCAAGAGAAAATCAGGTGAAAAACGTGACCTTTCACCTTTTCCATCATGCAAGACATCAATTAAGTCATTTTCTTTAGTGTACTCTTTTGTATACGTCCATATATTTGGTTCATAGTAGAGTTCTATTTTCAAATTATCACGTTTAAATGAATAAAAATTTGCAGGATTATTTTCATTTTTATACTTTATACCTTCAAATCCACTTTCTCTAAAAAATTGCCTACTTTCAGAGTATTCTAATGTAAATCCAACTTTATTAAGACCCTCTATTAATTCGTATAGGCAAAAAAATTCATATAATTTCCATAATGTTCTTAATCCATAAAGATAATTTTCTCCTTGCCAATTTGGTTCGCCAAAATTTTGCCATTCGTAGACATATAAAAACAGTTGCTTATAATGTTGGTTAGCTCTTACTGGTGGCGTAATTTTTACTCTCATTCCTTTTACTAGAGAACAGGGTAAATAACGGTTTATAAATGCTATTAATTGATTGCACTCTTTTAGTAAAATATTGCATTTTTTTATTCGTGGATTTAAAAAAATACTTTCCTTTATTTCACTTAATATATCTTCAAATCTAAAATAACCATCGTTTGATCTAGGGTTTTCTGAAATAGCAACTAAGTCAATTTTTATTTGATGTAAAAAATTTTTTATTTCATGTAAATAACTTAAAATAAGTTTGTTTTCATAAATATCAGAATTTTCATATAAGGTTTCATTCTCAATGAAATCAATATCATAATTCCGTCCACTAATGTGTAAAAAACCAACGTTTCCAGATTCTACGGGATAAAGTTTATCTAAATGATTGAAAATCCATAAAAGGCTATTGTTTATTATATTATTTATCTGTCTTTGACTTTGAATTTCAAGTCTTGGCTTTAAAATAGTTATTTTCTTTTGCTTAAATTTATTTTTATGTCTTGATAAAAGCTTTAGACCATTTTCAGCATGTGTAAGCATAATTGAAATATCTTGGGTTTCTCCCTTAACAGGACTAATAGCATATCTCGTTTTGCTAAAGCAAACTTTTAAAATGCTATCCATTTTCTTGCTTAAATAATCTAATAGATTTTTTGCTTGTTCTGCGGTAATTTTGGTGGCTAATATGTCAACACAAAAAGATAAAATTTTATCAGTGTGTTCAAATGATAAAAAAATTTCTGATTGCCCAAAAAGATTGACGAAATGCTTCGCTTTATTTGTTTTATATTCAAAAATATCAAAACTACTTTGTCCAGACCTAAAAACTTCTATTTGAAAGTCTTGAAGAGAAATAATAGGATTTCCATAAGATGATGGTGCTTTTATAGAAAAGCATAAATAATCATCTTCTTTATAAATTTGTGATGTATTTTCATTCATTGAAAATACAATCTCATTTTGATAAAAATCACTTTCTATTGAAAAGCGCACATTGTCCATCGTGTACCACCTAAACAAAAAAGTTAAAAGTATCTATTTCCGATTTTCCTATTTGGATAATTCTATGTAACTGAGGATAGCTTAGATTAAAAGAGTTTTTTGATATTTTTTCTAAGAGCTTATTTAGTCGCTCACCATATTGCTCTCCTGAACCATTAATAAGTGGCAAAATATGCTGGCTAATTGCATAATCCAAAGCCCTTAATTTACTTACTTCAATCATATTGTCGCGTGCAATATGACAGTAACGTGCAATAGCAAGTTGCTTGCGCTGAGATACGATAATAGGTTGCCCATATTCAGGATTTTCATCGTGTAATACATCTATTATTTTATTAAGGTATTCCATTTCTTCTTCGGTTAAATCTGGCTTTTCCTTAGAAGATACGTCGAATAGATTACTTAAGTCTTGATTAGAATAAGCTAAAAAATCTATATTAATATTCTTTTTATCTTTTGGGTTGGTCAATCTTTCTGGGCGTAATTTTATAATGGGCGACCGATCAATTAGTCGGGGACTTAGTGCTTCGGTTGTATTGTCATAGTTTATTGTGGTAATAAATCGTAACGCATTTGGAATAGCTATTTCAGCATCTTCACCATATCGACCTGTTTGTAGTTTTTTCTCATTTTCATCATCAGTCATTATCATAAAGTTTGACCAATAATGCTCAATTGGACTTAAGTTTGCTTCATCTAATAGTACATAAATTGGAGCTTGAGCGTTTTTTTCTATGGATGTTGCTTGCAAAATCTCGTAAAGACCTGTTAGAGCTGATTGAAAGGTATTATTTAATGGATTAAAATAACCTAATAAATCTCTTTGACTTGTCCAGCCTCTGGCTACAGAAATATTAAGTAATCTGTTATCTAATCCTAATGCTTTTCCTAAATGCTGTACCAAAGATGTTTTTCCTACACCAGGAAGTCCAGCTAGAACAGTAATAAAAGATTGCTGTATCGAAACAATTAGATTAACTATTTCATCCCTTTTATAGTCTCTCCCATTATTTGAAAAAACATTATAAATATGCTCTATATATTCTTTTCTTGCTTGTGATTTGTTATCTTTAGGTTTATTGCAAACATTGATAGAGTAATCTTTTGTCGTTTTGTTATCGTTTTTAACTGTATAAATAACATCAATATAAGTTCTTAATTCTAAGAGTTTTTCTATTGCCTTATTTTTATTCACATTAATTTGCCCTTCCAGTTCTTCTTGAGACTTTTTTAGTATTGTTTCCTTTTTTTCTTTTTCTTCAATAGACCATAGTATTCTTTCTTTATGTTTTTCTAAGTCTACAATGTCTTTTAAAGAATTATGCTCAGCCTTAAATTTTTCTACGGCCTCTTCTATTTCTTTATATTCTTTAGAAATTGTTGCTAATGATTCATCTGGTTTAACATTTGCCAGCTCATCTTTCTTTTCTCTGAATTCATTGGCTAATATTTCTATGTCACATGATAAAGCCCCTTTTCTTTCTTCAAGATTATTTACTTCTGTTTTTAATACTTTAATATAGGCTTCGTCTGTTTCTTCTTTTTTATTTTTTATAGACTTGAAATATGATTCTTTATTATTTTCAATATAATTATCAATATATTCTATTCCTTGTTCTGATTCTAAATATTTATCAATCATATCAATTGCTATTTTTTCCCACTCCTCCATTTTTTCAAACAATGGAAAAAATCTATTTATTGTCTCTTTATTAAACTGATTGATATTTTGGATTTTTATAACATCATTTTTTAATTCCCTAATTTGATTTTTACTGAACTCTCGTCCAATTAACTTTAAAATCTCATTTCCCTCTTGAATTATTAAGTCATCATTTCTGTAATCATAATTTTCTATATCTAAATTATTTAATTCATCCACGTTTAAAATAAATTTTCTATCGCTACCATTTATGATGGTTTCAGTGAAAATATCTTTAGATAATTCCACTTTACAAATATAACCTTTAGGAACACCTTTATTAATAAGAGTTATTGCTAGTGTCTTTAAAGTTATATAAAAACCACCTGCTAAGTTCTCTTCTACTTCATATTCAAAAGGGCCATACAAAAAATCATCCTCAATAAAAATATATTTTGTAGCAGGTCTATAATTAAAGCCATCAATCTTTCTGTAGGTTACTTCTGGCAACTTTACTTTAATTACTTCTATAGCATCTTTAGATCCAAGTTTAGTTGCTTTACCTCCAATAGATATATAACTACACTCTCCACTGGTACTGTCCCCAGTTATCTCTAAGAAAAATAATTCACCATCATCGTATTTATTATCTATTTCTTCATAGTCTTTTGTTATAAATACTTTTTCAGTATGACAAAAAAATTCTTTTTTATTGATAGGATATAATTTACTATCGATTTTTTCAAAAACCGCCTTCACTTCGCCAAAACGTTCTCCTTTTTTTGTTAATTTATAACCAACAACACAGTGATTTTCGTGATAGCTCATATTTTTACCTAAGAAGATTGAAATTATTAAATTTTACTTAAACATTGTAACACTTTGTCAGAAACACCCGTCATGCGTTACTGCTTGAACCGCCCTACCCACTAATGAACTGTAAGCGAATTTCGCCCGCCACATCAATGGCATTGAGTTCAATCAACTCAGGCGCAACTTCCCACCTCGTACGTTGGGTTGAGGAACGAAACCCAACATTTATTCAATACATTGTGTTTGTTGGGGTTCGTACCTCACCCACAACCTACAAACTGAAGCATCGTTGTTTTTGTTTTAGAAATGCTGCCAAATAAATAAAAACCAGACCTTCTCCTGTGAATTTATCGATTATCTGTACGCTAAATTCAAATTCCATAAGCCAGCACTCAAAAAGATGAATTGATCATCTTGACCGTTTCGATTACGGTAAACGTGAGCAAGCAATTCAGGCGTTTTCGACAAGCCGTTCTACTAACTTTGTAATCCTCATTGGTCGCTTGGATAAATGGGTTCAGGACGGTATTTACTGGCGAACAGTAATAACACAAACAAGCTACTCCACAATAAACTAGGCATCAGCCAAAACCAACGTTGATAAAACGTGCTAGGCGGATTTTTAAGATAGGGAACTTCATAAAAACCAGCCCATTGTTGATGTATCGGCGATTGTTGCAGAATTTCGCCTGATGCTAACGATACCGATGAAATACCTGTATTGGTGACACGCAATACAGGACGGCGAAATTCCACACCTCGCGCCAGTGTCATATAAAAATGTTGATACGGTTCTTGCCACGCACCATACCAAGAATCATTGGTGACATTGACAATAAACTGCGCTCCCAAATTGGCTAAATCGCGGGAAAACTTCGGAAATAGGCTTTCGTAGCAGATTTGTGCGCCAATTTTGTAATCATTCAAGGTTAATAATTCAGTCGCTCCATTGCCACGCGCAAAATGTCCTGTAGCGGGTAGCCAGTTGCGAATTTTTGGGAAAAATTGTTCCAGCGGGATGTATTCACCAAACGCCAGCAAAATCGATTTACTGTAATGTGGCGGGATGATTTCGCCGTCTTTATTTAACACAAACAATGAATTAGTAATTAAGCGTTGTTTTTCATCGGCACTGTACGCGCCCGTAATGAGCGGCAGTTGTCGTTGATGAATAAAGTCAGCTAACTCAATAGGCGCGGGATCATTTTTGAACTGTTCACCTAACAAGGCAGGAAACGCAGTTTCTGGCCACAGTACGAAATCAATATGACGGTCTTGGTAGCGATTAAAGGCTTCATCGGTTTGGTTTAGATAACGGTGTAATATTTCATTACCAAAGCCTTTGCCCAATTCTGCCGCCAATTTTTCAGAATTTTCGATACTGGCTTGAATCATCAAAGCGTTAAGCGTGGCATCGGGTTTGGGTAAGCGAGCTTGAAGCCATAAACCTCCGCCATTAAGCAAGGCGAAAATTAATAAGACTGAACCCGCGAGGATTTTACCCGCTGTTTGCGTGCGATGTTGCCATGCAATCAGTAACGGTAAATTAGCTAATAAGGTCAAGGCACTTAAGCCGCTAAAACCAATAAATTCTGCCCAATGATACACAGGTACATTAGAGCCATACCACGAATAGCCAAAATTCCAATCGAACAGAGTGAACGAATACGCTTCACATAACACGGTAATTATTGCCATCAAATAAAGCGATAACCGCGTTGAACATTGGCTTTTATGTTGTACCAAAAACCACAGCAAACCTGCTAACGGCACAAACAAATGAGCAATGAATCCGTAAACCAACAAACCAAATACCGCGACTGCCCAAGTTAAATGGGCGAATTCGTGCAGCAAATGTGCCATCCAGTTAAAGCCAATCAGGGTAAAAATAAACGCGGTGATGAAGCCGCCGATTAGCACAGGTTTTAAGCGGGTTTGTTGTGACCAAAACAACCATAACGGTACAAAACAAAACAACGAAGCCCACGGTGGAAACGGAATATAACTGGTGCCAATAAAGACACCCGACAAAATGGGTAGTAGCCACGGTTTAAGGTAATTGTTCATAGTTAAACGCTATCGCCATGATAATTAAGAGTTGCCAACAAACGCATATTGAGCTGCTGATGGTTTATATCTAATAGCTTAAACGCCGCTTTTATTTCCAAGCTTTGTATCTTAGCCACTGAGCCGAAACGAATCGTAAATAATTTAGTCCGCCTGCCTTCGGGAAAGCTGCGCATGATCTCATGAATACGAGCATCTATTAGTTGTCGCGCTTGTTGCAGTGCAGTGTCAGGCTCAGATTTCACACCTGAAAACACGGCAGTTTTTGGTGTAGGCGGCGAAACAATCGTTGATTTGTTAGCAATAGCCGCTAATTTTTTGCTTTTACTGTGTTCAACCAATGGACTGAGTTCATTAACACTGACTTTAGCACGAGCAGATTTTTGTGAATCGGGTGTGTTTTCCATAATTTTATTGGAAGGTGCAGAAGTAAAAACGCGGCAATGATGCGGTGTATAAAGCTAGGTTTGTACACCACATTATTTCAGCCATTAGCCTAGTGAATTACAATCACTAAAAAGGAATATCATCATCGTAAGGCGCGTCATTAAAATTATCAGGACGACCACTAGGTTGAGCAGGTGCAGATGATGAGGGTTTAGCTGTTGCGGGTGGATAACTTTGCTGTGGCTGTGATCCTGCGTCATTTTTCTTACCAACTAAGTCAATAATATTAGCTATCAGCTCCAAGCTTGTTTTAGTTGTGCCATCATTGGCTCTGTATTCATTTTGCGATAACTCCCCTGACACAAACACTTGTTGACCTTTTTTCAAATATTCTTTCAATGAGCCTTCTGCGCGTTTGCCAAATAATGCTACCCGTATCCATAATGTTTGTTGTTTATCGCCAAAACCAATGTTGTTGGCAACATTTACGTTCAATACCGCTTGCCCAGACGGCAAATAGCGCACTTCGGCATCTCTACCTACAGTGCCTACGAATGAAAAAACATTTGACATAAATTTTAATCTCCTAAGTTAGAATTAGTGTGTTGGCAGATTTGCCGTGAAACTATTATGCCTCTTTGAACTATGTAAAACAGGCATTTTTTATTTTTTGATAGTGGTAAATTTACAGTGGTTCAAACAATGCGGTCAATTCATCAGCCGTCAATGTCAGGCTTTCTTCTTTTGCACCGTCGGTATAAATGCTGTTTGCCAAAGCGCGTTTTCGCTCCTGCATGGCGAGAATTTTTTCTTCCACCGTGTTTTCTGTGACCAGCTTATAAACAAATACAGGTTTGTCTTGCCCGATACGGTGAGCGCGGTCTGCGGCTTGGCTTTCAGTAGCAGGATTCCACCACGGATCATAAATAATAACGGTATCGGCTTCGGTGAGGTTTAAACCGACACCACCCGCTTTTAGGCTGATTAAAAATACATTAACCGTGCCGCTTTTAAATAACTCGATGGCTTCATCACGTTTTTTAGTTTGTCCTGTCAGTTTGCTATAGCCAATATTGAGACTATTCAATTCTTCTTCAATCAGGGCAATCATGCGGGTGAATTGGGAAAAAACTAAAATGCGCCGCCCTTCTTCTAGTTGTTCTGGCAACATCTCCATGAGTAAATCCAGTTTGGCGGATTCTTTAATTTTCTGTGCTTCTTTGAGTGGCAAAGTGCGTGGATCACAGCAAGTTTGGCGCAGTTTTAATAATGCGTCGAGAATAGTAATATGACTACGCGCTAAACCTTTTTCAGCAATGGCTTCGCGCACTTTTTGTTCCATAGTTAAGCGTATGCTTTCATATAACACGGCTTGTTTTGGATGCAGTGATACGGTGCGAATAATTTCAGTTTTGTCGGGTAATTCAGTGGCAACTGCTTGTTTGGTACGGCGTAGCATAAAGGGCGCAATACGCCGTGATAATTGAGCTTTGCGTTCGTTATCACCTAGGTTTTCAATCGGTGTGCGATAGTGTTTTTTGAAACTGGTGCTGTCGCCTAAGAAGTGTGGCATTAAAAAATCAAATTGCGCCCACAATTCGCCTAAATGATTTTCCATCGGTGTACCTGTCAGGCATAAACGATGATTGGTTTTAATTTTACGCACCAACTGGGCAGCAATCGCAGTGGGATTTTTAACGGTTTGGGCTTCGTCTAGTATCAAATAATGATAGTGATGCTTGAGTAATATCTCTTCATCTCTGGGTAATAAGGGATAAGTGGTCAGCACTAAATCGTGGTCGTTGATTTTATCGAACGATTGTTTGCGCTCCGAACCTTGTAATATCAATACGCTTAAGTCTGGGGTAAACCGCTCCGCTTCACGCCGCCAATTACTCATTAAGCTGGTTGGAGCAACGATTAAACACGGCGATGTCATACGTCCAGATTGTTTTTCTACCAGCAAATGCACGAGGGTTTGAATGGTTTTACCCAAGCCCATGTCATCAGCAAGGATGCCCGCAAATTGATATTCGCGTAAAAATTGTAGCCAGTTCAAGCCTTGTTGTTGATAAGGGCGTAATTCGGCTTGAAAATTAGTGGGTAGGGCAACCGATTCGATGCCCACAAAATTGGTTAATTTTTGCGCGAGTTCCCGCAGCTTTTGCCCGCCTGTTAGAGAAAATAGCCCATAACTGTGTTTTTCTAGGTCTGCAAGACTGGCGACATTAAAACGCGATAATTTCAGCGACCCGTCTTTACCGAACAGACTGGCGTTAAATAGCTCCATCAATATTGCCAGTATCGGTTTGAGTTTTTCGCTAGGTACGCTGAGATATTGATAGTCGCCTAACGGCAAGTTGAGACTGTCGGGTAGTGTGTCTAGCGAATAGTTTTCCAGCACGGGCATAATCAATGGCAGTAATGGATATGACTGCCCGTTAATATCAACATTAAAGCGCATTTCAAACCAGTCATTATGACTTTCGCTAATTTCCGCATCCCAGTGTTGCGCACTTTGAAAAGCCAGTTTGAAGCTGTCTTCAGTGTTGATAATCCAGCCGTCTTGCTCTAAGGCGGGGAGCGCGTTTTGCAAAAAGTTATTCCAATGTGCCGCGCTTTCCATAGCGTTTGTCGCTTGGCTAATTAGCAGTAATGAGGGATCATCAGAGACATCAAAGGTGGGCTGATTAAAGCCCCAATTGTTTAAGTGGTCGATAGCGTTTTTTTCACTGTTACTGTCGCGTTGAATGCGCAATAAGCCTTGCTTAGTTTGTATGACACGGTAGGTTTCGGATGTTTTTGCCGACAATTCCCATTGATCATAATAAAAACTCACTGCCATGAAGTGATGGTAATGGGTATTTATTTGTTTACCGAGTAATCGTAATCTAGGTGTTGGTATCAGGTCACGCACATTCGTTAGTTCGATTTTTTTCGGTGCAGGTAACGGACAATCAGCATGATTAATAATTAGCTGTTTACTAAATTCATCGGCATAAGCTGCGGGAATACGGGGAACTGAAAGGTATTTTTTTAACTGCTCGGTAGTTAGATTGGGCGGATTAATCGCACCTATCGTCCCTGTGTTGGAATCTAAATACTGTGGCGGTTCGGTGAACATCAACAGGGCGTTAGGCTCAACAGTAACCGATAACTGGTAATCACCTGTGTTGGATTGTTGCCAGTTAAAGCGCAAATCTCGACACTCGCCTGCTGTTAATGCTGGACGAGCGCAGTCTTGCCAAAATAAACGACCTGTTGATAATAGTTTTGATAACGCCAAAAAACCGACAGTACCCGTCAGAATGGGGGTGTTCCAATAATAGCTTGCATCTAATGCAGGCAGTAGTTTGATAATGTCTCGGTCTTCATGTTGCAGGTAACTGGCTTCTGAGTGACCGAAACGAAACGTATCTAATGACAGTTTTCGTCCCTTGTTTAAACCACCTGTTTTTTTTGCTTTGGTCACTAGCAGTTCAACAGTGAGTTCATGCGGGATTTTGCCGTGATTAACTATATAGGCAATAAAATCTTGATTGCTATCGCGGTGTGGTGTTGGTTCGTCCAGACTATTTAGCCACGTTAAGCAGCTAGCATCGGGTGTGGAACTTTGTTGGGAATATTGATACATGAAGCAGGCAGCAACAATGTGTTTACAGTTGTAACCAACTGGGCAGGAGCAGTTGCCCTCAATCGTAGCAGAACTATAATCAGCTCGCCAAGTAATGCGAATGTTTTGTTTATAAGGGATAACATTATTGCCCTTAACCGTTGCACTCAATTGAACAAAAAGCACGCCTTTATTAACAATATTGAGATTAAGCACCCGTCCTTTTGCATAATAGTCTTTACCGTGTTCATAAGAGCTAGCAGTAAATCTGCGTCGTATATCAGAGGGTAGTAGTTCTTTAGGTGTATTCATTAGCACAGTTTATGAGTGGCAAAGCAGAGTAGGGCTAGTATTATAAAGCGGCTAGTAGTTGGTGGAAGCATTTTTCCGTTCAATGCTTAGATATTGCTATGATTAAAAGTGCAGCCAGAAAGTAAGTCCACTTGAATTATGTCCATATTTTTGTCTCCGCACTGCCTAATTATGTCGTCCACAATTCACTAATTTTCTGAGTTCATCCGATGAGTTTATTTCCCTATACTATGATTTTAATAAGGGTATAATTTTGCGCTTAACTGGCTGGCAGGGTTTGCCATTGCCTTCATTGTGATACATTATTCCTCGTATCTAGCTAACAAAAAAAAATATTATTAATATTCATTAAGTTAACAATGATTGCCGTATGTTGGCAACAAAAAGAATAAGCTATCAAAAACAGACTTTAAAATTATTTAGCTATTTTTTAATTATAGTTTTGACACGAAAGCACATCTCATGATAAAAATTACCCCGTTGTTTAGAAAATAATTCGGCAACCTGCTCATCATACGATGTTGAGTTGCTCTCTTGAGGAGAGGGAAAAACATACACATAACTATAAGTTTAGAGGATTTTAAAATGGCTGAAGTAGAAGAAAAAGATAATATGTGGTTGATTGTTGGTGTTTGTATCGCTGCGATTATCGTTTTAGTTGTTATGTTAAAAGCTGACGAAACTAAGCATTTGGCTAGTGGCGCAGTTGCTGAATCACAAAAAGAAGTGTTTTCAAAAGTTGAAAAAAGACACACTAGCAATAACAGTACTGCTACGCAAATCTCAGGTAAATAAGATACTAACTGTTGTTGCGTAGGTGTTCAAAAATAATAATAAGCTGTAACGAATTAAAAGTTTTGTAATTAATTTTTCGTTATGGATGCGTAGCATCAGGTATTAAACCCCCATACTTTTGTAAGGGGGTTTTTTTTTCTCTATATTTTATTTTCTGCTGACAGCTCTAAGACGTGTATTTTTTCTTCCAGCAGTTTTACTTTTTTCAATAAATCGGGCAGTTTACTAATTGCCACTTGTTCCTTATAAGCAGTGCGCTTATCCTTTGCGGGGCTGCCAAATACTTGTGTACCCGCCGCTACATTACCTGCTACCCCAGAACGCGCCATTACCACCGCCGCTTGTCCAATAGTCACATGATCGGCTATCCCTGAACTACCCGCCAAAATAGCGTAATCTTCGATAGTACAAGAACCTGATACGCCCGTTAAGCCACACATAATGACGTGTTTACCGACTTTATTATTGTGACCTACCTGTACCAAATTATCTATTTTGCTCCCCATGCCTATGGTGGTACTTCCTAACGCGCCTCTATCAATACAAGTGTTCGCGCCAATTTCCACATTATCAGCAATCACTACATTACCCACTTGCGGTATTTTAACATGAGTATGATTTCTGAATTTATAACCAAAACCGTCTGCACCGATAATCGTGCCAGAATGAATAATGACGTTATCACCGATGACCGTATTATCATAAATAACGGCGTAGGGATAAATACGACAGTTTTTACCTATTTTTACATTATTACCGATATAAGCTCCTGCCAGTATTACGCTACCTTCGCCAACACTGACATTTTCACCAATTACGGCAAACGCGCCAATGTAGACGCTATCATCTAACTGGACATTCGCTTCAACGACTGCGTGAGGTGAAATTCGCGCTTCATAAGCTTTAGCAGGATGCAATAAACTAACCGCAGTAATAAACGCTATTTCAGGATCAGCACAGCGTAATAAAGCTATGGTTTCAGCACTTTCATCAACAACAAAATCATTAGCAATAAAGCAAGCACTGGCTTTTGATTCTTTGAGATAGTGGCTATATTTGCTATTTGTTAATTGTGTAACTTGACCCACTTGAGCAGACGTTATGTCAGCAGCGGAATAAATCAGTGAGGATGGATTCCCACCATCAATATGGGCATTACAAAAATCGGTCAGTTCTTTCAATGTAATTGGCATAATTATCTCTGCGGTTATTTTGTATGAGGAGATAGTGTATCAAACCTATAAGGATTGCTTAACAATATAGCAAACACCCTATAAATTGATGCAAGTAACTGATGTTACGCAGGCGTTCAGAAGAATCAATGACTGTAGCGAATTCAGAAAATTGTAACTCATTGATTTTAAAGAATGGGTGCGTAACATCAGTTAATAAAATCATTTACACGAAGATTTAGCCTTTCAATATCGCTATTGATAAATTCATACAAACAGGTGAATATCATTACTTCTCCTTAATTTTTCAATATTGGGTTTAAAAATTATGACTCAGGCAGTTGGCATATTCTTTATAGTGAACGGTAACTTGTTATTCGATGCCGCACCCCTTGAACAAGGTGAACCGTATGGGTTATACCCTTGGTTTCAGTGGTCATTATGATTACTGGCAAGCACTTATTCCTAAAAACTCCACAGAACAGCTATTTAAAAGCCATGAATATGACTATTTTCCACGCGGACGGTTAGTCTATTTCACGAACTCCAAGAGTTTTAGGATTTATGCTGATCGTTGCCTGAAAAAAACCGACCTCGAAAAAATTGCCGCCACATTCAATTTACCTTCGTATCAGTTGGCTAGGGATGAACACGACCAATGTGCAGGATGCAATCCAGAGTATATCGACTTTTAGAGTTTATCCAGATTCGCGAAAAACCCCGTCTCTTTAGGGCGCGTACAGTGCCGATGAAAAACAACGCTTAATTACTAATTCATTGTTTGTGTTAAATAAAGACGGCGAAATCATCCCGCCACATTACAGTAAATCGATTTTGCTGGCGTTTGGTGAATACATCCCGCTGGAACAATTTTTCCCAAAAATTCGCAACTGGCTACCCGCTACAGGACATTTTGCGCGTGGCAATGGAGCGACTGAATTATTAACCTTGAATGATTACAAAATTGGCGCACAAATCTGCTACGAAAGCCTATTTCCGAAGTTTTCCCGCGATTTAGCCAATTTGGGAGCGCAGTTTATTGTCAATGTCACCAATGATTCTTGGTATGGTGCGTGGCAAGAACCGTATCAACATTTTTATATGACACTGGCGCGAGGTGTGGAATTTCGCCGTCCTGTATTGCGTGTCACCAATACAGGTATTTCATCGGTATCGTTAGCATCAGGCGAAATTCTGCAACAATCGCCGATACATCAACAATGGGCTGGTTTTTATGAAGTTCCCTATCTTAAAAATCCGCCTAGCACGTTTTATCAACGTTGGTTTTGGCTGATGCCTAGTTTATTGTGGAGTAGCTTGTTTGCCTTACTGCTATTCGCCAGCAAATACCGTTCTAAACCCATTTATCTAAGCGACCAGTGAGCAAGATAACCAGTTCTGGCTTTTCTAACACTTACTACGAAAACCTAGCCTACGCTGGGAAAATCCCCCGTTAAGATTTTGTTTGTTCACGCACGATGCGGATACCTTCCCAAGCTGGTAGTCTGCCTTCTATGCGGGCATCAATGATTTTGAATGCCCAAAACCACGCCAGTAAAACGTCTCTTAATAATTCGGTATCAATTGCTTGAGGTTTTTTCCAGAAAAATAATCGTTGCTGCCACGTTAATTCAGGTTTTAGCGCGTCACAATAAACCGTCCAGCGGGTGGTTAATAGCGTTTCTAATTCAAATAAGGTTATTTTTCTGGCTACGTTGCAGATGCTGAAAACATCCGCTGTGTTAATGGCTGTTGATAGCGTTCTAAATAAGCTGGCTAACTGTTGCGCATAAGGCGTATTCAATAATTCTAATCTTTTGATTAGATTAACGAAGTCGCGGGCGCGGGCGCGGGCGCGGGCGCGGGCGAGGTCGCGGGCGAGGGCGAGGTCGAGGTCGAGGGCGAAGGTCGCGGGCGAGGGCGAGGTCGAGGTCGAGGGCGAAGGTGTATAAATAGGAGGCATTATAACTGTAAAGATACGTTGCTATTTTGTTTTTATCGGTCTGTTTTTTTAACAAGTCAACACTAAATAACACAGGGAGCGAGTGTACTTGTGATAGTTGTTGAGTACAGGCATTTTTATCGCTAGGCTGTTGCCAAAACAAATCATAATTGTCGCTGCTTAAACACCAAACAGCAGGATGTTGAATGCTAGATACTGCTGATACTTGTGATACTTGTGATACTTCCTCCAAGGTGGGCAGTCGATAATGCTCGCCTGTTTTGGCACTTAACCACTCACAAAACGCTTGTGCATCCGCCGCTCTGATACCTAACACGGGTTGTTTTGCTGTCCCTTGCGGAAAATGTCGCGTTTGCCAATGCGCGGGTCGATAATCTTTGTCCGTGTCATTTAGAAACAATTGATACTCTGCACAACTGATAAATTCGCTGTCTATTTCCGTTTTATCATTAAGTCGTTGTAGGTTTTTCAAGCGTCTGTTTAACAGCACTGAGGTTGCCAATTGGCTAAGCCCTTTGTCTGCACTCTCCAAATTTTCGTCTAAGCGTGTGCGTAGCGTTTGCCGTATCGCCGCATCCAGTTCTGAGGCTTCTTCATCACATTCAGTGGCTAGAATTAAACTGAGCAAGCTGTTTTGTTGTAAACACGCTTGCACGATGTCGTTGGCATTCGCTTGGGCAACATAAAGCCGTATGGTTTCATGCCACCAACTTTGATTTATTAACTCATGCCATGTTGATTCGGCTGGCTGTTTCAACCAATGACAAGCGGTCAAATATTCCTGAAACGTTAAATGTGCAAAGCTCCATTTGTGATTTTCGCTTTCATTTAATAAGCCACTGCCTGCTTCTATCTCTCTTAAAAACAGTTCTCCAGCGTGTGCTTCAGAGATTCCAATTTGTTTTAAAGGTTCTATGATAATGGCTATTGCGTCTTCGGTACTAATTTCGCGGGTTTCACGCTGCATCATGGCAGCGGCTAACGGTTGTAAAGCAACGCGTTTTTGAATAGCGGTTAAGCTGTCTTGCACGCCAATTGCTGCTCGTCGATGCTCTAATAACACATCACAAATTTCACTATATAACGCGACTCGTCGTCCAGGTAATTGCCCACGATAACGATGCACCATCGCAATCATGGTTAATAATAATGGATTCACCGTTAAGGCATTGAGCGCGGGCATTTGTTGTAAACGCATTAATAAATCGTCTGCCCCGTGTTTAGCGCGATTAATTACGCCTTCGTCTTTTTTACCAAAACTTAATACTTCATGCTGAAAATACCAACTGTGAGCAAATTCTTGTACTTGCGACCACGAAAATGGCTGAATTTCTAAACGATGGGCTTGTTGCAATGGCGCGGCTAAATAACCTTGTGGGCGAGAGGTGACGATAAAAGGGCAGTTGTGATAAGTAATAATTTGCTGGTCTACCCACGCGGATATTTTTTGCCGTTTTTTGACATCTGCGACTTCATCTAAACCATCTAACAAGACAATGGCTTTGCCTTTGTTTAGTTGGGTTTCAAACCAATTTGCAGGCGGTTTTAGATTGGGATAACGTTTTTCGTTACTAAAGTGGGTTTGTGCTAATTGCGCTAAATTAATTTCATCGGTGACAATTTTGTCGATATGCTCACGCAGAAATAAAAACACAGGGGTGTGAGCAGATAAACCATGACTACCATGTTTGTTAGCGGCAAACACTAAGGCGATATGTTGTAATAGCGTCGATTTACCACAACCTGGCGCACCAATAACTGCCAGTATTTTAAAATCTTGTTTTAAAAAATCCCAAATCGGACGATTGCCCTCTAACGCTTGATGATGCGTTAAGCCATTAGGATTATTGGGATGGGCAGATGGTGCAATTCTTAAGCCGACATAAACCTTATCTACTTCCAATGTGAATGCGCCTTGAGTGCGTAATCCACAGACATTGAACACCCGATGTTCATAGATGATGTGTTTTTTATAGCGTAGGCTAAAACTGACATTTGAAAACCATTTGATACCCAGCAAGGTGAGCTGGCTGATAGTTTTGTCAGTTATATCGGCTAGGTTATCGCCTAATCTTTTGCGGATGGAAAAAACAATCGTCACCAGCAAAACCAGCGCGGCTTTACTGATAGCCGAGACAGGATCAGCAATTACTTCTTGAAGCCAGCTGTTAAATGCGGGAATGATAGCATCCAAATCTGGGGTTGACATGGTGTTAATCCTTAAAAATTGCTTTTATAAATTCACGATAGTTGAGTTATCGGTCGTGACCATGAGCTTTCAAAAAAAAAGCCCACGGTTTCATAAACCGTGGGCTTTTTAAATGTAAGCGTTGCCTTTTAAGACGCTGTTATTTGTGCATGATACTAATGCCTTTTAACAGGTTCAGAGCTTCATAAAGAGGATAATCTTTGGTTGTATCGAGGACGGCTTTTTCTGGGCTGCCCTTTTTATCATCCTTTGACTGTTTATCTTTGTTTGAGTCATCATTATTGTCGTCAGCTGGCTTTTCTTTATCTTCCGCCCCTTTTTTATCTTCAGCGTCTTTTTTATCTTCTTCGGCTTCTTTACCAATTTTTTCTAAATGGTGTGATAAATCGGCTTCTTTGACGGGTTTAAAGTCACTTTTTTCCTTATCCAACGATTCTAATTTTACATTGGCTAAGGCAACATCAGGTTCTATGCCTTTGGCTTGGATAGAGCGTCCTGAGGGCGTAAAGTAACGTGCGGTGGTTAGCTTGATGGCAGAACCTGTATTAGTCGGTAATATGGTTTGCACAGAGCCTTTGCCGAATGATTTTTCACCCATAATGATGGCACGTTTGGAATCTTGCAACGCGCCTGCAACAATTTCTGATGCAGAGGCAGAACCCGCATTAATTAACACTACCATTGGCGCACCATCGATAAGATCATCTGGCGCGGCACTAAAGCGCATTTGTGAATTGGCAATGCGTCCTTCTGTATAAACGATTAATCCGCTTTTCATAAAGGCATCACTGACTTCAACGGCTGCATTTAATACGCCACCTGGATTATTGCGTAAATCCAGCACAATACCTTTTAGAGGTGCTTTGTTGTCTTTTTTCAGCTTCGCTAGAGCTTCTTTAAGTGCTTCGCCTGTGCCTGATTGAAAACTGCTGATACGCACATAACCATAGTCCTTTTCTAGGATGCGATTTTTGACACTTTTTACTTTGATAATGTCGCGGGTAATGGTTATTTTTAGTGGTGCATCCGCGCCTTCACGCACGACGAATAGCAATATTTTACTTCCAGCGGCACCGCGCATGTGTTTAACGGCTTCGGCTAAGGTCATGCCTTTCACGGGTTTGTCATCGAGTTTTATGATGAGGTCGCCTGCTTTGATACCTGCTTTTTGCGCGGGGGTATCGTCAATGGGCGAAACAACTTTAATAAAGCCGTTTTCCATGGTCACTTCGATACCTAAACCACCAAACTGTCCAGATGTACCTTCTTTTAATTCTTGATACTCTTCGGGATCTAGGTAAGCAGAGTGCGGATCAAGTCCGCTCAACATACCTTTAACCGCATCTTCGAGTAGTTTTTTATCCGAAACTGGCTCAACGTAATCTTTTTTGATACGCCCAAAAATTTCGGTAAATGTCCGCAAATCTTCATAAGGTAGCGTTTCTGTAGCAGCAGGCGCAGGTGCATCATCTTTCTCAGCAAAGACACTGCCGCAGATGCCCATAAAAACACCCAACATAATCCCTAAGGATAAAATAAAAATATTTTTCTTTTTTAGCATGTGTCTTAAAACCCCAAATCCTCAATTTCTTAAAATATTATCATATAACGACTAACTTACTTGCTTTGTTTTACACACCAGCTCAGCGGGTCAATCGGCATACCTTGTTTGCGTATTGCAAAATACAATCCAGACTGCTTACGTCCACCACTTTTTCCCACCGAGGCAATCACATCACCTACGTCAACTACATCGCCTTCATGTTTGTAAAGGCTTTGATTAAATCCGTGAACTGTCATGTAGCCTAGCCCATGATCAATAATGATTAATGAGCCATAACCTTGAAACAACCCTGCATAGGCGACTTTGCCTTTGGCTACAGCTTTGACATCGATACCTTCATTGGCATTGATTAATACACCATCCCAAATACCCTCTGATCGCGCACTACCAAACTTGCGTACTGCGCCATTGACTGGCCAAGGTAATTTACCTTTAAGTGCTTCAAAGTCGCTATCAATCTGAGCAACGTCTGGCACAGATTTAGTAACTTCTTTTGGGGCATCAGGCGGGGTAGTCTTTTCGTCCTGCAAAGTGGTAATTAAACTCTTAAGCTTATTTTCGCTTTCTTTTAAATCGATTAGCTGCTGTTGGCGAGAAGAAAAGTCACGCAGTAATTGTCTCAGTAATACGCTTCTTAGCATTCTTGCTTTATCAAGCACATCTTGCGTTACTTGCTTTTGTTCGAGACTTTGTTCTAGGCGTTTAGTTTCAGTTTCTCTTTGTTGATCTAGCTGTCCTTGATTTTTAATCGCGACTCTAATCTCATTGAGTTTTTTTAACCGCGCCTTGTTGATGTAATTGTAGTACAACATCATGCGACTGGATAACACGGGGTCTTGCTGATTTAACATTATCTTTAGTTTTTCTTTTTGCCCCATTGTGTATGCGGCTTTTATTTGCTCTGCCAATTCTTTGCTATCCTTATCTATTTCTTTTTGATAAGCAATTCTATCCTGTTGATTTTTACCTAAATTTTGGCGTGCTTGCTCAATTTGCTCTTGCAATGTTTTTAAGGAAGCAGCGGTTTCACCGTAGCGTTTTTCAACATCGGCTAATTGCTTTTGCAAATCGGTTTTTTTTAGCTCGATACTTTGGCTGTGTTGCTCGGCAACATCGATTTGAGCTTTATTTTGCTCATCACTTTTGTCAAAAAGTCCAGCACGCCCCTCATTGACCAAGGTCAACGAGAGGCTTAGCAAAAAACTAAAAACGAGTTTTTTTTTATTCACAAATCAGCGATTTGCCAGTCATTTCAATCGGCTGAGCTACGCCTAAAATTGCCAGCATGGTAGGAGCTAAGTCAGACAAACTACCGCCTGAGGCTAATGGATGGTTGCCGCCGATATGTACCAAAGGTACAGGGTTGGTGCTATGCGCCGTGTGAGGCTCACCTGTGACTTTATCGCGCATTTGTTCAATATTACCATGATCGGCGGTTAGCAATAGTTGTCCACCTACACTCAGTAGTGCGTCAACAATGCGTTGCAAAGCAGCATCCACCGCTTCTACTGCAAGTATTGCCGCATCAATAATCCCCGTATGCCCGACCATATCACAGTTGGCATAATTGCAGATAATTACATCATATTTGCCGCCTGTAATGGCCGCCACTAGATGATCTGTGACTTCAGGCGCACTCATTTCAGGTTGCAAGTCATAGGTTCTGACTTGAGGAGATGGCACTAGAATTCGGTCTTCACCTGCAAAAGGTGTATCGACACCGCCATTTAGGAAAAAGGTAACATGAGCATATTTTTCGGTTTCAGCGAGTCTAAGTTGTTTTAAACCTAGGTTAGATAATACTTCGCCTAAACCATTTTTCATGTCTGTTGAGGGGAACGCCACGTCATAATCAAAATCTTGATGGTATTCTGTTAGCGTACAAAAATAGCCTGTATGCGCGGCACGCTCTCTTTCAAAAGCAGTGAACGTGCTTGAGGTAATGGCTTGAGAAATTTCCCGCGCTCTATCAGCACGAAAATTCATAAACACCACTGAGTCTTGTGGGTCTAGCTCAACGGATTGCTGATTGGCATCCAAAATAACCGTAGGTAATACAAATTCATCTGTTTCGCCTCGTTCGTAAGCAGCTTGCAAAGCTTCTAGCGCGGAATTAGCTCTAAAGCCAGCTTGACCTTTGGTAATTAAATCATAACCTTGTTTGACGCGATCCCAACGATTGTCTCTATCCATCGCATAAAAACGTCCAACGATTGACACAATGCGCCCTGCCCCCAATGCGGCAAATTTTGCGTCTAATAATTCAATAGAAGACGTTGCACTTTTAGGTGGTACATCACGACCATCTAAAAAAGCATGAAGATAAATGTTAGTTAAGCCACGTTTAGCCGCTAATTCGACCATTGCCACAATTTGATCTTCATGACTATGGACACCACCTGCTGACAGTAAACCCATAATATGCAAGGCTTTACCATTGGCTTTAGCCAAATCGACTGCACGACACAATACAGGATTAGCAAAAAAGCTACCGTCTTCGATACCATCATTCACTTTAGAGAATTCCTGCGGCACATACCGTCCTGCGCCGATATGAGTATGCCCTACCTCTGAGTTGCCCATTTGATCATGAGGTAAACCTACCGAATGACCCGAACAATCCAATAAAGTCATCGGATAGTCTTTTTGTAGTTTATCCCAACAAGGTGTATTTGCCATCGCAATGGCATTGCTTTCTGAATCAAGTGTATAGCCAAATCCATCAAGGATGAGCAACACTAAAGGCTTTGGTTTATTCGACATTCATATCTCCAAAAACTAAAAAAGTCTGCATAACAAATGCAGATACAACACAATCATAAACGCTTTGTTGTATTATCAATTACCCAAAATGATAAAAAATAGAGTATCATTTTGCCAGATTTGCTGGTTTTTTGTATTTTTAAGAAAGCAAACTTGCTTGGTCGGGGCATTATACCCGAACTTCAGTTTATTTAGTTTGACTTTGGATTCTAAGATAGTAAAGCCATTGCCACCCACATAGGGTTAGCAACTGGATGTATGCAGAAGTAATTTACCGCACTAACGCTTAATTCAGTGAAATCCCTAAAAAATCGTCGATGATGCGTCAAGTCTTTTGTGCTACGCATTAATTCATGTTTACCATTCACTTAACAAAATAACACCTTTAACTTATGGATCGATACATAGAGTTTATTTTAAATCACTACATTTTAGTACTCGCCCTTGCTGTTGTTACTTATTTGCTGATACAAGAAGTGTTTGACGGCGTGTTTAATAAAACGAACGCTATCTCACCGTTATTAGCTGTCGCTAAAATGAACAACAGTGAAACCCTACTTATTGATGTGCGTGAAGCACCCGAATTTGTTGTCAGCTATATCGAGCAATCGACTAATATGCCGCTAAGTAAATTGCCCGAATTATTACCTAGCTTAGCAGACCATAAAAACAAACCGCTACTGGTTATCTGTCAAAATGGTACACGCTCCGCCTCAGCAGGCAAGCTACTTACCAAAGCAGGTTTTGAACAGGTTTTTGTCATTACTGGCGGTGTGACTGCGTGGGAAAACGACTATAAACTGCCAGTAAAATTGGCTAACAAAAAGAAAATTTAATTAACCACTTCCTCAACCACTCTTAAAACAGGTAGATAACTCCTCATGTCTGAAGAAAACACTGCTGTAGAAAAACAATTCGCTATTCAAAAAATTTACACCAAAGACCTTTCGTTTGAAACGCCCAACTCACCCAAAATATTCACTGAAAAATGGGAGCCTTCGGTCGATTTTAATTTAGGTACCCATGTTGAATCTTTAGAAAACGCATTCTTTGAAATAAACATTACCATCACCATTACCGTTAAAAACCAAGACATGGTTGCTTATTTGGTTGAAGTCAATCAAGCGGGTATTTTTGCTTTAGGTGGCTTTACCGAACAAGAAATGGGACCGATGGTTGGCAGTTTCTGCCCTAACATTTTGTTCCCTTATGCCAGAGAAGTCGTTTCAGATTTGGTAGTTAGAGGCGGTTTTCCACAACTATTATTAGCTCCTGTCAATTTTGATGCGTTATACGCGCAACATTTGCAACAACTTCAACAGGCTCCTAGTTCAGACGCGCTTAATTAAATCGTTTGATGAACAAGAAAATAGCCCTGCTAGGCGCAGGCTCTTGGGGAACAGCTCTCGCTATCTTGGCAGCCAGAAATGGTTGCCAAGTTTTATTATGGGGACATGAAGCCAAGCACATCGCTGCATTAGCACACGATAAGGAAAACAAGCGGTATTTATCTGGATTAGCGTTCCCTGATAACTTAGCAGTGACTGATAATCTAGCTGACTGTGCCGCATTCAGTAATACCCTGCTGGTCTGTTCACCCAGTCACGCGTTTAAAGATGTTCTTGTTCAGATCAAGCCGCATCTATCCGATCAAGTGCAAATAGCGTGGGCAACCAAAGGCTTTAATCCAGAGGATGGCAGCTTACTTCATAAGGTAGTCGCCGACCTATTTGGTACACAAACGCCTGCCGCTATTCTTTCAGGCCCTACCTTTGCTCGTGAGGTTGCCGCAAATTTACCCACCGCCATTACTATTGCCGCCAATCAACCCGATTTTGCACGCCAATTAGCCGATATGCTACACGGTGGTCGCTTTCGCACCTATACCAGCTCTGATGTCATTGGAGTAGAAGTAGGCGGCGCGGTTAAAAACGTGTTGGCAATTGCCGCAGGTATTGCAGATGGGCTAGGTTTTGGTGCAAACACCAGAGCCGCCTTAATTACGCGAGGATTGAACGAAACTATTCGCTTAGGAGTCATACTAGGCGGAAAACCAGACACCTTTATGGGTCTAGCAGGCTTAGGTGATTTGCTATTAACCTGCACCGACAATCAATCCAGAAACCGCCGTTTAGGGCTAGCCTTAGGCTTAGGCAAAAGCCGTGAAGATGCGATAACAGAAATTGGTCAAGAAGTTGAAGGTGTATCGGCAGCTAAACAAACCTATCGACTGGCACAAAAATATGGCATTGAAATGCCAATAACTGAACAAACTTATAAAGTGTTATACGAAGGACTATCCCCTCTAGCCGCTGTAGAAAACCTACTCGCCCGCGAACTAAAGCCTGAATCGTAGCAACACACTTTACTCCTCGCTGAGTTTGATAAATGAATTAACTCAGTCACACGATACCATTGTGTTTTTCCAACGCCAATAAAAACGCTTTAATTTCTAGCCCACCGCTATAACCGACTAATTTACCATTGCTACCAATAATTCTGTGACAGGGAATGAAAATAGGAATTGGATTTTTGTTATTGGCTTGCCCAACAGCGCGTACCGCTTTTGGATTGTCTATTGCCAGAGCAATGTCTTTATAACTGGCAGTTGTTGCGTAAGGAACAGCACACAGAGCTTTCCACACAGACTGCATAAAATCTGTACCACGCGGCGCAAGCGGTAAAGAAAAATTTTTAAGCTCACCCGCAAGATAGGCGTTAAGCTGTAAGAATGCTTCTCCGATTAGCGCAGTTTCGACTAGCTCAACGCCTTGCGGGATAAACTCACTGGCAAAATAAACCTCGGTGATATTGCCATCTTGCTCAGCAATACCCATTTTCCCAAGCACGGTTTGTTGAAAATAAACCTTCATTTTGATCACTATGTTCGGTAGGTGCGAAGTGCCGCACCTACCTTACACAAATCCAAATTATTTTTTCAAAAATGCGTCCATCGCTACTGCGCGATCCGCTGCTACTTTCTGCACAGCAGGACGATTTTCTATGAACTCCATATAGCTGACGTAGTTTGGAATATACTCTGCCAACAAATCCGTGCCATAAATTTTTTGGCAGGTCGCACTAATCATAAAAAAATGTAGCCATGCGACAATATCTGCCGCTGTGTAACTGTCGCCGCCAATATAAGGCGAAAATTTTACCAAACGTGCCAAACCTTTTAAGCCTTTTTCTAACGATTCCCTAACTTCATTTTTGACTTCATCAGAAACTGCGCCACCAAAAAAGGCTTCTCTATATAAACGACGAGCGTGTAATTCAATATTAAGCTCTAGGTGTTGAATCAATTCTCGAACTTTTGCACGTTGAAAAGCATCAACTGGATACAGTGGAGTTTCAGAATAAGTGTCTTCCAAATATTCGAGAATCACTTGTGACTCTGACAAGCTACCTTGTTCAGTTTCAATAAAAGGGATTTTTCCTAGAGGTGAACGTTTTAGCAACGCTTCATCTTGTGAAGGAAATACTTGCTCTTCCGTAAAAGCGATGCCTTTTTCCAGCAACACCAGTTTAGTTTTATTGTAATAATTGCTGACCGCAAAACCGCATAAGTTAATCATGATAATTCTCCTCGTGAGTATGGAATGATGATGAGAGTGTAACAGTTACTGCTCCACTGTGTGAGTGCATTTTAATGGTACTTTTTTACTGTTTGAAGTAAAACCCACTTTGTCCGCCCCCAATAAATTAACCGAATAGCCAGCAATACAGCCAATAACAGCGCGAAAGTCAGCGGTTCGGTAATGTCTTTTTTCACTAACCACCAAAAATGTATGACTCCACCAATGGCGATAGGATAAATCAAACGATGTAATGTCAACCAACGTTTGCCGCCTATTAATTTTATCAAACGATTATTGGAGGTGATAGCCAGAGGAATCAATAACACAAAAGCAGGGAAACCAACGGTGATATAAGGTCGCTTCACAATATCTTTCACAATACTTGTCCAATCGAAAAATTGATCCACCACAAGGTAAGTGGAAAAATGCAGACACGCGTAAAAGAACGCAAACAAGCCTAGCATCCGCCGACATCGTACTAACCATGACCAACCAGTTAATCGCCGTAATGGGGTAATCGTTAAGGTTATGAGCAAAAAACTCAACGTCCAATAACCAGTACGGTGAGTTATCCTTTCAATCGGATTCGCGCCTAAGTTATCAGTGCAGGCGTTAATAGCTAATTTGGTCAATGGAATTAGAGCCAGTAAAAAGATACCGATTTTTAGCCAAACCAGTACCCTATTATCGAGGGTTTTAAATTGCATATTGTTTTCTCATTCCCATCGCGCTACGTTGAGTCATTAAAAGTCTTTCGTTAAATCCATCCCTGTGTACAACGATGCAACTTGCTCACCATAACCATTAAACGGCAAAGTCGGACGCTTGAGAAACTCACCAATGCGCCGTTCTTTGGCTTGACTCCAACGTGCATGATCGACATCTGGATTCACATTTGAGTAAAAGCCGTATTCGCTAGGTCCCGCTTCCATCCAACTGGACACAGGCATTTTTTCCACGAGGCGAATTTTGACAATAGATTTAGCACTTTTAAAGCCATATTTCCACGGTACAACAATGCGTATCGGTGCGCCGTTTTGATTCGGTAATACTTCACCATACAGACCAACGGCTAACAGTGTCAACGGGTGCATGGCTTCATCGATGCGTAAACCTTCTTTATAGGGCCAGTTGAGTGTGGGTGATTTTTGCCCCTGCATTTGTTCAGGGTCGTGCAAACTGATGAATTCGACAAACTTAGCCTTGCTCGTGGGTTCAACTTGTTTGAGTAATGCGGCGAGTGAATAACCCACCCACGGTATCACCATCGACCACGCTTCTACACAACGCAAGCGATAAATCCGTTCTTCCAACGGGGCAAGTTTCAACAGTTCCTCAATATCAAACACCTTGGGTTTATTGACCTCACCTTCGACAGTAATCGTCCACGGGCGAGTTTTTAAACTGCCTGCATTCTTTGCAGGGTCTTCCTTACCCGTGCCGAATTCGTAAAAATTGTTGTAACTGGTGATGTCTTTCAGCGGCGTGAGTTCATCAATTAAGCGGTCAGTGGACTTTGTAACACCCGCTAATGGTTCACCCGCAAAAGCATTTTGCGGCAATAAAGCAGTCAACGAAGCCCCCGCTGCTAACTGCATAAACCGCCGTCTGTCATGAAACAAGTCGCGGGGCGTAATTTCTGAGGAGTAAATAGGCGGTAGTTTATAGGCAGTCATGGTGAGGCTCGCTGTTTGAGTTAAAATATTTGAGTGATGTTATTGAACAACATGATTTATAGAGTGGATAAGTGTCTTTTTGCTTACTCACCGCGATTATGCTGATTCCGTGTTAGTAAACGATAGAGTCGTTTACCCACACTATCTGACTTAGCGAGCGTGGGTAATTTGTAATAACACGACTCGAATATTATTGCGCCAGTTGAGTTCATGAATGTCGAACTCATTCGCGCTCTGTGGGTCGTCGTCCTCTAATTTGATACCCATTTTACTGAGCTTGAAATGGATTTTTTTAATACTTAACAAGTTAGCTGGGTTTTCGAGATAGTTAACCAGTGTATTCAGATAAACATCAGGGTTAGCCATACTATTGACTTTCGACTGGTATGATTTATCAGCATTGAAAGCTTGATCTGTACTATGCGCCATCATCTCCTGCCTAATAAGTGCTACTACACGAGTAAATAGATACTCTTTTAGTGCAGCGTTTAGCTCTTGACTACTGGTGCAAGGCGTATGGATTTTATGCTCAGAGAAATTGACTGCTTGTTGCGGCACTTCACGAATGAGCATATCGCCTTGCATACTCATGCCTAATGTTGACTTTTCACTCTTGTCAGCCGTTAATAGTCCATACAATATCGGGGCTTCATCTTTACTATGAGCGTGTAAAAAGGCATTCACATTGGGATCGGTTTTAAACAGTTTGTCGATGTCATTGCTGTTGACGAACAAAGCGGTGATCAGCGTATCCGTCCCAAATGCGTCCAAGTTCAAATCGACGGGTGGTGGAATCTCATCCACAATCTGTAGCACATGATTGTACAGCGTCCTTACATGCTCCCTTAACTTATGGGCATAGCCCTGTACGGCTCGCATCTTGCTGTTTGATACATCGACAAAAGTTTCGACAATCTCCTTGTCTTTCTCTGCCTGTTGTATTTCATCGTGAATATGGCTACTCAGACCGTTGACAAGGTTTTGCAAGTGATCTAATTGATCGTCGAAAAATTCTCTAAGACTTGAGGCTTCGCGTGTTGGTTTAATGTCATTCATAATTAGGTTAGAGAGTGGCAGAAATCAAAGTGACAGAGCTTGTAGATACCATCTTAAATTTATTTATGCAAGTAAAAAATCGAATCAACAGCACGGCAGCTTGAGGTGAGCAACGAACCCCAACTTAAGCAATGAGCGTATCTACTTCCTACCTACATGACTTCAACTATGAATATTTCCGTAATTATCCCCACTTACAATCGCTGTGAATTATTGCGCCGCGCTTTATTATCAGTGTTCGCGCAAACCTTACTAGCGACCGAAGTGCTGGTTATTGATGATGGTTCTACCGATGCGACTAGCGTAATGCTGCACACAGAATTTCCAGCCGTTCGTTATTATTATCAGCAAAATAGCGGTATTAGCAGTGCGCGAAATTTGGGCATTCAGCACAGCACTGGCGATTGGCTGGCATTTTTGGATTCAGATGACGAATGGTTGCCCGAAAAACTGGCTCGACAAACTGCCGCGTTAGCCGCTAATCCTGATAGTAAGATTTGTCATACAGAAGAACAATGGATACGCAATGGCGTGCGCGTTAATCCAGCGAAAAAATACGCAAAAATAGGCGGTTGGATATTTACGCAGTGCTTGCCACACTGTGCGATTTCACCGTCTACGGTACTGATACATCGTTCGGTATTTACCGCCATTGGTTTATTTGATACCCAATTGCCTGTCTGTGAAGATTATGATTTGTGGCTTAGAATCACCGCAAATTACCCTGTGTTATTAATTGAAGAGCCGCAAATAAAAAAGTATGGCGGTCATGCAGATCAGTTATCACAACAGCTTTGGGGCATGGACAGGTTTAGAATCACCGCGCTACAAAAAATCATTGAGTCCCAGCAATTAACGGCTGAAAATCAACAAGCCGCACTCGGTATGTTGTTGACGAAAGCAAGTATTTATCTTAACGGTATCACCAAGCGCGGAAAAACGGAGGAAGCCGATTATTATCGAGAACTTATTGAGCGTTACACGCTGATTATCAATTCTACTGTGAGGGTGTTGTAAGTTTGCGAGACTTTACAAACCACAGCCTACACGATACATTGAATGACTTTTCACACCAGAGCGTGGAATTATAAGGGTTCACCACACAAAATCCCCGCTTCCAGCCGAATCGTCCGCGTACACCGCGATGCCAACGCATGATCGTGGGTCACTAAAATTAAGGTGGTTTTATGCTCAGAATTCAACTCAAACAATAAATCGATGATATGCGCCCCTGTTTTACTGTCTAAATTACCTGTTGGCTCGTCGGCAAATAAAATTGCAGGTCGAGTGACAAACGCCCGTGCTAGGGCAACGCGCTGTTGTTCACCGCCTGAGAGTTTTTTGGGTGTATGGGTTAAACGATGCCCTAAACCGACCCGCTCAAGCAATGCTGTTGCCGCTGTTTTGGCATTTTTATCACCGCTTAATTCCAGCGGTAGCATGACATTTTCTAGCGCGGTGAGGCTAGGTAGTAGTTGAAACGCTTGAAATACAAAGCCAATCAGCTTATGTCTCATGGCGGCTCTACCATCTTCATTCATCATTGTTAAATCTTTATTATCAATAAAAATAGCCCCTGTACTGGGCGTATCTAATCCTGCTAACAAGCCGATGAGCGTTGATTTACCCGAACCCGATTCGCCAACCACCGCAATACTTTCGCCAGATTTGATTATCAAATCTATCGATGACAGAATATGTAGTATCCCGTCAGCCGTAGACACTGATTTTCCTAAGCGTTCTGCTACGATAATGTTATTTAATGAGTTATTCATTTGAGATTGCATAATGTCTAAATTTTTATGTGTAGTAATAATGGCGTTAATGTCACCGCCGTTAATGGCTAAATCGATAGTCGTATTGGGTGATAGTATCAGTGCTGGCTATGGAATAGAAGTGGCACAAGGGTGGGTTGCATTAATGCAGAAAAAAATTGACGACACTCACAAGGATTTTACCATTCACAACGCCAGTATCAGTGGTGATACCAGTTCAGGTGGTTTAGCGCGTGTTGATGCTTTGTTAACCCTGCATAAACCCACTATATTAATCCTAGAACTGGGCGCGAATGACGGTTTACGCGGCTTATCACCTGCATTGATGAAAAGCAATTTGAACGAAATTATTCGCCGCGCACGCGCCCAACAAGCCAACACTAAAGTTTTACTATTGGGTATAAAAATCCCACCCAATTACGGCAAGCGATACATTGATGCGTTTTATAACGTCTATCCACAATTAGCCCAAGAAATGAATATCCCCGTTATTCCCTTTTTACTAGAAGATATTGCCTTGGACACTGGTTTAATGCAGCCTGATGGACTACATCCCAATGCCAAAGCCCAACCCCTTATTACCGAAAAAATCTGGCAGCAATTACTGCCTTTACTTAACTAAGCAGAGAGAAAGATGACCTTATTAACCCTAGACAAAGCCAATAAAATAATAGAAAACGCTATTAGTAAAGCCCGCGAATTGGAGCTATCACCACTCACCGTGGTAGTACTCGACGAAGCGGGACATTTAAAAGCCCTGCAACGTGAAGACGGCGCGAGCATGATAAGACAACAAATTGCCACTGCCAAAGCATGGGGCGCGGTCAACATGGGCGTTTCGTCCAGAAGTTTAGCGGGTGTTGCCGTACAACGTCCTGATTTTATGAATGCCTTAGTCAACATTGCCGATGGAAAAATAATGCCCGCTCCTGGTGGCGTATTAATTCGCGACACTGAAAATCACTTAATCGGTGCAGTCGGTATTAGCGGCGACAGTTCAGAACAAGACGAACGTTGCGCCATTGCGGGCATTGAAGGCGTTGGTTTTTTTGCCAGTATTTAATACGGGTTAGCTCACTATGTCAGAAGATACACCGCCCCCCAACAATAAACCTCGTTATCAACGAGAACAAGCTGCGGGGTTTTTAGAAAATAGTGGCGTTAAATACTACCAATATCTAGCTAAAAAAGCGGGTATCAATGACATGGATGCAGTGGCAATCGATGATTTGCCATCCGACAATATTATGTGTGCATTGGCGGAAAATTTAACCAATTTTGCCGCCATTATTGCTTTTAGTATTGGTGCGTTGACCACTGTGGTCAGTGTCTGGTTTGAATGGCAATATGCAGGACACCTAAGCGACACACTTTATTACATCAGCTATACACTGATTATCATCGCCATGTTAATGGTTGAAATGACCGTGTTATTTTGGTTGGGGCTAAGAACCGTACACGGACTTGCCTGTTTAACAGGGCATTATCACGGTGATGCCCCGTTAGATGACACCAATGCCGTACCCAATATGCTGGCACGCGCCGCCTTAGAAGTTCCCGATCCTATCATTCACTACCTAGGCATAGACCCACTCAAACACGTTCCCAAAACCCAGTTACTGTTCATTGGTGTGTTATACAAAGCCAAAGTGCTATTAAGTAGCTTGCTGATTAAATTCATACTGGTGCGGGTATTTGGTAAAGGCAGCTCACGGCTAGGTTTTCAATGGATAGCCATTCCAGTCACAGGAATATGGGATGCCTTCGTCATGTACAAAGTTGCCAAAGAAGCCAGATTACGGCTATTTGGTAGCCGCTTAGCTCATCACATTGCTGATGAAATCATGCAGCCCGACCTAATGAACAACTTATCGCCGAATGCGAAAGAAGCCGCGATTCGAGCCGTCGCCACCATGATGGTATTATCACAAAACCACCATCCTAATATGCTGGTGTTATTAGTCAAACTATGTGAAACCTTTGACATACAAGACAGCCATGAATACGACAATTGGGAAGACTTCCTAGTCTTACTCAACCAACTTCCTCTCTCAGAACGCTATTTTGTTTTAGACCTGCTGTGTGTGTCTGCCGCTTTCGATGGACACTTATCGCGCCTTGAACGTGAACATCTCCCCCAAGCCTTCGCCGAACACACCGATGTGTATATGCAGCGCATACAAGAACTCATAGCCGCCTTACTAAACGGACGCTTACACCTAGCCAAAGAACTCTGTAAGCTGGATTTTGAAGCGGGTTAGGTTTCGATGCTATTAAGTTAGATCATTCGTGCTAAGCTTGTCGAAGCATGAACGGTTTAACTTAAGGCAACCGATTGTTGAGAATAAACAACGGCTATATACTTCTTTAGTCACAACTGTGGGCAGCATCCTACTTGGCTAACTTTCGTGGCTTAACTCAGTTAAGGCTGAAATTTTTGCTTTTACTTCGTTGATGCGTTCTGAATACTCATCGAAATCCAGTGCGGCTTGTAGGCGTTCTAATAGTGGCAAACATTCTTGATAGGCGGCTAGTGCTTTATCGTAGTGTTGTAAGCAGAATTCGCAATCTGCCAATCTTTTGAGTGAGATGCTTAAATCTTGTAATACTTTGGGTGTTGTGCCTAGTTGTTCTTTTAAGTCACGGAAAATTTGTAAGTTTTCGCTATAGCCAATTAACGCTACCTCGTAACGTCCTAAGGTTGCATCTATATCGGCAATGTTACTTAATGAAATACTTAAATCCCTCAACACTTGCGGTGTAGAGCCTAGTTGTTCTTGTAACTTACGGCAAATTTGCAAACTTTCGCTATAGCCTGTTAAAGCCGCTTCATAATGTCCTAAGGTTTTATTTATATTAGCGACTGTCATTAACGAGATACTTAAATCCCGCAGTACTTGGGGTGTAGAGCCTAGTCTTTCTTTTAACTCACGGTAAATTTGCAAACTTTCACTAGAGCCTATTAAAGCCGCTTCATAACGTCCTCGTGTCTTATCTATGTAAGCCACATTACCTAACGAGATACTTAAATTGCGTAACACTTGGGGTGTAGAACCTAGTTGTTCTTTTAATTCACGGCAAATCTGCAAACTTTTGTTATAACCTATTAAAGCTGTTTCATAACATCCTTTGATTTCATCTATAGAAGCCACTCTCATTAACCATAGACCTAAATCCTGTAACACTTCGGGTGTAGAACCTAGTTTTTCTTTTAACTCATAGCAAATCTGCAAACCTTCACTGTAACCTATTAAAGCCGATTCATAACGTCCTAAGATTTTATCTATATCAGCAACATTACTTAACGAGATACTTAAATCTCGCAAGACTTCGGGGATTGCACCTATTTGATTTTTTAAAGCGCGGCGAATCTGCAAACTTTCGCTATAAGCGCGGTAGGCTTCCTCGTACTGCCCCAAGCTCTTTTTTATGTCACCCAATTTGCCTAAAGCAATACTCAAGTCACGCAAAACAAACTCGTTCTCTCCTTTTTCTGCCATTATTTTGTGGCTGAGAGTAATCTGTTGCTGGGCGAGAGTTTCTGCTAACGACCATTGCCCTAAATATAAAGCAGCATCAAACGCCCCGCCTGTAACTAAAAGCAATTCCCTATCATCGATAGCAGTATCCTTAACTCGTTGCCATTCAAGGATTTCAGGGCTGGTCAATGCGTGTTCATCAACCGTCAGCGGCAGTTCAACTTTGTCGAAAGCCACGCGGTCATGGTTAATATAGAATGTTGGCGTGACTTTACTGGCTCTTAATTCATCGGTGTGATTTCTGACTGACCATAAATCAGGGGCGATATTGCGTAAGCGGCTTTTATAAGTCAGTGGCAATAAAATAATAAACGGGCGTGGATGGTCGCGGCGAATACGGTCGCGGTTTTCATTGAAACGAGCAAAGAAGTTATCGAGAGCTTTGAACCATTCATCTGAACGGTATTGATGCAGCTCTAACCAACACGGCACAATGGCATGAGGAATCAGCGAGGGTTGTAAGGCGTTAAAAATATCGGGCGTTAAGGTGTCTGGCTGTGTGGGTTGTAAAACGAATAGCGTAGACACGCGCCCTTGCAATTGGCTTTGTAAACGTTGTTTAAAGTTTTCTGCCAATAACGCATCTTCGACAAATAACACAATCAGGCTAAAACGTTCTGCCCATTCAACGTGACAACTCAATTCTTGCCATTGTTCTTCTTCCACCGCCGATAATTCGCGTTGTGCTTGCACACTTAGCTCCTGATTTCGTTTCTAATCAGCGGATGTACGTCGTACCAATCATCGCCATTACGATAATTCATCACTAATTTAGTGTCGAAAAACCGCGCCAGAGTGGGCAGGTGTTCAATATCTTCGAGTTTAGCTTGTTTGGAATCGTTGATTTTAATTAACCAGTTTTTGTCTTTTTGAGCGATGGGTAACATTTCACGGAGAGCGTGGTTCAGGGTTTGTTCAATGACATCATTAGTAACAGGAAATACACGTTGGGAGCTGGCTTTCACCAGACTGGCGCGTATTAACAAGAAAAATTCTCTCAAATCACCGCCAGATGCCGTTGCCAATTTATTAAGTTGTTCGTTACTAAAAATAACTTGTTGTTGTGCAGGGCAACGTTTTGTAACCAGTTCACGCATGATGGTCAAACCCGCTGTATCGGTTTGATTATCGCGTTGTTGAACATGGATACAAGGCAGGGTACAGCCCAAATTTGAACCTAATTGCGCTCCTAAGTTAGGTGCTAACGGCGTTAAGTAGGGTGGAATGGTATAGACAACATGGAGCATTGGTATTTGTAGGCTACTGGCGTGTCCTGAAAATAAATTCTCGACACTTTTATAAACAGCTTCTGCTCCATCTGCACCCACGCCGCGTAGTTGTTCTACTGAGTCAATCAGTAACACTATTTTTTTATTATTATCATGGGTTTTCTTACGAATCAGTTCGACTACGTCTTGTGCGAAACGGTGGGCATCTCTAACAATGCGAGCAACGTGTCCTTTTAAGTCTTTCTGTAATTTTTCTTTGAAACTAGGGTCATCTTTTAATGAGGCTTTTATGCCAACAGCATCAATTGCAGAAATATGAATATCGCTCGTTAAAACCTTGCCTAAGCGTTCAAGATAGCCGATGTTTTGCGGTGCTTCATTAAACCTGTCTTCAACCGCTTCACTTAACGCCGCCATAATAGAAATCAAAAAATCGCTGATTTCTACAGGCGATGTTAGGTTCATATAGTCACGCATATCCAGTAAAAATACCTCGCAATCATCGTCTGTTAGCATTTTTCGCAAGCGTCTAAACTCAGTGCTTTTGCCACTACCGCGTTGCCCTGTAAATAAATTGACGCTTTGTGATTGGCTAAAACCAATGCTATTTGCCAGTTCTGTTATCGGGTCATCACTTTTTCTTGCTAAAAAAGGCACATAAAAATCTCTATCAATTTCTGGGTCTAATGGGCGGTCATCTAAATTGTTAGAGAGCTTTTTTAATAATTTGCGTTGTTCATTAGGTAACAGTGACATAGATAAACTCCGTTTAGGTTAATTGAATCGTACATTATAGGCTATTACTAAAGCGTTCAAGACACGCATCATTACATATTGCGGTTGTTCATCAATCATTCAACGCTGTCTCAACCAATTTCAATACGCTACGCGGATGCTGAGACACGATACCCACAACGCCCTAGACAAAGCCGTTGATGCCGCATACAACTATAAAGGCGGCAAAGATGACGCAGCACGAGTGGCGTTTTTATTTGAACAATATCAAAAACTAACCGCGCCACTCATAGACACTGAGACCGCTAAAAAACCCAAAAAAATAAAGCCGTAATTATGATTGAAAAAACTTACCTTAAATTTAGAAAAGCCCTGCTACTTGCTATCGATAGCTTTGTTATGGCTAACAGGATAAACTGATAAATGGGATGTGGTTCATCCTATGACAACAATTTTTGAATAAACAATGAGGTGTATTATGTCAATAAAAAAAGAATTTGATCATTTAATGGATAAGTTAAAAACGGAACGCGATGAAATTAGTTTAAAACTGCACCTTGCTTCGTTGGAGGCCAAACAAGAGTTTGATGAAGCTGAACCAAAATGGAATCAGCTAAAAAGTAAAGGTTCTGAAATTCTGGATGAGTCAGTAGAAATATCAGAAGAAGTGATTGCCAAAGCCAAAATCGTTGGTGAAGAGCTTAAAGAAACTTACCAACGTATTGCGAAACGTCTCGCTGAATAACTGATTGGCGATAAAAGGCACGAAAAATATCTGGTATTTCGTGCCTTTCGTGCTTTTATAGACAGTATGAATAACGATAGTTATCAGGATTTTCATCATCGAATACTGGAATTCTAGCTAAATTGATTTAAACTCTAACTACGCACGACCACCTTAAAGACTCGTTAGGAATCAACATGGCTTCTCGCACACGTTTTGGATTTATTTTGCCACTCCTTTTCAGCATGACCACATGGGCGGCTGATATACCTATTAAACCCTCGCACCCCGATCAATATACGGTGGTCAAAAATGATACCTTGTGGGATATATCGGGTAAATTTTTACAGCATCCTTGGCAATGGCCACAGTTGTGGAATGAAAATAAGCAAATTAAAAACCCGAATTTGATTTATCCAGGTGATACCATTTATTTTTCGATGGTTAACGGTAAGCCGCAGTTTAGTATTACCCGTAATCCTCAGCAAGCGGCACTTGCGACAACCTGTATTCTTAAAGAAGAAGATTATAAAAATGGACGCAAGGATTTTGCACTCGATACAAACGGTAAACTAAAACCCTGTATTCGAGAATCTGAGATTGAAAAGCCGATAAAACTGATTCCCTACCATGATATTGCTAAATATTTAAGTTCACCAAAAATTGTCGCTGAAAATGAGCTGAATCTAGCCCCTTATGTGGTTGATATAGCTAATGAACATCTCGTTGCGGGTGCGGGTGATAAAATTTACATTCGCGAAATAAATCAACCAACCAGCGCGGAATACATGGTTTACCGTTCAGGTAATACCTTTATTGATGCAGACACCCAAGAAGTATTAGGTTATGAGGCAAAATATATTGCCGATGCGACCCTGCAAGAAGCAGGTGATCCAGCCACTTTAACCATTACGCAATCAAACAGCGAAATTCGTATCGGCGACAGAGTGATGCCGCATACCGATGATGACATTAGTCTAAATTATTTTGCCAGACCTCCTGAACAGCCAATCAGAGGTAGCATTATTAGTGTATTGGATGGCGTTTCTCAAATCGGTATAAATAATGTGGTAGTGATTGATAAAGGCAGTCGCGATGGACTTTTAGCGGGTCATGAGCTGAATATTTATCAAAATGGACGCATGGCTAAAGATCCCTACAGTGCTATCAAAAGCGATACCGTTCAACTGCCTAGTGAGTTAGCAGGAATGCTGATGGTGTTTCGTACCTTTGACCGCGTCAGTTACGCGCTAGTGATGCAAGCAACAGGTGCGTTACACGTTTTAGATAGAGTTGAAACCCCCTGAATACCAACACACTAAGCACCGACGAAGACACAAAATACTGGCTTGCGCTATTGCGCACGCCAGCTATTGGTTGCCGAACCTTTCTTAGGTTATTACAAACCCATACCCCCGAACAATTGTTTGCCGAATCTGCGCAAACGTGGGCGCGTTTGGGTTTAAAAAATGAATCGATAGACGCACTTAAAAATCCAGATTGGGCAATCATTGACACTGATTTAGAGTGGTTGTCGCAGACGAATAATTCACTCATCACCATTCAAGATGAACTTTATCCGCCTTTATTGAAAGAACTTCCCGACCCACCGCCATTATTGTTTGTACGCGGTAATGTCGGCTTATTATCTTTGCCACAAATTGCCATAGTCGGTAGCCGTAATCCTTCGACCTCAGGTAAAGACACCGCCTTTGAATTTGCCAAAAGTTTAAGCCGCTGCGGTTTTGTTATTACTAGCGGTTTAGCCTTAGGTATTGATGCAGCGAGTCATCAAGGTGCGTTAAGCGTGGGTGGCTGGACGATTGCAGTCGCAGGCACAGGGTTAGATCGCGTATATCCAGCACGACACAAAGAGTTAGCTACTGAAATTGTCAATAAAGGCGCGATGGTGTCAGAATTCCCCCCTGGCACAACGGCTAAAGCCAATCATTTTCCTAGACGTAATCGGATTATCAGTGGCTTAAGCCAAGGTTTATTAGTGGTGGAAGCCGCCAAACAAAGTGGTTCGTTAATTACTGCTCGTATGGCGTTAGAACAAAATCGTGAGGTATTTGCTATTCCAGGGAGCATTCATAATCCCTTAGCACGCGGTTGTAATGCACTGATTCGCGAAGGGGCAAAGCTTGTCGAAACTACCCAAGATATTCTCGAAGAACTTAATCAATATAATCAACAGGTTGACAATTTAATTATCGAGGCAGTGCAATCAATGCTTGACCTAGAGCAGCAAACATTATTGAATCGTGTCATGTTTAGCCCAACTTCCATTGATGAATTGGTTATCGAAAGCGGTAAATCCGTGGAAATACTTTCATCAATGCTATTAATTTTAGAATTGCAAGGCTACTTAGAAGCAACCGCTGGCGGTTGCTATGTCCGTATAAAATAACCAGCTACTACTCATGAAAGAAAATATTTTTGATGTTCTGATGTACTTATTTGAAAACTACATGGAAGAGGAAATTGAAATTTTCCCCGATACCGATGTTATTAGAACAGAATTGCTAGAAGCTGGTTTTCAGCAAATAGCGGTCAATAAAGCCTTTGATTGGCTGGAATCGCTTAGTTTACAAGGACTGATTCAAACCAGCATCGCACCGACTTTTCGCATTTTTTGCCGCGAAGAAATAAAAAAACTGGATATTGATTGTCGCAGTTTGATTATGTTTTTAGAGCAAAGCGGTATTTTAAGCGCGGCGAATCGAGAAATTGTCATCGATAGAGCAATGGCATTGGAAAACGAAGACATCTCTTTAGAAAAACTCAAATGGATTACCTTGATGGTTTTACTCAGTCAGCCTGATGAGGAAATTGCTTTTTCTCGCATGGAAGACTTTGTGTACGATCTCGTGCCAACGTATTTACATTAATCGCCTTAACCTTTACCCCTAATCTATTGCACAATGAGCAAGCATCTCGTTATTGTAGAATCTCCTGCAAAAGCCAAAACTATCGAAAAATACCTAGGCAAAGATTTTAAAGTATTAGCCTCCTATGGACACGTTCGCGATCTAATTCCTAAAGAAGGTGCTGTTGATCCTAGTCATGACTTTGCTATGAAATACGAAGTCATTGACCGTAATCAAAAACACGTTCAAGCCATTAGTGCGGCTTTGAAAAGCGCAGAAATCCTTTATTTAGCGACTGACCCTGATAGAGAAGGCGAGGCGATTGCGTGGCATTTATATGAATTGCTCAACGCGAAAAAACTGATTAAAGACAAGCCTGTGCATCGCGTGGTGTTTCATGAAATCACTAAAAAAGCCGTTACTGAAGCGATTGCTAATCCTACCGCTTTGGATACCAATTTAATCAACGCCCAACAAGCTCGCCGTGCCTTAGATTATTTAGTGGGTTTTAATTTATCGCCATTATTGTGGAAAAAAATCCGCCGTGGTTTATCCGCAGGACGGGTACAAAGCCCTGCATTACGCATGATAGTCGAGCGCGAATTAGAAATTGAAGCATTCAAAAAACGCGAATATTGGACGATAGACGCGCTATTGACCGCAGATGAACAGGCTTTCAAAGCCAAATTAACCCACTACAATGGCGAAAAACTCACCCAATTTCGCATCAACAATGCCGAACTTGCCGAGCAAGCCAAACAAACATTAATCGCTGCCGCCAATGGGCAATTAATCGTTAGCAAACAAGAAAAGAAACAACAAAAACGCCAACCCGCGCCACCGTTTATTACTTCAACACTGCAACAAGAAGCGGCACGAAAATTAGGTTTCACCACCAAACGCGCCATGATGGTTGCGCAACAACTCTATGAAGGTATTGATGTCGGTGGCGAAACCGCAGGTCTCATTACCTATATGCGTACTGATTCGGTCAATTTGGCAGTCGAAGCAGTCACCGAATTGCGCGAGTTAATCGTGGAAAATTACGGCGCAGCTAATATCCCCAAAGAACCACGCATATTTAAAACCAAATCTAAAAACGCCCAAGAAGCTCACGAAGCGATACGTCCCACTTATCCACGTTACACGCCCAGCCAAATAAAACAATACCTGAGCGCGGAACAATTCAAACTGTATGAACTGATTTGGAAGCGTACCCTCGCTTGTCAAATGATTCATGCCACCTTGAATAGTGTTTCAGTGGATTTAAGCTGTGCGGATGGACTACATAGTTTTAGAGCCACAGGTTCAAGCATTGCCAACGCTGGTTTTATGACCGTTTATCTGGAAGGCAAAGACGACAGCAAAGAAGGCGATGACAAAGAAAGCTTTTTGCCAGACTTAACAGAAGGTCGAATTGTGCCGCTGAATGACATAATCACAGGGCAGCATTTTACTGAGCCACCCCCACGTTACGGCGAAGCTAGTTTAGTCAAATCCTTAGAAGAACACGGTATCGGCAGACCATCCACTTATTCAGCGATTATTTCCACACTACAAAACCGTGAATATGTCACACTGGAAACTAAACGTTTTTATCCTACCGATGTCGGGCGTATCGTTAATAAATTCTTAACGGAACATTTCACCAAATACGTTGATTATGATTTCACTGCCAATTTAGAAGACGATTTAGACGCGGTATCACGCGGCGAAAAAGAATGGATTCCGCTCATGCACGACTTTTGGCAACCGTTTACCTCGCTAATTCAAGAAAAAGAAACTAGCGTACAGCGTAAAGATGTCACTCAGGAAGCCACTGATGAGCTGTGTCCTGAATGCAATAGCCCGTTATCTATACGTTTAGGTCGCAATGGTCGCTTTATCGGTTGCACCCACTATCCAGAGTGTTCTTATACTCGCAATCTCAATGACGATGGCGAATCCAATGAGCCTGAAGTCGTTGAAGACCGCGTCTGCCCAGAATGCGCCTCACCGTTAGTGTTTAAAGCAGGAAAATACGGAAAATTTATCGGCTGTAGTGCTTATCCAAAATGTCGCCACATAGAACCCATCGAAAAACCCACTGACACAGGCGTTGAATGCCCGCAATGTAAAAAAGGCAATATTCTCAAACGCAAATCCCGCAACGGCAAAATATTTTATTCCTGCGTCAATTATCCTAAATGTGATTACGCTTTATGGAATTCCCCCATCAAAGAAAGCTGCCCAGAATGCCAATGGCCTATTCTCACCGTCAAAGAAACCAAACGCCGTGGCGTGGAAAAAGTCTGTCCGCAAAAGGATTGTAAATATGCCACGCCTTATGAGGGTGATCCTATGGATGCTCAGGCGAGTTGATAATACTGTAATCGTAGGTCTGGGTGAGGTACTAACCCAAACAGTTACACATAGTTGTTTGTTTTTGTTGAGGGTTTACAAGCGTAAACCTAACCTACCTGTTGGATTAGAGCAATATTTTTTGTTTTTTCCACCAAAAAATAATACACATTTTAGGAAAATTAAATATGAATAATAAACTTTTAATATTGGCTCTTTTAGCTTTAGGAGCTGCAAATACCAGTTCATTACAAGCTGCTGAAAAAACCTCAAGAGGGCTTTATTTAGGTGTCTTTGGTGGCGGTGGGGTTTCAGATAATAATGATTTTACACAGTCGGGTGTCGCATTCAAAAGAACAGATCACGCACCCTTTTACAAAGAAAATTATGATCTTTTTGTCGATACTAAAGGGGCTGCAAACAGTAAGTCAGCGGCAATAGGTGGTTTGCATATTGGTTATGAATGGTCAGAAATACCGATGGGGAGTAATCAGTCAGGATGGGGTTTACGACCTGCACTTGAATTCGAGGGTTTTTATTTGGGTTCTTCTCAAAGTGGTAACTTAACAAATCCACAGACTGAACGCGGTGTTCCTCTTGAAGGATCCTACACAGGTGAGCATGACCTCGTTCCTAATCAACACACTTTCACGGATTCATTTAATGTAGACATGGGTGTTTTATTGACCAATGGGATTTTCAGTTTTAAAACGCCTTGGTCAGCTAAAATATTTCCTTATATCGGTGGTGGTATAGGTGCGGCTATTACGTCTCTGTCTAAAGGTAATTCAGTCCAAACCTCAAACCCGTTATTGCCTACTGGGTATGAAGCAGGTATCAATCACTACAACTCAAATACTAATGCCTCCAGCTCAAGTTTTGCCGCACAAGGCAAAGCAGGTATCCGTGCTGAACTGATGGATCATCTGTCAATTTTTGCTGAATATCGTTACCTTCATGTGTCTGCAACCAATTACACGTTTGGCTCTACCGTGTATCCCAGCGAACACGCAGAAACTTCAAATTGGGATAGCCACGTTGGTTCTATGAATTTCCACACGGGTATATTTGGTATCGAATACGGCTTTTAAAAATTCACTCGTTCCCACTTCGGCGAGATGGGAACGAGTATAGCCAAAGCACAATAAAATGATGCCGTTCGTGGTGAGCTTGTCGAACCACTATAGCCCTTCGACAAGCTCAGGGCGAACGGCTTTATAATTAATTTATACTGCGTTAGCTATAACAAACCATTTTCTAAATGTTAATAAGGAGACGGCAATGTTCAAGTTCAATCAATTTTTGTTCTTACTGGTCATTGGATTAGCTTGGCAAAACGTTTATGCGGAGGATGACACAGTTTCAGCCTTGCAGAAAACCCAAGATTGTCTTAGAAATCAAACGTGTGATGCTGCGAAAAGTAGCGCAGGACAAGCCGCTGACCAGAAAGCCTTAGAAGCTGTGGGTGGCAATGCCAATAACAAGCAAGAATTATATAATATCTCCGCTGACATTATGCCTATGCTAATACAACAAACAGGCGGAGACCCAGAAAAAATGCAAGCACTGATGCTAAAAGCACAAACTGACCCTGAGGGGTTTTTCAATTCACTATCCCCCGACGCACAAGCGAAAATTAAAAATATCGCTAATACCGTAGAGAAAAAATAAACCTTCTGAAGATTAGCGTATCTACATTATCATCTGACAAAAAATATCCTCTTTTTTAAAACTGTCCGAAGCATTGAATTTAATGAGTGTAAAATATGCGAATGTGGATTGATACTAAAGCCTGTCCAAAAATAATTAAAAGTATTTTGTTGTGGATGCAGGAGTCTTTCTCGATAAAAACATTTCTGATTTTGCTAATTGTAGGACTGACAAGCTTTCCAGTTGCTGCGTATGACGAAATTCAGGTCTATGACATGAGCATCAATCAACCTGAACAGTTCGCGCTGGAGATGCACAGCAACTATGTGATTAATGGTCGCAAGCAAGCCGATTATAATGGTGAGTTACCCCCTGATGGACAACTGGCGTTTACTGGCGAGTTTTCTTATGGCTGGTCGAAACATATCGAATTAGGCTTGTATGTACCAATGACCATTAATACCAACACCGCTACAACTACGATGGACTACGCCAAAGCGCGAGTGAAATGGCTGAATGCTGATGATCCTAAACTTTTTTATGGTCTGAATACTGAAATTGGATTAGTACCCAAAAGACATTCTGAGCAGCTAGTCGGCATGGAATTACGCCCTATCATTGGTCGTTACACTGGAGATTGGCTGATCGCGTTTAACCCAACTTTAGAACTGGATTTGAGCGGTAGTAACCAGATGCCTGTTTTTGCCCCTGCTCTAAAAGTCACCCATCAAGTTTTGGATAATATTCATGTCGGCTTTGAACACTATGCCGATGTTGGTTCGCTTGACCATTTTTCTTCGGGTAGCCAACAAAACCATACAACCTATTTAGTCAGTGACGTATCATTGGGAGATTACCGTTTACACGTTGGTATAGGGCATGGATGGACATCCCCCTCTGATGAATGGATGTTAAAATTTATCCTAGGTGGTATTCCCTTCACCGAACTGTTAAATCCACATCACTGGTGAAAATAAGGTGATAAGGTGTGCTAATCGGGAGGGTAAAACCCGTTACAGCGATATTAATAACTGGCAGTCATGCCCAAAAGTAAAAACAACAAAATTAACCTATTACCAAATATATCAATCACACCCACAATAGGACATGATGATGACATCACTAGATCGTTATGCGGTTTTTGGTCAGCCGATTAAACACAGTAAATCACCGCGTATTCATCAATTATTTGCTCAGCAGACAGGGCAGGATTTGCTCTATTCTGCACAGGAAGTACCCGCCGAGCAATTCGTTATGACGACTGAGGCTTTTTTTGCGCAGGGTGGTAAAGGTTTGAATTGTACCTTGCCGTTGAAAGAATTGGCGTGGGCATGGGCTACTCATAAAACAGAACGTGCTGAGCTTGCTAAAGCCGTTAATACGTTAGCGGTGCAAGTTGATGGTTCGGTGTTAGGTGACAATACTGATGGTTGTGGTTTGGTGCAGGATTTGTTGGTTAATCATGGGATTGCATTAGCTGGAAAGCGGATTTTGCTATTGGGTGCAGGTGGGGCGAGTCGTGGGATTTTGTTGCCGTTGTTGGAACAGTCACCAGTGTGTTTGGTTATTGCTAATCGCACGGTACATAAGGCGATTGAATTAGCGGCTGAATTTTCACATAAAGGGGCGATTTCTGGCTGTGGTTTTGCTGATTTAATCGACTCCGCACCGTTTGATATAATTTTAAATGCGACATCGGCAAGTCTAAGTGGTCAATTGCCAGCGTTGCCTGAGGGGTTGTTGGTTGAGCAAGGCGTTTGTTATGATTTAGCTTACAGCAATGAACCGACGGCGTTTGTGCATTGGGGACGAGCGCGTCATGCGATAAAAAGTTTGGATGGTTTAGGAATGCTGGTGGAACAGGCGGCTGAGGCGTTTTTTATTTGGCGGGGAGTGCGTCCTGAAACGCAATCGGTGATTGCGTTGTTGAATTCAGAACGTGGCTTGTAGTGTCTACACTAAATATTCGTTTTTCAGCTCGATGTAATGCTGATAAGAATAGTGTAAAAATTCTTTTTCTGCGTCATTTAACGGTCTGACTCGTCTAGCAGGTGAGCCAACATAGAGATGCCCTGTTTCTAAGCGTTTGGAATGAGGCACTAATGAACCAGCACCTAGGATGACATAGTCTTCTACCACCGCACCATCCATAATGATTGCACCCATGCCAATTAAGCAGTAATCGCCGATAGTACAGGCATGAATAACGGCTTTGTGTCCGATGGTGACTCCTTTACCGATAGTGACGGGGTAACTAGGTTCTAAATCATGGTGCGCGTGAGTGGTATGTAGCACTGAGCCGTCTTGAATATTAGTGCCGTCACCGATGGTAATACTTTCTACATCGCCTCTCAATACCGTCGTTGGCCAGATGGATACGTCATTCCCTAATGTGACATCACCGATGATAACCGCACTGTCATCAATATAAACAGAATGACCAATGCTTGGCTGTTTATCTTTAAATTTTCTAATGGACATGAAAAGCTTCCTGAGGTTATAGGTTTGAAACGGTGAGCGACGTTTATTATTTTAATATTCTATTCGACGCTACGGTGTTTTTATCTACCCGTTTTATTCGGAGTTGGCGGGTTTGGGCTGTCATTATATATCTAATAAGACGATAGTTTCTGATTCATCAGAAAGTGATGACTTATTTCTATAAAAATATCCAGTCAGAAAAACACGCGGCTTGACCTTGATAAGCACCGTTGGCATCGGTGAGATTCCAAATAATGGCGTTGCGCATTTCAAAACGCTTGCCTGTATTAGAAATTCGCACACCACTATAACCCGTCATAAAACCTTGTGCGGTAACGTGAGCCATTAATTTTTCGCGAGCGGCTTGATTGCTGGTTTCTGCGGAAGCGCGAGAAGGTAGTGCGATGAGTTGTTGCCAGTTCAATTCAAATAATTGCAGACCTTGAGCATTGGCATAATTAAAAATGGGATCAGCTTCGGTGTTATGTGATAGCAATACCAACGGCGCGTAATACAACCGTTCAGCTAAATCGTCAATATCTGATAGCAGTGGATAACCGAGTAAGTTTTGAAAACTCTGGCAAATTAATTCAATGTGTTCAGCTAGAGCTAACTGCTAATAAACTGATTATGAAATAATAGGCGAAACAGTGGCA
>JBAXNR010000027.1:0-41509 GCA_037133675.1 Methylococcales bacterium
TTTGCCACTGTTTCGCCTATTATTTCATAATCAGTTTATTAGCAGTTAGCTCTACTCGTCAATGCGTAAGTCCTAACATAGTATCTTGGCTATCCGTGCGGGTGATATTGTCGGTGAACACACAGTGATGGTGAGCGTTTAGAAATCAAGTAGCCGCATGAATTTTGCGAATGGCGCGGTACGCGCAGCGATTTGGTTAAAAGATAAAGAACGCGGATTGTATGATATGCAGGATGTGTTGGGCTTGGCTTAAAATAATCGGAGTACAAACCGAGGTTTGTACTCCGATTAATGCTTTAGCAAGGAATTAAGTTAGTTACTGATGTTACGCAGTCCTTAAATTTCGTAACTCAGTATAAGCCTGTTGAGTTGCCCTAATAAAAAACTTTGCCCGCAAAGCAAAGTGGTGTGTTTGCATTTTATCTTCAAGCATTCCAACTTGAAAACCGCGTAGATAGCCATAAAAATAGGATTGTTCTGTGTTGTTACTGTGCGAGTGGGCGATTTTGCCACCCCCGCATTGGATTTTAACGACTTGTGAAACTCTTCTACTTTCCACCGTTTTTGATAGAGCGTAGCCACTTGTTCGCCATCACAAGAGAGATCACTGCAAACCAGATTCACTGTTGCCGTGCTGCCATCTTTGTTTGTAAAGACCCGCCGAACTAAAAGCATTTCTTCATCAAAGCCCTTTAGCCAGCCGCGCACTGCCTGTTTATCCGATAAGTCCAGTTCACTTACTTTTACGAAGCGACCTTGTTTTTTGTCGTCCAAGCTCAAGGCAACCAAACGGTTGTTCTTTAAGGCGGCAACGAAGTGTTTGTTTTTCTTCAACACAACTCAACGTTTTCTTTGGCTGCAAACCAACAATCCATTAGAACATAGCGAAACCTCCGTTGATTTTGGATGCACTGACTAATCATTTGCCGCATTAGCTCGTTTTTAGTGACCATGCTGGCACGCTTGACTTTGCGGGTGGCAACATCTGAAAACAGGAGGGGTTTGCGGATGATCTCGAAGGCAATAGGTATCGAAACATCGCCGCTGTAATAAAGCGCGTTCAGTAGGTTGATGCCTTTGTCTGTATGACCTTCACAATGGTCATAGTGCCAGCACATAATTTCGTTTTCGTCAGTCCATTGTTTTTCTTGAATAGTGTCGTCAAAAATCAGGCAAGCGTCCTCGCATTCACAAGCCGAACAGTTGGCTTAACCTCTTTCTGTATGTTTTTTGAGGTGAACTCTTGTTTCGATAATAGCCGTGTAATCTGGTCATGGCTGACCTCTCCTTCCATCAGGGTGGATAATCCTGTCGCGGTTGCATAGCCAGAAGCGTTGACCATTAAATAGTCTGTGTATAGTTCAAGGTGATTTGTTTTCATGCTGAAAATAATACACTTTTTATTCAGGAGTGCGTAACATCAGTTAGTTAGACAAGTAAAATTATGCGTTTCAGCTACACTTGGTTAGGCTAAGGAAATGTTAGAAAAGTTGTGTCACTAAGCAAGGTAAGCTTTTCAGACGATTAAATACTTTTTACTCGTTTCCTAGATAAAACAGCTTAGCTTTTGGAGTAACTGATATGAATATATCAATAATACCCTATGCCAACGGGTACATAGTAGCTGGCAAATTTTTTAATACGCTCTATAGTGCGGTTTGTTACCGTGATTATTTGATTCAATTGGTCAGGTAGGGTGATGTGTGCAGCACCGATTATGCCAATTCAGCGTGGGTAAACGATAGAGCCGTTTGTCCACGCTACACGGCTTGGAGCTTAGGGGGAACAATGACATCATCAACGAAAAAGCACCAGATTCCGCTTCGCTCCATCTGGGTTACTTGCTACGTTAGTACTCATCTCGGTCTCCTCTTTGTTCCGTTGTTTAACATTATGACATCGTCAGAAGCGGAGTAGAGTCCATATCATCAATACACACCATAAGACTAAAATTTCGTAGGAATAACACTATGGCAAACAAAGAATCACGCGGTATTTGCATATTTTGCGGCGAAGCATTCGCTAAACGCAGCATGACTAAACATCTGACTGGCTGCAAAAAACATCAGGAAGTCATTGAAACCGCCAATGCTGGCAAAGCTAAGGATGAGACATTGTATCATCTAGTTATTCAAGATGCTTATTTGAAAGACTTCTGGTTGCACCTAGAAATGAATGGTAATGCGAAATTAAAAAAATTGGATGAGTATTTGCGAGACATTTGGCTGGAGTGCTGCGGTCACATGAGTCAATTCTCAATTGGCGGCTGGAAGGGCGATGAAATTGCCATGTCGAAATCTGTGCAGAGTATTTTTGATCGCAGTAGCGAATTGGTACATATTTACGATTTTGGAACGTCTTCGGAAACACTGATTAAAGTTGTCGGCAAACGTACAGGCAAACCTTTAACAAAACATCCAATTATGCTCATGGCACGGAATGAAATGCCAGTCGCTACTTGTATGGAATGTGAACAACCCGCCCGATGGTTATGCGAGGAATGTATTTCTGAACATGATGAAAGCGGTTTCTTATGCGATGAACACGCCAAAAACCACCCGCATGATGATTACGGCGAGCCTATTGAGTTAGTTAATTCGCCACGCATGGGTATGTGCGGTTATGAAGGCCCCGCAGAACCGCCTTATTGATTTCTCTTTTCAGCAACGCGTAAAGAGGGATAGAGCTTGCGAAACCCCATAGACATCAAGTGGAGCTTGAGGAACGAGACAATGTAGCTCGTGTGGAGCGTAGCGGAACACGGGTAACAATGACACCATCAACGAAAAACCCCAGATTCCGCTTCGCTCCATCTGGGCTATATGCTAAGGAAGCAATACTCCATGAATTTGAAAATAATGTGACTAATGAGTGGATACGAAAATCCAATCCTTATCAATAAATAATGGGCGTTAAGCAGATACCGTCTTGTTGCCTAAAAAACAAGCGGTAAAGCATTCAGCGGAATGCACTACACTATCGGTATTCCACCTTACTCGTTACTTGCTTGGTAAGCGTTGAATTATACGCCATCAAATCCTGCATCCCCCGCTGCTTTTCCCATATAGAACGGATGTTGCGAAATAGCCGTTATTAACGCACCTTGTTCACTTTGAGTCGGTTTGGTGTCTTTGAGAACCAGATTTACCGCGATGCTCCAAGCGAGTTTAAATACTAAATCTTTTGCCGCGTTCGGGCTGGTCAAACGCTTGCCGTCGCCGCGCTTTATCACAAGGTATTGACATTGAGCAATATAAGCGATTGATTCGGAAATAGCCGTTGTCATTTTAGTTTTTGCGACATCGTAAACGGCGTGTGTGCATTCATGAATAATCAACGCATTTTTAACTTCATCCAATGCCCATGTAAAACCCATAATAATGGTGTTTGTTGTGTAATCATATTCAGCCATTCCATCTTTTTCCGAGTCATATTCAACGCTAATTTTCCCTCTGTCGATAAAGTCAGCTAACACTGGAAAAGTACGCGGATCAAACCCGATTCCGCTGAAAGAAAAAGATTTCATTTTTTGTACATCGCCATCCCTCAAATTGCTAGTTACCGTTTTTTTTGCAATCCAATTACTCATAATTATTTACTCCTAATTTATTGATGTTTAATTATTAATTTGCACTGCACGATGATTAATCGTTGAGATAAATGGGTGTGTTGTTCAAAGTGATATCTTCACTCCATTCGTATCAACTTGGTTATGCAATGGGGGCGTGTGTCCTAGGATGTGCCGACGATAGGAGGCACATCATTCGCGTTAAGTTTCTCGAAAGATGCGCTTCGTACCTCAGCGCATCCTATGGTTAGCGCATCTTATCGAGTTACGCCGTACGATGTATCGCTAATCCGCCTTACGAGTTATAACACACCATTCAAATCCGTCTTACGAGTTGGAGCGTCACACAGGCATTCCAACGCAGAGCGTTGGAACGATGCAAAACCTACGAGCTACATGGATTATCGCGTTTTTTTATGGGGTGTTTACTATTTTCTTAATTACTAGCGGCTCACTTTGTGTTGATTCATTAAGTGACGCTGGATTATAAAAATAGACGATTGTAAAAACAGCCAATGCCCCACCTGCTCTAAGCCAATTGCCAAACTTCACTTCAATAAATCCAGGAAACACTGCTACTGCTCCACCTCCAGCAAGTGCTAGTACAACTCGAAATATTGTATATTGAAAACTGCTCGGATTTGGTTCAATAAACGCAATAACTATAAGCACAATCACAAAAACTGTACCAAATGCGAAAGCAAATATTGTTTGCAGTTTCTTACTCATAAATTCTTTTGCTTCATTTTTGAATCCATAAATAGGCAACCCTGCTGTTTCCAAATTTTTTCTAATCTTGTTTGCTACTTTTGGGCTAAGATAAGTTACTACCATCCTTTGCATATTGGCATAAGCAGTTTCTCCAAGGAATGAAGGCTTCACATCAGAATGCTTTGTAAAACCAAGCTTAAGTAACGTGATATGTTGTATCAACGAACCTAAGTGTTCGGCGCAATCCTCTGCAAATCCTTGCGCCCACAATGAACTATTGTGCGCACCCAGTAAATCACTATTTCCAACGAACTCCTCTACATAATTAAAATATGCGTTTCCTTTTTTTTGGCAATCAAGAAGTTTTGCCAAAAAATTCTCTTTATTATCTGATTTACTCGTACTGATATAATTGCTCACCGCATCCATATAATCAGATTTAAGTTCTGCAATTTTTTCTTTAGCTTTTACAACATCTTGTTGATTTGTATGGGTCACAAATACCTACTTATCATTAGTAATAGCGATTGCCATCGCAAGTAAAGTATTTAAATCTGAATTATCTATTCCTTCTAAGCAAGCAAATAAAGAATCAGGACAAATCTCTGCAATAATAGAATCTATTTCTGATGGAGATGAAGGTGATTTTTCTGTTACACACAGAGCAATTTTTTCTAAGTCCGATTTAGTTGGATTCCATTTAATTACATTACTAACACTTTCCAGACTTGTTTTAAACTTTTCAATTGACTTCATAATTAGATTCTTCTTTTGTTGGTTGCATACTACAAAAAAGCCCCGATTGCTTACACAACCGAGGCTTCATATTTCAAAACAGAGGCATTAAAGCCGCATGATTACATCATGCCGCCCATTCCACCCATGCCGCCCATTCCACCCATGTCGCCGCCATGACCATGTTTGTCATCGCTTGGTGCATCAGCAATCATCACTTCTGTCGTTAGCATTAAGCCAGCAACAGAGGCTGCGTTTTGTAACGCGGTGCGGGTCACTTTTGCAGGGTCTAAGATACCCATTTCAATCATGTCGCCGTATTGACCAGTTGCCGCGTTGTAACCGAAGTTACCCGTGCCTTTTTGGACTTCGTTGAAAACAACTGAAGGCTCGTCGCCAGCGTTAGCCACGATTTGACGTAATGGCTCTTCCATTGCACGACGTAAAATGTTGATACCAACAGTTTGGTCGTGGTTGATGCCTTCTAAGCCAACTAATGCTGACAGAGCGCGGACTAATGCAGTACCACCGCCAGCAACAACGCCTTCTTCAACCGCAGCGCGAGTTGAATGTAGCGCGTCTTCTACGCGGGCTTTCTTTTCTTTCATTTCAATTTCAGTTGCTGCGCCGACTTTAATCACTGCAACGCCGCCAGCCAATTTAGCTAAACGTTCTTGCAATTTTTCTTTGTCGTAGTCAGAAGTCGCTTCTTCGGCTTGCGCACGAATTTGCGCAACGCGGTTTTTGATTTGTTCTTCTGAACCGAAACCGTCAATGATGGTGGTGTTTTCTTTGGTGATTTGAACGCGTTTTGCAGTACCTAGTTGTGACAATTCTGCTTTTTCTAAGCTCAAACCGACTTCTTCAGAAATCACTACACCGCCAGTTAACACAGCAATGTCTTCTAACATTGCTTTACGACGGTCGCCAAAACCAGGTGCTTTAACAGCCGCGACTTTAACTATACCGCGAATAGTGTTCACTACTAAAGTCGCTAAGGCTTCGCCTTCAACGTCTTCTGCAACGATTAATAAGGGACGACCTGATTTTGCTACGCCTTCTAAGATAGGCAGCATATCGCGGATGTTTGAGATTTTTTTGTCGTAGATTAGAATCATTGGATCATCTAATTCAACGCTCATGTTTTCTTGTTTGTTGATGAAGTAAGGTGACAAATAGCCACGGTCAAACTGCATACCTTCAACTACGTCTAAAGAATTTTCTAAACCTGAACCTTCTTCAACCGTGATAACGCCTTCTTTACCAACTTTTTCCATTGCATCAGCAATGATTTTACCAACGGCTTCGTCAGAGTTAGCTGAAATCGCGCCAACTTGGGCAATCGCTTTGCTGTCTGCACACGGTGCAGCAGCGGCAACAATGGCTTCAACAGCTTTAATAACGGCTAAATCAATACCACGTTTTAAGTCCATTGGGTTCATACCAGCGGCAACGGCTTTTAAGCCTTCGTTGACGATAGATTGAGCCAGAACAGTTGCAGTGGTTGTACCATCACCAGCCACGTCAGACGTGTGCGAAGCAACTTCTTTAACCATTTGTGCGCCCATGTTCTCGAATTTGTCTTTTAATTCGATTTCTTTCGCAACAGATACACCGTCTTTAGTGATTGTTGGTGCGCCAAAGCTTTTGTCTAAAATCGCGTTGCGACCTTTTGGGCCTAAAGTAACTTTTACTGCGTTTGCTAAGATGTTTACACCACGCGCCATACGGACTCGTGCGTCATCACCAAATAATACGTCTTTTGCTGCCATTTTTAATTCCTAATTAAGTTGTTTGTGTGAGTATGAGAAACAGTGTTTAGGCTTAACCTAAAACGCCCATGATGTCTTCTTCACGCATAACGATAAGGTCATCACCGTCAACTTTCACTTCGTTACCTGCGTATTTACCGAACAATACTTTGTCGCCGACTTTTACATCAACAGGACGAATAGTACCGTTGTCTAAGGCTTTGCCTGTACCAACTGCTAACACGATGCCTTGGCTTGGTTTTTCTGCCGCAGAACCAGGAAGAACGATACCGCCAGCGGTTTTAGTTTCTTCTTCAAGACGTTTAACAATTACGCGGTCATGTAACGGACGTATATTCATTTATAGCTCCTAAGATTTAGTTAAATTACAAGTTGTGCTAATTTTAGCACTCTCTGCTAGAGAGTGCTAGATTAATCAGCTTTTGCACTCTGTTACGTTCTTTGGCATTATCACGGTATTACCTTACTCAAAAAATATGACTTATGAATGACAACCAACTACTGAGATACAGCCGTCAAATCATGTTGCCGCAAATCGATATAGCAGGACAACAACAACTCCTTAACTCTAAGGTGTTAATTGTTGGTGCAGGTGGACTCGGTTCACCTGCGGCTATTTATCTGGCGGCAGCGGGAGTCGGCACTATTACAATTTACGATAATGACACCGTGGATTTATCCAATTTACAGAGACAGATTGCTCACTACACCGCCGATGTTGGGACAGGAAAAGCAATTTCAACCCATGAAACGCTGAAAAAATTAAATCCCGATGTCAAAGTTCACGCCGTGCAGCAACGCTTGGAAGGTGACATATTGAACGAAGCTGTGAGGAACGCTGATGTGGTATTGGATTGTAGTGATAATTTTAAGACCCGTTTTGCGATTAATCAGGCGTGTGTAGCACGACAAACTCCATTAGTTTCAGGCGCGGCAATTCGCTTTGAAGGACAGGTGTCGGTGTTTACAGCGGGGCAGAATAATAGCCCTTGTTACAACTGCTTATATTCCAGTGATGGCGAAGAATTACAGAACTGTGCCACTAATGGTGTGATTGCGCCGATTACGGGAATTATCGGTAGCATTCAAGCAATGGAAGCGATGAAGCTAATTATGGGGATTGGTGAAACGTTGACGGGACGGTTGTTGTTGATTGACGGCTTAACGATGGAAATAAACACCATGCGTTTGCGCAAAAATGCGAAGTGTCCAACGTGTGGAGACCTTTCAGATTTTTAAAACCTGAAAGGTCTTTTTAAAGCGGTTATTTTTTACCTAATTTACTTTTTACAAAATGAATAGCTGTTTCAGCTAAATCATTAACCAATGAGGGACTGTCGCCATGTGGCTCAGTCTCACCAAAGGGTTGACCATTTTTTTGTGTATATTTGTGAATAAAATAGGCTAACGGTGCAAACGCAGCAGTCGCAATAATTAACATGATGACTAACAGTTCAATAATTCCACCCATGATGTCTCCTCGGATTTTATATCAATAGCATTATTATGTTTAGGTAAAACAAGATAATACACGTTTTCGACAAGAAAAACATCAATACTGTACCGAAAATGACTCGCTCTTAGCTTGAGATTACGACTTTATATTTATTTGTTACGCACAGAGAAAAATGGAAATCTGAGTAATTAATGTACAATGGCGAGCGATTTCAAACAACTCAGGAGGTTTTTATGAAAAAAGTAATTATAGTGGCTTTAGGCATTGTTGCTTTAGCTAGTTTGACAGGTGTTGCCTATGCGGAGGACACAGCTCCAGTTGTCCAAGCAGAAAAACCACAGGCAGCCACCCCTAAAAAAAGCAAACATGTAAAAAAACAACCAGCGGTAGCGTCTCAAACAGAAAAGCAAGTAGATAAACAAGCAGTAGACAAACCAAAAACTGACGCGCCTAAAATAGGTAGCGAAACAGACACAACACAAGGGCGTGGTTTGCCTAAAGCTTTTTCAAATTCAGAAGGGCAATAAATTAGTTTTTTAAAACTAAAATAAGTTAGGAAAAAGGCTGTCTTTATTAAGATCGCCTTTTTTATGTCTACTGGTTTTTTACCGCACTACTTTCACAGTATTTTTGTACGCCTTTTTTATTGATGGTGTTATCCAGTTGTAATGCCAATTCAAGATGGGTATTCGCTTCTTCACATCGTCTTAATATCGCTAATACTTCGGCAAGATGCTGTTGGGCTTCGCTATTTTCGGCATTATAATCGACAGCCGTTTGGTAATTGAGTAATGCTTTACTGTAATCTTTTTGCATAAAATACACGCTACCCAATGTGTCATAAATATTATCATCTTTGGGTTTTATTTTGATTGCCAGCTCACAATTATTAATAGCTTCTTGATATTTACTTTCTTGTCCTAATGAATAACACAAGCCATTATAAGCTTTAAAATTTCCCTCGTTATACGGTAGTTCAATAATCTTGTTAAACTGTATAATTGCTTGTTGGTAGTCTTTTTTTCCTAAAAAAATTAAACCTAAATTATAATAAGCATTGGCATAATTAGGATTAGCCACAATTGCCTTTTTATAACTTTCTATTGCCGCATTGGTATCGCCTTTATCAGCTAATACCAAGGCTAAATCGTTATAAGCTAAATAATTTGTGTCATCACGGTCAATAACCTTCTGATAGTTACTGATAGCGGCATCATAATTTTTATAACCTTGGTAATAGGCATAACCTAAACCAATATAAGGGCTACTATTATCTGGGTTTATTTTGATAGATTCATTATATTTTTCAATCGCATTTTCGTATTGTTTCTTACGCGCAAGAATATTACCCCATAAATCAAATGCAAAAGCATCATCACGGGTATCTTTGTTTTTTAGTGTTATTTGCACTAAATCGAATGCTTTATCGTAATCTTTTTTACCGTAATAATGTAATGCAAGAAAATACGGTTGAGTATTTTCAACAATATGTTCAGCAGCGACTACTAGACTCTCATCTAAAGAGCCAATATTTCCTTTTACAACTTTAGTTTCCCCATTAATTCGAATGGTTAATTCAAAATTGTTTGCATCACCAACCAGATCGCCACTAATGCGTGTTTCTAAGCCGCGCAGTTGGCGAATATATTGAATAAGGGTATTAATCGATAATCCTGTTTCAGGAATATCTACATTTAAGGTATTCGTTAAATCAGAATCGGTCACTTCAACGGGAAATAAGTATTTCTGATTATCAGGTAACAGATTATAGGCAGCTTCGCGGTTGGCAGAAACTTGATCCATTAAACGACCCACTAATACCGCTCCAGTGTAACCTTGCTGAACAAAACTATCAGGGACAGCAAGTGGTTCAATAATAACGGCTTCCCGTTGCCATTCGTTACAAAAAATAAAAATAATGCTCCCTAAAACACACACAATAACGAAGTCAATGAGTATTTCTTTGCATAATCGAAATCGCTCTATCCAAATCATTAACTTATCGTTAGCTGTTTCTTTAGGGGATTTTTCAGTAGCGTCTTCTAACTCAATGGTAGTCTCTGGTTTGCTAAACTCTTCTGAATTACTGCTCATAATTTCATATTTAGGTAGGTGAAGGATATAGGTGAAATATAGCACGAAGAATATAGTTCACTACCATTAAGTTTGCGCTGATTGCAGATAGAAAAGATTCACGTTTTTTCAATTTCATAAAAAACTACGCAAAACACCCAACACATTGATTTTTATAGAATTACGATGATTTCCTGCAAATCAATAAAATCCCCCAGTTGTCAGTCACTTCTCCTGCATAAGGGAACCTCTAAAAATGGCTTTTTTCATAACATTGACGAATGTAAGTCATTGAAATTTATAGCATCAAATTTTTCAAAATTGGATTATTAGAGGTTTCCATAAGTCTGTCCATTACCCACATCTTTTTAGCTAACAATATCAATTGGTTAAGTGGTAAAACAGATCGTCTGTTTGTAAGCCATATAAATCAAAAACAAAAAAGTTTTGTGTCTTTGTTTATACCACCGTTTGACTGCTTATTAACGACAGGATTTTTGTAACATCATGATTTTAAATCTATTTATATCAGAAGACAGCGAATTATATCGTAACACATTGATTTTTAATAACTAACATACTTGTGGGTAATGGATAGCCCTACAAACTGTGGGCATTATTATTTGCTCGATGAAATGCCTGATGAATCGAATGGCATGATTGACCGTTATTTAACGGGCTGGTATAGCAAATGAAGTTTAAATTGATTGCAATACATGGCAACTTTCCGCTCGTAAAAAATTTATTTTTAAAAAATTAACATAGGTTAATTTTTTTTATAGAAATCGTGGGTAAAATGAACTTGTTTTTGTGAGTGAGGTGGATTTCAGATAAAAAACCGTTTGCACTGAGCCTGTCGAAGTGTAAATGTTCGACAAGTTCACCACAAACGATATTCACAAGGTTATGGCAATAATATAGGTATGCAAACATGATAACCAAAGAACAACTGCTAATAGAAATTAAAAACTCTAGAAAAGACCACAAACTTACTTTATACAATGAGGGATATACAGACGTTCCGCCAGAAATTTGCGATTTGGAAAATTTAGTTGAATTAGGTTTATCTTATAATCACTTATCAAGCCTTCCGAAGGGTATAAATCGTTTAAAAGATAAGCTACAGAAACTTTGGGTTAGTAAAAATAATATAACGACGTTTCCAGATGTAATTACAGAGCTAATAAACTTACAAAGTCTCAGTTTAACCTACAACCATCTAATAACTATTCCCCATGAAATTGGGCAGTTAAGCAATTTAAAAAGGCTTTTTTTACATGACAATCAACTAACAACTATTCCCCCTGAAATTGGACAGTTAAACAATTTAAAAACACTTGATTTATATAATAATAAGATAAAAAATTTACCCCCTGAAATTGGAAATTTAAAGAATTTACAAATACTAGATTTAGGTAACAATCGAATCTTGCCAAGTGAAATTGAACAATTAACTAATATGGTTGAAAATTTAACTAATCTAGTCGTTTTAAACTTATGTGATAATCCTATAGCAGAAATTGCCGAAAAAATAGGAACACTTGTAAAACAAGGGAAAGGTTTTTATGTTTCCAGTAATGCACCAATAGTACCTTATGATATATTAAAAAAATCGAGTAAACATATTGTTTATTACTTAACTAATACTAAAGAATTCAGAGAAGATATTTTGTACAGAGCTATTTCAAGAATAGAATACGCTAGACACGAGAATATGTGTACTCTTGATTTATCTGACATGGGATTAACTGAACTTCCCATTAATATTGGAAAATTAGTTGATTTAATCGACCTTAATTTGGGAGACAACAATCTAACAACTTTACCTCCAGCGATTGCAAAATTAACAAAGTTAGAAGAACTCTCTCTGAGAGATAATCTTCTACAAAAAATTCCAAGTGCAATTGGAAAGTTAGTTAATTTAAAAAGACTCGACTTAAATAAAAATAGTCTTAAGCGTGAAAGTATTCCAAGTTCAATTGGAAAGTTGCGCAACTTAAAAGAACTAATTTTAAATGAAAATGAGATTGAAGAATTACCTGCAATGATTGGACAGTTGAAGGAATTAGAAATACTTAAATTAGAAAATAACAAATTATCAACTCTGCCTAACGCAATCGGAGAACTGATAAATTTACAGCAGTTATATTTGCGTAATAACGAATTGAAAAATCTACCTAAAGAAATAGAACAATTAAAAAACCTAGAAAAGCTTTATTTAGAAAATAACAAGTTAAAATGTTTTCCTAACGAAATATTGAAATTAACTGGGCTACAAAGACTTTCTTTAGATATAAATAAGGAATTACAGGCTATTCCTGATGAAATCGCACAATTAACTAATTTAGAAAGACTTTCTCTCAGTAATTGTAGCTTACAAAACTTTCCTAGTATAAATAATCTAAAGAAATTAACACTTTTAGATTTACGAAATAATCCTTGTGTTGACAATTTTGCTGGTACAACATATTTAAAAAAACAAGGAAAAGGAGTATACATACCGTATTATATAACAAACTTGCCTAATGAAATATTACAAGGTAAGAGCTGGGATATTTGGTATTATTTACAGGATATTCATAATAAAAAATCTCAACTGCTGCCATTGAATGAAGCAAAGCTTCTGCTAGTTGGCGATGGTGATGTTGGAAAAACCTGTTTAGCCAACAGATTACTACGAGATACATTTGAAATAACGTATAGAACTGAAGGAATAGACATAGACAGAAATCCATGGGAATTGCAAATTAATGATGACAAAATTAATTTGAATGTATGGGATTTTGGAGGTCAAAAAGTTTTACATACCACACATCAAATTTTTTTCACCAATCGTAGTTTCTACATTTTGGTATTGGATGCACGGCGCGATGAACAACTGCAAAGTCGGGCAAAATACTGGCTTAAATTAATTAAAAGTTTTGGTGGCGATTCACCAATATTTATAGCTATTAATAAAACAGATCAAGAACACCGTTTAATACTCAATAAATACGATTTAAAAACCCAATATCCTAGTATATTTGACTTTTATGAAATTTCTTGCCTCACGGGTAAAGGTATCGCTAAACTAAAACAAGCTATAGAATACAATGTCATCCATTCGCAGCATATTCATGAACGAATTACCCCTTCGTGGCTGGAACTGAAACAAAAATTGAAAGAAGTAGTCGTAAATTACCTTCGTTACCAAACATACCAAGAATGGTGTGTAGACTTAGGAATAACAGAATTAGGTAGCCAAAATACACTATGCAGTTTATTACATGATTTGGGTATTATGTTGAATTTTGGTGACAATGTGCATTTTGATTGTTTGCGTGAAACTAGCGTATTAAATCCAGTATGGATAACCAATGGTATTTATAAACTACTGAATGATAACGAAATATTTAAAAATCAGGGTGTCTTTACTTTGGGCGATTTAACAAGGATACTTGATGCGCAGCTTTACCCTGCTGTTGAGCATCAGTTTATCATCAGTATGATGGAAAAATTTGAATTGTGTTTTGCCATTGCCGACACGCAAATGTATTTAATTCCTGAATTGTTGCCAGATGAAGGATTCTATTTAGGCTGGAATAAAGATGACAGCCTACGATTTGAATACCACTATGACATTCTGCCGCCTAGCGTGTTTTCGCGGTTTATTGTGCGCGTACACAGACTTATTGTCCAAAAGACTTATTGGCGTACAGGTATAGTTTTGACGCATGACAATAACAAAAACAAAGCTCTGATTACAGCCAACATAGAAGATGGAAAAATTTTCGTTTGGGTAAACGGACAGCCGCAAACTCGCAGGGTTTTATTGGGGATAATTCGCGACCATTTTGACGCTATTAATGAACATATTAATGACTTGAAAGTCAAAAAAAAAGTACCTTATAAAGATATTGTAGTGGATTATCAGTATTTATCGGATTTGGAAACAATGGGCGAGACTACATTTGTTCCAGAAGGTTTGAAAGAACGAGCTAAAGTACAAGAATTATTAGCGGGTATTGAAAACAGACCTATGACTAAAAAAACTATTTTAATTGTGACAGCTAATCCGTCTAAAACAACTCAGCTTAGGTTGCCTGAGGAAGAGCGTGATATTGGCGAAGGCGTAAAGTTAGGCAAGCATCGTGATCAGTTTTTATTAAAACAACAACAAGCAACTCGTGCGCGTGATTTGCCCCGTGCGATGGAAGATCATGAGCCAACAATTGTGCATTTTTGTGGGCATGGCGCGGGTGAACAGGGCATTGTGTTAGAAGATAACGATGGTGAAATTCATTTGGTAAGCACAGAAGCCTTGGCTAATTTTTTTAAACTATTTGCTGGTAAGGTGGAGTGTGTAGTGTTAAACGCCTGTTTTTCTGAGATACAAGCAAAAGCAATTGTTCAGCATATCCCTTATGTAATAGGTATGTCAGAGAGTATTGGTGACAAAGCGGCGATTGAATTTTCAGTAGGATTTTATGGTTCTTTAGCGGCTGGTAACGATTATGAAAGAGCGTATCAATTTGGTTGTTCTGCCATTGCATTAGCAGGTATTTCTGGACATCTTATTCCTCAGCTTTTCAAAAAAGAAGACTCTTCTCTAAAATAATGGAATCCGTGACAGGCATTGTAGAATATGAATGATGCCAAACTTGTAGAGAAATAAGTTTGCGTGTATTTAGAAGTGCAAGCTTTGCTTTCAAGTCAGGCAGAGCCTGACCTCCAACGTTAAGTAGAGCTAACGCACAATAAAATGATAACGTTCGTGGTTAGCTTGTAGAACCACACTTACACTTCGACAGGCTAAGTGCGAACGGTTTTGTAATCATTTTATTGGCTGTTAGCTGTAATACATCGTCACTTGTTGCTAAGAACTTAGAGGGCGTTGGTTTTTCTGTCATCTGCTCAAAATGTTATCCTTATCACCTCAATCAGGTTTTATCTTAAGTGTTTTTTGCTCTGGACTGTTAATTAGTGTCGCCACATCCTTGTTGTAACGCGATAAAATGCGCTACATTACCAAACCTTGTAGACTACGCAACTTATCAGAAACGTCTACTTTGTGCGTCGCGAGATCATAACTTTAAAACTATGGCAGAATTAACCAATGAGTAATTATAACGAAAGTAAAAATGCAAGACGGGTGACAGCTATTATCTACTTGTTGATTATGGCGGTGGTGATGGGTGGAACGTATCTATCTGAACAAAAAAAAGCAGAGGATAAAGCCGCGCAAATTGCGCCTCCCGCCCCGTGATAAAAAAATTTTTCCAGCAGTATTGGGGAGATTTTTTTGCCTTTGGCGCGGGCGTGTTATTTACGTTAGCATTCGCTCCATTTGATTATGCTTATTTGGCGATACTGGCATTAAGTTTACTGTTTGCTTGTTGGCAAGGTATTTCACCTAGACGGGCATTGTTACGCGGCTATTTATTTGGCTTAGGTGAATTTGGTCTAGGCGTGTCTTGGGTTTATGTCAGTATTCACGATTTTGGCGGTGCGGGTATTGCCAGCGCGGGTGCGTTGACGACCTTGTTTGTGGCTTTTTGGGCGGTGTTTCCTGCTTTGGCAGGTTATCTTTGTGCAAGGTTAACAACGTTTAATCGGGTGTTGCTTATGCCTGTGATGTGGCTATTGGTGGAATATCTGCGTGGCTACTGGGTGTTGGATGGTTTTCCTTGGTTACTCGGGGGTTATTCACAATTGGAAACGCCGTTAGCGGGTTATGTTCCAATCATTGGCGTTTATGGCACTGGGTTTTTAGTAGCGTTAAGTGCGTCTTTTATTCTATTTTTTGCACAATATAAAAATGTAAAAATAGCAGGGATGCTGGTTGCGCTATGGCTAGTTGGCGGTTATTTGCAAACCGTACAATGGACGAAAGCGATCGGCGTGCCAATTAAAGTCGCCTTGATTCAAGGCAATATTACGCAAGATAAAAAATGGCTACCCGAAAATAAAATCAACACCTTACGATTATATAAAAATCTGACCGAACAACACTGGGATGCTAAGGTCATTGTCTGGCCAGAAAGCTCTATTCCCGCTTATTTATCGGAGGTTAACGAGTTTTTTTTAATGCCATTAAATCAGTTAGCGCAGCAACATAACACTGATTTAATTGTCAGTTTGCCGATAGATTCAGCAAGTGGTGAAAGATACAATGCGGCTATGACGCTGGGTAGCCATATCGCTGATTATCGAAAAAAGCATTTATTACCCTTTGGCGAAACCATGCCGTGGCAACCGTTATCAGGGTTTATTCTTAGCCAATTAAAACTTAGATTGGGTGACTTTACTGCGGGTGCAAGTAATCAGCCTTTGCTAAGCGCGGGCGGATATTCGTTCATTACCTCTATTTGTTATGAGGATGTGTTTGGAGATTATGCGATTAAAGGATTGGAAAACGCGGCATATCTGGTCAATGTTACTAATGATGGCTGGTTCGGTAATTCAATAGAGCCACATCAACATTTACAAATGGCAAGAATGCGGGCGTTAGAAACAGGGCGGTTTTTGTTGCGTTCAACCAATACAGGATTAACGGCAATTATCGCACCCAATGGCAGCATCATTCAGCAACTACCATTGTTTGAAGTCGCGGTGTTGAGCGATAATATAATCCCGATGCGTGGTTTAACGCCTTACGCCAAAATAGGCGATGCGCCAATTATGTATGTTATTGCTTTGTTGTTGCTTGGACTGTTAGCGCACAGCCGTTTTAAACTACGCTAACGTACACTATTTTTAATTCGTTGTTACGCGAATATTCAGAGAAAATAATTTATGGATACAACAAATTCAAGGGCTAATTCTGTTAGCGACATCGATAGCATTGTTGCGCAATTGCGTACCTTACGCTTGAAATCGCTAGAAAGTCGTAATCGTGAGGGCAAACCGCCTAAATTGCCCTCGCGTAAAGTGCTTGCCAAAATCCTCGATGATCTATCGGCGGTGTTATATCCGAATCGTTTAGGTACGGGTGGACATTCGGATGAAGGTATCGACTATTTTGTAGGGCATACGCTTGATTCAGCACTCGCTGCCTTATTTGAACAACTGCGCCGCGAATGCTATTTTAAAGCGGAACAAAATAACGTTCATGATGTTGATTGTGGCAAAAATGTTGCTTTAATCAATCGCCAGCTTGCCGCTCGCTTACCCGCTATTCGTGAATTATTAGATACTGATTTAGTTGCCGCTTACGAAGGCGATCCTGCTGCAACCAGCTTAGATGAAATTTTAGTCTGTTACCCTAGTATGATTGCTATTATCTATCACCGTATTGCCCACGAACTGTACTTATTGGGTGCGCCATTGGTGGCAAGAATGATTGCTGAAATTGCCCACTCTGCCACAGGTATCGATATTCATCCAGGAGCAAAAATCGGTGCGAGCTTTTTCATCGATCATGGCACGGGCGTGGTCATTGGTGAAACTACTATCATCGGTAATCATGTTCGCATTTATCAAACCGTTACCTTGGGCGCGAAACGCTTTCCTAAAGAAGAAGATGGCTCGCTAGTTAAAGGCACATTGCGTCATCCGATTGTTGAAGATGATGTGGTGATTTACGCAGGGGCAACCGTGTTAGGACGAGTCACCATAGGGCAAGGCTCAACCATAGGAGGTAATGTTTGGTTGACGCACAGTGTGCCGCCTTATAGTTTTGTGTCACAATCCGCTCACAGCGAAATTGTCACTAGCCCAATCCCATAACAGCCCAGCGTCAATTTTTTTTAAGCCATGCTGCCATCGTTGCTTTTGCATGAGTCTTGATTTTTTTTGCCCATCGATAAACCTCTGTTTCGATAACTCTTTCATGAGCCCATCTTAACCAATAAGAAACTGTGTTGTATATCCAAGCCAGCAAGCGAAATGTTAATAACTGTTTTCTGGTTAGGGTAAAAAAATGTGCAACAAATAACGTACCTAATAATTTAGCAACTATTTCCAGTGCGATGCCCTGCACAATCAAGCCATTGCCCAATAACCAAAAGGCAGTAATATTAATCGGTGTTATCAACAAAATAGGAACACTGATAGCAAACAATGCTTGATAAGGTGATGATTGTAATAACCACTGTTCAAATCTAGCAAATCCTAAATGACAAGCTAAAAAATGTCCAAGAGCAGAAAGTGTGTCCCACAACCATTCTTCAATAATAAGAATAATGGCTAGTAACGATAATAGAAGTTTTTTCATGATTTTGTGTGTCCCAAAAATAAAAAACCTACGCTTGTAGCGCGTAATTTTCTCATTACACCATAGAATGCTTTTAGCACAACAGCAAAAATAAGCAAGTATGCCACCAAACAGCGTGAGCGTTACATAAAGCAAACTATCACAAAAGCCAATCCAAGCGGTAGTGCAGGGCGGGTATTTCTGACAAAGTGTGGTATTGTGCAGAATGGTTAGGCGGAAACGGCGGTTTTCGCTTATGTTCAAATGGGTTTATTCTGAGCTACAAAACTCATGATTTCGTAGGTTGGGGTGAGGGTCGAACCCCAACATTTATACAGTGTCGATTGTTTTTGTTGGGTTTCGCTATTGCTATGCCTAACCTACGCGCTACTTAACGTAATAATCTGTACCATTTACACAATAAAGCTAAAAAATATCAAATGAAACTATCAAAAGAAATTATTAAACAAGCATATATTTATGTAAAAAAATATGCTTACCATGACAAATTAAATCTGTTCCTTAGACAGAGAATAGCTAAGTTTGAAGTTGGTGAATTTGATGATGCAATTGAAGAATTGTTTGATGTATTAAACGATGGAAAACCAGAAGAGCATGAATGCTTTAAAAACTGGCTTGAAGAAATAAATTATCACATCTTGCCAAAGAATATTGAACGACCAGAAAAAAATAATACAGAAGGTCTTTTTTTTACTAATGACTACAATAATGATGCTTATATTACCAAAAAAATAAATTACTTTATCAATGCACCTATACAACTTCATATTATTGAAATGCTTTGGATGCTTACTACAGGTTCAATTTTAGATAAGAAACTATCAAAGGATAGTTATAGTAATCGACTTAGTAAACAAGCGTTAGCTTTTAGAGAAGAAAATCAAAAAACACTACAATCTGGGGAAATTTTTAAGCGTTATATTGACCAGTATAATAATTGGCGTAATAAAGCAATTGATGTTGCAATAAAACACTCTAAAAACGGTGAAAATGTTGCTATTTTTTCACTTGATCTCCAATCATTCTTTTATCACGTTGATATTAATTTTAAAGATATTCAGTCAAAAATTGATGATGTACCAGAAAATGATTTAGCTTTTTCTCTAACAATATTACTTGAAAAAATAATTAATTGTTATAAAAAAGTTATTTATAATCAACTTGCCGTATCACATCCTGAATGCAGAGATAAAATAGGATTGCCAATTGGTTTTGCGTCATCAGGTTTATTGGCTAATTGGTACTTGCGCGACTTTGATGAATTGATAATTGATAAGGCACGTCCTGCCTACTATGGTCGTTATGTTGATGATATTTTAATGGTTTTCAAAAGACCAAAATTAAATGACGATAATCCTATTGCAGAATTTATTAAAGAATATTTGGAATCTATCATAGAAAAAAATGATGAGTCAAAATGCTATCAAATCGATATTGAAAATAATAAAATTCCTATTCAAAAAGATAAGTTAATTCTACATTATTTTAACAAAGACCACACATTGGCGGGACTTGAAGTATTTAAACAGCAACTAGAGGATCGTAGTAGTGCATTTAAGCTGTTGCCTGATGAACACATAAACGCTGATTTAAATAACTTTGCTTATGATGTACTTTACGATGGATCAGCAAATAAGTTGCGAAATATTGTAGGGTTAACAGAAAATGAAATTGGATTTTCCAACTACCTTTTCGCACACATTACTGCTTATAGACTTTGCAAACTTAATAAAAAGGATCAGGTATTACCTCAGCTTAAATCGTTCTTTCAAGGCGCGAATGTATTACGATTCCATTTACTTTGGGAAAAAGTTTATCAATACGCAACAGTGTTGCAAGATCAAGATATTCGTCTTAATTTTTATAATAATTTTGATGAAGAGATAGATAGATTGTCATTTGAAAAAAATGATATAAAAGACAATAATATCAGTAAAAAAATTAGAGCTGATTTGAAAAGATATAATAAGTTAGCATTTGCCCTATGCCTTGGCTTGCAGGATATTAAAACTTATGGAAAACAACACACACATCCCGCGTTAACAGCAAAATTTGCCAATCAGTTTAGAAGATCAAATCTAATTCGTCATCATCTTGTTGCCTTGCCACTTGCTAATTTTACAAACTTCGAGGGTGATTTAACCAATGAAACTGCATTTCAATATACAATAATTAGGAGGGGTAGAGCTGGAAAAATTAAGTTAAATCTATCACTATCACCTCGTTTTATTCACTTTGATGAGTGGCAGTTATTTCATTTACATAAAAAACTTAATGAAGATGGTGATTTGCAAAAATGGCAGGAAGATTCAATTGATGAATACAAGGAATTTAGTTGCTCAGAGAATTTCCCTGTCTCTTTTGCTTCAAAAATAGAAAATCCTAATTTATCAACATTAATAATTGATGATAACCAAACTTGCGAAACAATTTGCGTAGGCATTGCTAATATTGAATTAAAAGAAATTTTTATTGAAAACGCTATTCGTAAAGATAATAAACCTAATGTATCTTTTGAAAGACAAAAAAATTTGTATCGGATTCTTAATGACGCATTGATTAATAAAGTCGAATTATTAGTTCTGCCTGAGGTATCAATACCTGTCAGTTGGCTACCATTTATGGTTAATTTTGCAAGGACTCGTCAAATAGGTTTAGTTTTTGGTTTGGAACACTGGGTAGTTAAAAATATAGCATATAACTTAATCATTGAGGCACTGCCATTTAAAACGTCAGATAAATATAACTCTTGCGTAATAACTGCCAGACTTAAAAATCATTATGCGCCTAATGAAATAGAGAAGCTTGAATCTTTGCGACTCACATCTCCTGAAATTATCCAAAATGGAAATTACAACTATCACAAAGTCAAATGGAAAGGTTTAAATTTTACTACTTATAACTGTTTTGAACTTTCTGATATAACGCATAGAGCATTATTCAAGTCCGAATTAGATTTACTTATTGCTTGTGTTTGGAATAGGGACACAAATTATTATGAGCATATTTTAGAATCCACCGTTCGCGATCTTCATTGTTATGTTATTCAATCGAATGCTTCTCAACATGGTGGTTCTTGTGTATTGCAACCATCTAAAACAGAGACAAAAACCATGATTTATGTGAAAGGTGGGGAAAATACCTGCATTTTGACAACAAAGCTAGATATTAAAGCTCTTAGAGAATTTCAATTTAAATCAAAAAGTACTGATAAGGATAAATTCAAGCCATTACCCCCTGGTTATGACAGTGAGGCAGTTTTGAAACGATAAAAAACCGTAATATTTAACGCGATAAGATGGGTGTAGCACGATAGTTGCGTAAGTTGGGTTGCTGCTTTTTGGCAATCCAACAAAATAATATAAATATACATAAGGAATTACGATGTCACACACATATTAGAAAGCGAACATACAAAAAACTCATGCAAGAATTAGCCGAAAAACTAAATATTCATTGTCTATTTATTGCGAAAAAAACAATATGAAAATTTACTTAGATAACTGTCTATTTAATCGTCCTTTTGACGAACAGTCACATATACGGATTAGAATAGAAACTGAAGCAAAACTGGCTATACAGGAAGAAATTAGACGCGGCACTTATCAACTTATCTGTTCGTATATTCTCGATTATGAAAACAGCAAAAATCCATTTCGTGAACGACAAGAGCAAATCATGAAATGGAAAAAATACGCCATAACCGATATTGAGGAAAATACAGATATTATTAAAACGGCTCTCCTGTTAAATAGCAAAGGGCTACAAAAAATGGATTCATTACATATTGCCTGTGCCATTTTTGCAAAAGCAGATTATTTTCTCACGACGGATGACAAAGTAATCAAAAAAGCAAATGCAATCACTGAACTAGAAATTAGCGACCCCATTAACTTTATAAAAAAGGTTTTCCCATGATAACCGATACAGAAATAAAATCAAAAGCCATCGCATTACTTAGCGAATATTTAGGTGATGTTGAAACTGAAAGATTTATCGCCCTTATTCAACGCGAACCTTTTGATTATACAAAATGGCGGCAAGGATTAAATGAAAATTTATCTATAGAAGATATTAGCCACAAAGCGATGTTATTAAGAAATAATGGGAAAAATACCTAATCCAGAAAAAGCGTTTATTGACGGGGAAATAAGTGAAGAAACCTTTCAGGTTTTTAAAACATGAAAGGTTAGCATGACTGCCAGTCCTTTAAAGGACTGGCAGTCATTAATATCTAACCCACCATTGGTAAAGCATTGCCCGCCCTAAGGTGTTAAAACAGTATTTTGTGGGGGTTGGGTGTCATCGGTGTCTGGATAGTCTAGGGTGTAGTGTAAGCCTCGACTTTCTTTGCGTTGCTTAGCGCAACGAATAATTAATTCGGCAACAATCACCAAATTGCGTAATTCGAGCAAGTCACTGGTCACTCTAAAATGACCATAATATTCAGCGATTTCTTTTTGTAGTAATTCAACGCGACTCATGGCACGATCTAGGCGTTTGTCGCTTCTTACGATACCCACATAGTCCCACATAAAACGGCGCAGTTCATGCCAGTTGTGTGATACCACGACTTCTTCATCTGAGTCAGTGACTTTTGACTCATCCCAGTCAGGAATTTCTGGCACAGAGGCAATTGAATCAAGTTTTTGCAAAATATCTTCACTGGCGCGTTCGGCAAATACTAAACATTCCAGTAATGAGTTGCTTGCCATGCGATTAGCACCGTGCAAACCTGTACTGGCGACTTCACCGATAGCATAAAGATTGTGAATATTGGTACGCGCATAACTATCGGTTAACACCCCGCCGCAGGTGTAATGCGCTGCGGGTACGACGGGAATCGGCTGTTTAGTGATGTCTATATCAAATTTGAGACAGGTTTCGTAAATAGTAGGGAAATGTTCAAGCACGAATGCCGCTGGTTTGTAACTTATATCGAGATAAACACAATCGATACCACGTTTTTTAATTTCATGATCGATAGCTCTGGCGACTATATCACGCGGGGCGAGTTCGGCTCTTGGATCAAATTTGTGCATAAAGGCAGAACCGTCTGGCAAAATTAATTTCCCGCCTTCGCCTCTGACTGCTTCGCTGATTAAAAAAGATTGCGCATGAGGATGATATAAGCAGGTTGGATGAAACTGCATAAATTCCATGTTGCTAACTTTACAGCCTGCTCGCCATGCTAAAGCAATGCCATCACCCGTGGCACTTTGTGGGTTGGTGCTGTATAAATAAACTTTGCTCGCTCCACCTGTGGCTATGGTGACAACACGCGCAGTCATGGTTTTGACTTGTTGTTGCGTAGAGTCTAATACATAAGCACCCACTACTCGTTTGCCAGTGTCATCAGGTCGAGTAATGAGTTCGACTACATTGTGATGCTCGAATAATTCAATGTTGGCGTGTTCTCTGGCGCGTTCAATTAATGACAAGGACACCGCTTTACCCGTAGCATCAGCAGTATGGACGATGCGCCGATGCGAATGTCCACCTTCCCGATTTAAATGCAGTTTTATTTCACCCGATTCGCTTTGTTCTTCGGTGAACGCAACGCCTTGTTCGCGTAGCCAATTAATTGATTTTTTGCCGTGGGTGACGGTGAGCCTGACAATATCTGGATTACATAGACCAGCACCTGCGTCTAGGGTGTCATCAATATGCGATTCAATAGAATCACCCGCATCAAAAACGGCGGATATGCCGCCTTGAGCATAGTAAGTGCTACCCGCTGTTAACGCGAATTTTGATAATACAGCAACCTGAACTGCATGATCTGCGAGTTTTAGAGCCAGACTTAAGCCCGCTCCACCGCTTCCAATAATAAGCACATCGTAATTTTTTGAGTAAGTCATAATAAAACAAATTAGTTCAGTTAATAATAAGAAGGAAGTGGTTTAGTAAGCACCGCTTAGCGATAATAACGCTTTTTAGCGTAATCGCACACACATAGTGTAATAATACTGTAACAATTTATGAAATTTACTTTTGTCAGGCTAAAGATTCAAGTGTCGTTGCGTGAATAGTTACCCTGAAAAAAAGACCAAGAACTGGTATTGCGTGTGCAGCAAGATGATAAATTGGCATTTGATCTTCTGATGATTAAATGCCAACATAAAATTATTCAGTTGGTTGATCGTTATGTTAAAGATATTAACGAAGCTCAGGATGTGGCACAGGAGACGCAAACGCAACCTGAATTGAAAGATACCTTGACGTGTTATGCAGTAATCAGTCACGCGCTAAAAACCAATGCTTTTTTATGGATTTCAACTGATTTTGCTACACAAATCCATAAAAAGACTATTAAGCAATGCCTGTTCTGCACTATTGTTCTCGACTTGGGCTAGACTTATCGCGAGTAAACAGTCAAAAAGGCTTTTAAAACTATTTTTTGCCCTTATGATTTTCTTTCCATGAGTTACAATCTGGCATAGGTGTTTCCAACTCGTTTAGCCGTCACCTTTAAATGTGGCAAATTACCGTAGTTGCCAGTCCAATATCCCTGATATATCCAACGATTGTTATTCGTTATAATTAATCATTTTATTCCGTTAAAGAATGGAGATTTTATGTTCAATGCTATTAGATGGTACTTTTTCTTACTGGCTTTAGTTAGCCAACAAGTGTTAGCACAATTACCCGATTTTACTGACATGGTAAAAGTCAATGGTGCTTCTGTAGTCAATATCAGCACTACGCACAAAGCTAAACCTGATCTTAAGACCAACAACGCAAAACAACCCGCGATACCCGAAGGACTTCCCCCCGAAATGGAAGAGTTATTTAAACATTTTCAAAATCCAGATGATGAGGATGAAGGTGGTGATGAAGATTCGCAATCGTTAGGCTCTGGTTTTATTATTTCTAAAGATGGTTATGTATTGACCAATCATCATGTGGTTAAAAATGCCGATGAAATACTCGTTAAACTATCAGACCGCAGAGAATTGGTTGCTAAACTGATAGGCTCAGACGAACGTACTGATGTAGCAGTGTTAAAAGTTGAAGCCACTGATTTACCCGCCGTGACCATCGGCTCGCCTGAGTTACTAAAAGTTGGTGAATGGGTACTAGCGATAGGTTCGCCATTTGGCTTTGAGCAATCAGCAACGGCAGGGATTGTCAGTGCCAAAGGTCGTAGTCTCCCTGGTGGTAATTATGTGCCGTTTATTCAAACTGATGTTGCCATCAATCCAGGTAACTCAGGCGGTCCTTTGTTTAATATGGAAGGCAAAGTGGTGGGTATCAACTCACAGATTTATAGTCGTACGGGTGGATTCATGGGCTTATCGTTCTCCATTCCGATGGACGTAGTCATGAATGTAGTTGAGCAAATAAAAGTCAACGGCAAAGCAACCCACGGCTGGTTAGGGGTACAAATACAAGATGTAACGCGAAAACTGGCAGAATCCTTTGGTATGAAAACACCACAAGGCGCGTTAGTCGCTAGAATCGTACCCGATAGCCCTGCGTCACAAACTGATTTACAAATTGGTGACATCATTACTGAATTTAATGGTCAAGCGATTATCAGCTCAGGAGACTTACCGCCTCTGGTGGGTGTTACGCCGATTAACAATAGTGCTACCTTGAAACTTATTCGCCAAGGCGAAACCAAAACTGTTACTTTCAAAGTCGGGCTATTGCCTGAGCAAGATAAAAAAGCCCCTCAACCCAAAGCAGAAGCCAAGCCTTCCAATAAATTAGGCATTAAAATTAGCGATATGAATGCGGAAGAGAGAGACGTATTGCAAGTGCCTAAAGGTGGCGTGCTAGTGCGTGAAGTAGAAAAAGGGGCTGCTAAAGAGGCAGGTATTCAACAAGGCGATGTGATTTTACGCATTCAAAATAAAACCATTAACAGTGTTGAAGAGTTTGATAAGCTGGTCAATGCGTTACCTGTTGATAAATCGATTGCTGTGTTAATACAGCATCGTGGTAATCCCGCCTTTTTGGCACTTAAAATAAGCAAATAATTCAGATGTAAAAAGTCTGAATTATCTTAAACGCCAACATCAATATTTTGATGTTGGCGTTTTTTTTAATTGGCAGCGTTTTATAAATGTCTTACCCACTACCCATAATCCACCCTATTCGAGACCGTCATCATGGATTTTCAATTAGAAAAATTTGAATGCTTAGCCTATTCACGTCAATATGAATTAGCTATGCAAGAATTACTAAAATTACTGCAAATGTTAGACAGTGGTTACGGCTCACTCAACGAAAATTTTAGCTCCTGTACCATACAATCCATGCAGGTGAATGCCGATTTAGTCGATTTGCACATTTTGACTCGTATTGCGGCGGCGACTACTGCCTTATTTTCTGATCCTGAATTTCATTTTTCTGAAACGGGTTTTATTCAAGTCATACAATATCATCGTTGGATCACTTTATTATTTGCCGTTAGCCCATTTCGCAATTCCGACCATATTATTCGCTCATTTAATCAAAACGGTCCTTTTTCAAGCCCACTACAGGTAGATAACCACAACTTGGCTAAATTTTGTTTGTTGTATTCGCTGGAATCAGAAATTGATATTGATCCAGACGCGCTTTGGCAGACTAATAAACTACTGGCAGCCAATTTATATTTGGTATTGCTGTCTTCACGCTTTGTCTCTAGTCCAGAAGCTCATGCCAAACGAGAGACCTTACTGCGTTGGTTGCCCGACCGCTTACTTGAGTGTGGCACGATAGACCAACTGCCAGTCGGTATTTTTCACGATGTTTATATGCACTGTAGTTATTCGGGTTATGCGGGAAAACACAATATTAAAGCATCACTCAATCAATTAATGCGCCATAAAATCTTGGAACTGGGGTTTAGTGACAGAATTGTACCCGCACGACTGCCAGCGACAGGTAAGCCTGTTATGTTAGTGGTATTGGAATGGTTTTATTCGACCCACTCTGTGTATCGAGTGTTGGGTAAAGCTATATGCAAAGCCAAGGATCATTTTTATCTTATTGGCATGGGCGAAGCATCGACCATAGATGAAATAGGAAAGGCAGTATTTGATGAATTTATTCCCAGAAATGACAGTGGCGATATTCCCGTTTTACTGCATCAAATTACCAAAATTGCTGAGGAGCGTGATGTGCAAGTGCTGTATATGCCCAGTGTTGGCATGACACTGTACACCATGTTTATTGCTAACTTACGCTTTGCACCCTTACAAATCACCACCCTCGGACATTCTGCCAGTACCTTCGCCCCGCAAATGGATTATTTCATTATTGATGAAGACTTTGTCGGTGATGAAGCTTGTTTTTCCGAAAAAGTTATCAAAACACCGAATGATGCTTTTCCTTTTACGCCTTTTGTTCAAAACGCAGACGATTGGATGCAAGCACCCTTGCGTGAAGCACCCGCTGTAGTAGAAATTGCGATGGTGGCATCCACCATGAAACTGAATCCAGATTTTTTACAAGCCTGTCGGCAAATTGCTGAACAGTCGCCTACTCCTGTACATTTTCAATTTTTTATTGGTGCAGCAAGAGGGCTAGTCGGTTTGCAAGTCAGTCAAGTGGTTGAGCGTTGTTTAGGACAGTGGGCAACCGTGAATCAACAACAGGGTTACGCCTATTATTTACAGCAAATAGCCAACTGTGATTTATATATCAATCCGTTTCCTTTCGGTAATATGAATGGTATTGTTGATTTAATGTCGGTTGGTTTAGTCGGTGTCTGTAAATCAGGCAATGAACCCCATGAACATATTGATCAAGGTTTATTTGAGCGACTGGGGCTACCCAGTTGGCTAGTGACCACCACGACTGAAGATTACATACAAGCAGCATTACGCTTGATTAACAATCACGAAGAACGGTTAGCCATACGCAATAGCTTAGATGGACGCACTGCCGTCAATCGTTTATTTGAAGGTCGTGAGGAAATATTTGGACAATTGGTGCAGGAGCTACATCAAGGATGTATTAATCAGTCGCTATGAATCACCAAAATCGACTGAAATAACTATGTATTACATACTCTCGCAGTTTGCTCTGATTTGTAATATAACGAAATGAAAAATAATAATCTAATGAGGAGTAAATTATGTCTTTAATGACGTGGACTGTTGAACAACATGGTACAAATGTTGGCTTTGCTGATAATGAACACCAACAGGTGTTTCAAAATCTGAATATACTCTATGACCTGAGAACAGATGGCGCGGGAAACACTGAAATTACAGAACAATTAAAAATTTTGCTGGGCGTTGTTGCAGCACATTTTGCCCATGAAGAACGTGAAATGATAGCAAAAAATTTTATAGGCTATGAACGCCATAAAATAGAACATATCGAACTACTGGACACTTGTACTGCAATGGAAATAAAAATTCAGGCAGGTGAGTTGGAATTAACCGAAAGAATCTGCCAGTTAATTAAGTCTTGGTTTGACAGTCATATTCCCGAATACGACAGAGCATACTCTCAAGCATTAAATGCCTGAAGTGATACGGTGGGGTTTTGCCAAACATTATCCCCGCTTACTTATTCAATCACCCCAGCCGCTTGTAACTGAGAACGCACAGATTCAACACGTTTACGATTGACACCAAAATCACCATAACCCATGCGTGATGCAGAACGAATGTGAAATAAGCGTGCCTCGCTATCTAAAATCACATCAACATCATCAACAAAGCGAAAAATTAGCGACGTGGCTTCTGCATGAAGTGTATTTTCTGTCTCCGCTGTAATAATCGTGCGCTTTTGATCGAGTAGCGCGTTTTTTAAAGCAGCAGAGGCAGTATTAATCGCACCCACTATTTTAAAGGGCGCGATAAAGTGTTCTTTATCGGTGGCTTGGCTAGACACACAATTAGGGCTGCTGGGGCAAAGGGGTAAGTTTTTTAGCTCTGTTGCGTAGCTGTTTGTACTGATACCGAAAGTCATAAAAATAAGATAAAAAATAATTTTAAAGTTCATAAATGGATTCTAATTATCAAGCGTCTTCGCGTTCAATTTACTCAAAAACACTACATGAGGTGTTTGCTAGTTTAAGAGAGAGTGATTTTCTGCAAAGCGATCAGTTGCAGAAACCAGCGCGTCTATCATATCCTCACCTTGGGCAATATGTCCTGCATGGGGCAGAATAATATAGTCCGCATGAGCCATAGCTTTATGCAGACTCAGTCCCGCTTCAATAGGACACACTAAATCTCTGCGTCCGTGAATAATCACAGTCGGAATTGAGGCTAAAAGGTGGCAATTGGCTAAGAGTTGGTTTTCGTCAATAAAATAACGATGCTTGGCATAATGCAGTTCCATACGCGCTTGCTTGAGGGTTTTTTCACTGATAGGTTCATCGGTCGGTTGATAATCATTGCCTAAAGCGACTTGCGCTCCCCATGCTAGCCATTCTTTGGCAACTCGTCGTTGGGTGACTTCGTCTTTGCTCCATAAAGCCTCATAGCAATCTTCGACTAAATTATAATGGCTGGCATTAGGAATACTGGCGATTAAGCGTTGCCACTGTTCGGGATAAATTCGTCCAACACCGTCTTTGGCAAACCATTCTAAATCCCGTTGCCGTGCTAAAAATACCGCCCGAATAATAAGTCCCTGAACTTTGTCGGTGTGCTGTTGCGCATAGTACAACGCCAACGCCCCGCCCCAAGAACCACCAAACACTAGCCATTGTTTAATATCAAGGTGGGTGCGTATGCGCTCCATATCGGCACATAAATCTTGGGTGGTGTTATTTTCCAGTTCACCAAACGGTAACGACAAGCCGCAACCACGTTGATCGAATAGAATAATATGATAGCGTTGCGGATTAAAAAATCGCCGATGATCGGGCTTAGTGCCTGAACACGGACCTCCATGCAAAAAAATCACAGGAATACCCTCAGGATTACCGCTTTGCTCTACATAAACGGCGTGTTGGCTGTCGGTGTCGAGAAAAAAACTGTTAAAAGGTTGGATTTCAGGATAAAGAGTTTTCATTGTTAAGCCGATTAATACTGATAAGACCTGCTAGGTTTTTAAAACCTAGCAGGTCTAAGAGGTAGGCAATTTTTAAGCAAAAAAAAGGAGGGATTTAAAAGCCCTCCTTCTCCTTTTGAATCGATTTTAAACGTTTAGCTTAGAAACCAATACCGAGGTAACCACCAGCAGTTACGCCGTCAGTTCTAACACCATCAGTTGAACCGAGTGTTTTGTGATAACGGGCATCAGCACCGATATACAAATCTTTCCAGATTTTGTAATCCGCACCTAAACCGAATTGCATACCTGGACTTAATACAGTAATTGCATTAGATGGTGGGCTGACAACATTAACTTCAAGACCAACAGGAATTAACCAAGGTCTGAAAGCACTGCCTTTCAAGAATTTAATTTTTGGTGAAGCCGCTAACGTAAATTGACTCACTGTTGCAGCTTGGTTATTAACAGTTAGAGGAGCAAGACCTATCACGCCTACATTAGCCGCATTAGCTACACCAATCTGACCAGGTGCATTAGAAATACCGTTTGCGGAGCCCTGTGCATACTGTTTGTAATCAAACATCAGTTCAGCCAAGACTTCAGTGTTGTCCATCAAACCGAACAAGTTATTGTTCAAGCTGAAGTCGAAACCTGCACCAGCATACCATGCGTCTTTATCAGCCATACGACCATTACCGACACCATTGATGCTGCTTAGAGCACCAACAGTTGTGGGATCTAATGTACCGCCTCTTGTGGCATTAGAATGTCCGTAACCACCACGGAAGAACACCATGTTGTCTTTAGTTTTTTCGATAACTGGCGCAGCTTTAACAGATGCAGCCCATTGTTCCAATTCTTCAATTTTAGCCGTTTGCGCTGGAGTAGAACCACCCGCTTGTTGCGCTCTTAACGCAGCAACTTCATCTTGAACCGCACGAAGTTGGGCTTCTAATGCGTCAACTTTGCTGTACGATGGTTGACTGTGGCTGTACGATGGCTGACTTGCATGGTGATGTTTTTTGCTACTTTTGTGTGCCATGGCTTGTGGAGAAACTAGGGCAGCACCCATAGCTAATGTAGCAATACCTAGCACTAATTTAGTTTGTTTAAAAGTCATTGAGCCCCCTCATGAGGTTGTTATCTTACAAAAAATTGGCTTTAATACAACAAAGCCCTGTTACGGAGGTCATATTAGCAGTAAAACTAATTCGCTACAAGTTTTAAGCGGATTTTTTTCATATCAATTATTCTTTAATTATCAATAAGTAATGAAATATACGCCTTAAATAGCAACTATTGTCTATAAAAAACAACAAAAATTATCAAAAATACAATTTGTAATTTAGTTGCATTACCCTACGTTCGTCGCGACTTTTTTCATAGGTTATAATTAACTTACCCTTTCCATTAACATCAATTATAGCTAATTATCTCATGACCACACACTCAGACATTACCATTATCGGTGGCGGCATTATCGGGCTACTAACAGCGAGAGAACTTATTAAAACAGGAGTCAGCGTTACCGTTATTGAAAAAAATTTATTGGGTCAAGAATCGTCGTGGGCAGGCGGTGGAATTTTATTACCCTTATATCCGTGGCGACAAGCGGATGCGATTACCCGTTTAGTGCTACAAAGTTTGCAACTTTATCCTAATTTGGCAGATGAGCTATTTAGCGACACACAAATAGATCCCGAATGGAATCCTTGTGGTTTATTAATTACCAAAAATCCAGATTTTACCGCCGCTGTGGACTGGTGTGAAAATAATGCTATTAGCTATCAACAGGCGAATAGCGCATTTTTTGCCGAGCTAAACACTACGCCAGTTAATCCGTTATGGATGCCCAGCATTGCTCAGGCGCGTAATCCACGTTTGGTGCGCTCATTGAAGCAGTATTTAATTAACCACGGCTGTGATTTGCGTGAACACTGTGAGTTAATCTCTGTTAGTCACGATGACCAGCGCGTTACCGCCATTACAACTACGCAAGGCGTTGTTGCCGTGAATGAGCTGATTATTGCGGCTGGGGCGTGGACGGGGAAGTTATTTCAACAGTTTATTGGTAGTAACACGCCTAATATTGCCCCTGTCAAAGGACAAATGGTGTTATTTGATGCTAAGCCAGACACGTTGCGCCATATTGTTTTGGATAATGATCAATACTTAATTCCACGTTTGGATGGAAAAATTTTGGCGGGTAGTACGGTTGAACACGAGGCGTTTAACAAAACCACGTCAACTAAGGCTTACGATCAACTCGCTGGTTTTGCGGTTGATTTATTACCCGCACTGAATAATTATCCTGTCATTAAACACTGGGCAGGTTTACGACCTGGAACTGAATATGGCGTGCCTTATATCGGCAGGCATCCAAGTATTGCTAATTTAAGCATCAACGCAGGGCATTTTAGAAATGGTTTAGTCATGGGACCGGCATCCGCACAATTGTTGGTTGATTTGTTGCTCAATCGTCCAACAGCTATTGCACCTGAGTGTTATCGTTTAGATAGAATATAGTGTCGATAGATAAAATATTTAACGATTTCGAGCGTCAGCCAGCCCGTGACTAAAGAGCCAATAATGCCATCATAATTGCCAACTAAATAAAGGTAGTCTGAAAGCATATTGGTATCAAATAAACTTTTGCTCATTTTTATTTGCCAGACCCAACACGCATGACAGCCAATACATAGCCCTAAACTGGTTTTTATTTGGGTTCTGACAATGCCTAAAAAAATACCTACCATTATCAAGGCTAGAATCGATGAAAACATTATGGGATTAAATACGTTGGCAAATGCGCCGCCCAATAAGGCAAAACCACTGAATAAATGTACGTCTTGAGCAGGTATGACGATATTGTTATCTAAAAAATGCAGGCTTGCGTAATAAATTGCACTGATGATTATCGCTAAAACAACAGGCATTTTTTTGCTCAACCCTGTAATGAGGATACCGCGAAATAACGGCTCTTCAATCAGCGAAATAATTAACGCCAAAAATAAACTATAGGCGAGTTTTGCCACTACTAAACCAAGCGTCCAGTGTATGGTGGTATCAAATACATTAATTTTTGCAATATACAGAATTACAAAAATCGGTAGTAAGGTGAGCAAACCTAACACCAAGCCTTGCCCTAATTGTTTGAGGAAAATAGGACGTGCAGCAAAGCCTAGTTGCTCTTTGTCGATATTAAGTAATTTCATGGTGGGAAAAATACTTAAAATCAACAAAAGCTGGGTTGATTTGCTGATAATCTTTTGAAAGGGAACAACATCTCCCACGCCTTTAATAACAAAAAAAGCCAATAGACAAGACAGCGAAATAGCGACCAGCAACACCAGTAAGGGTACTAGGGCATAAAACGCTATGCGTAAACTTTGCTGGCAAGTTTGCAACATAACACTGCCAATTTTCGCGTTCAAGATGAAACTCCAAAATCACCCCACAACATCTGCACGGCGGCTAAGGCGGCTAAGGAAGCGGTTTCAGTTCTTAAAATACGACTGCCTAAACGCACAGCAATAAAACCTGCCGCTGTTGCCAATTCACGTTCAGCAGAAGAAAAACCACCTTCAGGCCCTGTTAGTAAGGTTACTTTATTATCAATCGGGCTTAATTCAGCGAGTGACGTATTGGCATAGGGATCAAGAAATACCTTCAAGCCTTGCTGCTGAGGTAGCCAGTCTGACAGCGTTGTAATGTCAGTGAATTGCGGTAATAGCGTTCTACCGCTCTGTTCAGCGGCGTGTTGAGCTATTTTTTGCCAATGCGTTAAGCGGTGGGATTTTTTTTCGGCGTTAAACTGCACCACACAGCGTTCTGTGCATAACGGGCTGATGTGATGCACACCCAGTTCTACTGATTTTTGTACCGTTAAATCCATTCTATCACCGCGTGAAATTCCTAAGCCTAAACTTAATTGTAGCGGTGATTCCACGCTACGCTCAATCCATTGTTCAAGCACGATACGCACGGATTTTCGACTTACTTCGGTAACAATGCCAAAATATTCGCCACCTAGCCCATTGAACAGAATAATTTGAGCATCTTTTTTTAGCCGCAATACGGTTCTGACATAATGGGCGTTGTCGTCATCAAGCTCGATAGCTTGATTGTTAGTTAAAGGTATCGGAGTGTATAGTCTGGTTTGTCGCATAGTAATCTTTTGTAAGAGGTGGCTATCTTGGTGTGCAAGCTGACAAGCACTCCACTGTTTTTCATCTTATTGTAAACGATTAACTAGCCGCGTCGTTTTTCTTCTTAAATAGCATCAAATCAATATATGAATAACAATCCTCCAAATGAACAAGACCCACTTATTTGCCACTGTAGCGGAACAACGGAAGCAAAAATTAAGGCGTTGATTGCTAATGAAGTCAACACGCTGGAAAAAATCGCCAATGCGACAGGCGCGACTACAGGCTGTGGTGCTTGTGAAGATTCGGTCGTGGAATTACTGACGACGTTAACACTGTAAATATAGGGTGCGTGCGATATTTTCCCATCAAAAATCATGACACTTTACTCCGTTTTTATCATGCCCAACAAAATCGCAATATGCACTAACTCTGCTGCCGTAGATACTTTCAGTTTGCTTTTGATTTGTGTGCCGTAATTGGCAATGGTTTTGTAACCTAGGCACAGTTCATCGGCAATTTTGTGGGCTGTGTAACCTTTTGCCAATAATAAAAACACATCGAATTCTCTGGCGGATAATGATTCTATAATGGCTTTGTAGTCGTCTCCGCTGGGTAGGGGTTCATTAGCTGAGGGTTCAGTTTGTTTCAATAAGCCATGTTCAATATACAGTTCACCAGCGGCAACGATTTGTATCGCTTCAATCAATATGTCAGGATGGGCGTTTTTGCTGATATAGCCTTTTGCACCTGCGTTGATGGCGCGGTCGATATACACGCTTTCATCGTGGACGCTGAATACTAATATTTTAGCATTGCTGTCACGGTGACAGATTCGCCTAATCGCTTCTAAGCCACCGATACCCGACATGGATAAATCCATTACCAGCACATCGGGCTGACATTCACTGTAAAGCTGACAAGCTTGTTCGCCGCGTTCAGCTTCGGCAATAACATTAATACTGTCTTCGGTGGCTAATAACATCCGAAAACCCGCACGAACAATCGCGTGATCGTCTACTAAAATAATTTTTATCGGTGTGTTCATGACAGGGGAATGCTCGCAAGGATGGTCATGCCTTGTTGGGGTTGATTTTGTAGCGTAAATTCACCGCCTAAACTATTAATACGTTCTTTCATACCCAATAAGCCAAAGCCTGTTTTTTCACTGTTTATGCAGCCTTGTCCATTATCTGATACCGTTAATTGCAGACTGTGCTGATCAATTGCCACGCTGATATTAGCATGAGTGGCTTCGGCATGACGCACAGTATTGGTTAAACATTCCTGTACGACTCTGAACAGTTGAATGGCAATTTTAGCATCCAATTTATCCGCTTCATTGGTGCAGTCTAGGTTGATTTTTAAGGTGGGTTGTCTGATTGCCCAGTGATTAATCAAATCTTCCAGCGTTGCTTTTAGACCCAACTCAGTCAAAACTAAAGGGTGTAGTTGGTGCATCATGGAGCGTACCACCGTCATTAAGTGGTCACAGGTGCTGATGATAGCATCGGTGCTTTGCTTAATATCGGCTTTGGGTCGTGTGGTGGTGACAGCCATGACTTTTATCGCAGTCAGTGATTGCCCCAATTCGTCATGTAGTTCTTGCGCTAGACGTTGGCGTTCATCTTCTTGGATTTCTAGTGTGTGCTGAGCGAGGGCGCGGTTTTCACGTTTAACGGCATTGAGTTTGCTGGCGAGTTGGTTAATCGCGTTGGCAATATCAGCGTATTCTTTGATAGCAAAAGGTGGTAGTTTTTGCTGATATTGTCCAGATTCAATGACGTTTAGTGCGTTGACGATAGTAGTAATGGAGTTCAGGGTTTTGTTGAACACTAAATTAACCGCGAAAAAACTCAGCAACGTCAATGAACAAAATGAGGTAAAAAAAGCGATATTTTCTTGCCACACTTCGGTAATTTCATCGAGTGGATTGGCTTGAATCAGTAGCGTGAGCTGTTTGCCATCATTGAGTGTCAGAGTATGTTGCGTGTTAAGTGGTTCGCCTTGCACCAGATTAATAAACCATTGTGGCGGATTGTGTTCATCATTGCTAGACGAATTCGTATGCGGAAAACTCATAATCTGCCCAGAGGGTTGTTGTATTCGCACCGTTAAATGGCGGATTTCTTCCAGCGCGTTTAGTTGTGGCAACCAGTCGGGTGTTTGTGAACTGTGAGAAAAACCAAAGCTAATCAGTTTAACGGCGAGTTGAATTGATGAATTCACTTCTTTATTGACCGCAATCCGTGCCTGCCAGATTGCAATAGAACCACCTAGCAGTAGCACAGACAAGGACAGGAAAAAAATTCGGATATTGATTTGATAGCGTAAACTCATAGAGTGCGTTGCATACTGTAAAAAAGCTCCATTATTCACGCCCTACGAGTGATGCGCTATAGGAATTGTCTTTTTTTGCACAAGTGACAGGCGTTGGTGCATGAATAAAGTCATTTGCAATCAATGTGTTACGCCGTTTATTTATGATGTTTTTAGTAAAAAACGGCTGTTTTTCATCAAAAACCATCAATCCAATAAATATAACCCTTTGATTTATTTGTATTTTATTCATGCACCAACGCCCAAGTGACACACTGATTAGGAGTCCAATAGCTTCAACTATTGGCTATAAAATAGCTAAAGCTGTTTTACTCCATTTATTGTTTTCAGGATAATCACTCACTAAATCTACAATCATAAAGAATATGAATCATGAATACATTACTAAAAAACACACTGTGGATAGCAGTTGCGGTACTGGGTGCTTCGGCAGTATCTGGCATTGCTTTAAATCGCGGCGAACCGATTAACGCACTGTGGTTTATTACCGCTGCGTTGTGTGTCTATGCCATAGGCTACCGTTTTTATGCCGCGTGGATTGCAACGACCGTATTAATGGTGGATGAAACCCGCGCCACCCCTGCCGAACGGCTAGAAAATGGCAGCGATTTTGTGCCAACTAATAAATGGATAGTGTTCGGTCATCATTTTGCCGCAATCGCAGGACCTGGGCCGTTAGTTGGGCCAACATTGGCTGCGCAGTTTGGTTATTTGCCTGGAACGCTGTGGATATTATTCGGCGCAGTGTTAGGCGGTTGCGTACAAGATATGGTAACGCTGTTTTTATCCACCCGCCGTGATGCCAAAAGTTTGGGGCAAATGGCGCGAGATGAATTAGGCGCGTTAGGCGGTACGGCGGCGTTAATCGCTACCTTTGCCATTATGATTATTTTGATTGCGGTGCTGGGTTTGGTGGTGGTTAATGCCATGAAACACAGTCCGTGGGCAACGTTTACCGTATCAGCGACCATTCCGATTGCCATGATAGTCGGCGTTTATATGCGTTATATCCGCGTCGGACAGGTGTTAGAAGCCTCGGCATTGGGCGTGGTGTTATTGTTATTGGCGGTTGCAGGTGGACGTGTGATTGATGAAAGCGCGACTTTACGCGTGCTGTTTGACCACGAAGGCTTAACGCTGGCGTGGTGGGTGATGGCGTATGGTTTTGCGGCGGCTATTTTACCTGTGTGGTTGTTATTAGCCCCGCGTGATTATTTATCAACGTATATGAAACTCGGCACGATTACATTATTAGCCGTGGCGATTATTTTGCTCCAACCTGATGTCAAAATGCCCGCGATTACCCAATTCATCGATGGCACTGGACCTATTTTTGGCGGCAAATTATTTCCGTTTGTATTTATTACCATTGCTTGCGGCGCGATTTCTGGTTTTCACGCGCTGATTGCATCAGGTACAACGCCTAAACTATTAACCAATGAACGAGACATTCGCATGATTGGTTATGGCGGAATGCTGTTGGAATCGTTTGTAGCGATTATGGCAATGATAGCCGCGACTGTATTAGACCCAGGGGTATTCTTTGCCATTAACAGTTCAGCAGGCGTGGTCGGTAAAGAAGCCGTCGATGCCGTCGCTAAAATTTCTTCATGGGGTTATCCCGTCACCGTTGAGCAAATGCAGTTATTAGCGCAACAAATGGGTGAAGCCACGTTATTTGCTCGCACAGGTGGCGCACCATCCTTAGCAGTAGGCATGGCAAGTATTTTCGGTAGTGCCTTTGGTCAAAGTATGTTGGCGTTGTGGTATCACTTCGCCATTATGTTTGAAGCGATTTTTATTTTGACCACGCTGGATGCGGGAACACGCGTCGGGCGGTTTATGTTGCAAGATATTTTAGGCAATAAATGGGCAGCAATGGGGCAAACGTCATGGCTGCCTTCGGTGATTTTTACCAGTGCGGTGGTGGTGTCGGCGTGGGGTTATTTTTTGTATATCGGTGTGATTGACCCTAACGGCGGCGTGAATATTTTGTGGCCGTTGTTTGGTATTGCTAATCAAATGTTAGCCGCGATTGCCTTGTGTGTTGCCACAGGGATTTTAGTTAAATCCGATAAAGGCAAGTTTGCATTTATCACAGGCGCACCGTTGTTATGGCTGATTATTATCACCAGCACAGCCGCGTGGCAAAAACTCACCAGTGACGATATTCGCATTGGCTTTTTGGCGGCGGCTAATGATTTATCGTCTAAATTAGCCGCAGGTTTATTGCCACCTGATAAAGCCGCTATCGCACCCAAACTGATTTTTAATTTTCAACTTGATGCCGTCATCACGGTGTTTTTCGTCTGTTTATTGTGGCTGATTGTGTTTGATATGGTGCGCGTGTGTGTGCGTTATCTGATGGGTAAACCCGTTCCCGCTTTGACCGAATCACCGCACATCCCTAGCCGTTTGGTTGAAGACTGGGTGAGAGATTAATTATGTTCAAATCCATTAAGTTTTTTTGGCAAGCCATTCGACAATTATCGGGTGATGATGCCTATGAGCGGTATTTAATTCATTATGCTCAACATCATTCAGCCGACGGTGAACCACTTAGTAAAAAAGCGTTTTTTAAACAATGGCAAGATGAAAAATGGCGGGGAGTGAAGCGGTGTTGTTGAATAGATTTTAGATGATATAGACCTGTCAGGTTTTTAAAACCTGACAGGTCTACGCCGTTAATTTCTCAGCGGATGCACTGTTAAACTACCGCGCCCATCTTCGGTAATTTCATCATCACTGATTTTAAAATTGCCCAGTTTCATAGTTAGATATTTATCAAAATACTCTTTCAAGCCTTTTTCAACCGATGGATCAAAGTCGGGTTTCATGACGTGCGTTGTTCCCCACTTAGTCGAAACCACCTTGCCATTCACTACCACTAATTGACCGTCTTTAAACACATAATCGGGTTTTTCAAACATTTGTTGACGGTTGCTATTATCGGTATAAACGGTAATATCCGCCCAGTTGCCCGCGCTTAAACCGCCTCTATCGTGTAAACCAATGAGTTTTGCTGCCCCTGCACGGGTCATAATAGCGATTTCTTGCAACGTGTATTCGCGTTCTATGCTTGCCAGCGTCGTCATTTTCTGCGCTTCGGGGTGAATGGTCGCTAACACATCATTACGGAAACTTCTATCCATCAGCAAGCGGATTAAATGCGGATAGCTCATAAACGGTGCGCCGTTTGGATGGTCAGTGGTTAAGAAAATGCGCCACGGATCGTTGACCAATAAAAAGGTTTCCAAACCAATCGCCCATTGCAGTGCATTGACGAAGTTTTTATCTTTGTATTTAAACGGTACAACGCCACAACCTGCATCACATTCAATATCCATCGTCACCCATTTATTGGGGCTGGCAAATTTATTATTGGCGTGTTGGCGCATACTGTCGCCTGAGGCGGTGACGGTTTGCCCGAATAAAATTTGTCCGACATCGATGGTGATGTTTTTGTTGGCATTCACCGCTTCGGCAATTTGTGCAGCACCCGAAGAGAATTTTAAATCGCCTTCCGTACCGTAGCTATGGAACTGAATATGCGTTAAGTGCATCGGCAAACCACCTATGCCCTGAATAGTATCCAGCGTAGTTTGCATATTACCAGGCACGCCTAAATTACAACCATGAACGTGTAACGGATGATGCACACCGATTTCTTTCACTGCGGTGGCTAACACTTGCAGAATTTCACGCGGAGTGACACCGTAATGGCTGTTTTGTTCGTCTAAATCTAGCTGGCGTTGGTTAAATTTAAACGCATTAATCCCACCTGGATTGACCACTTTAACGCCGATGGCTTTCGCGCCGTGCATCGTCCACGCCACATAATCATTAATCGCTTTCTGATCTTTTTTAGCGGTCAGCATTCGCAGCAAATAATCATCACTGCCCAGCATCACATAACCGCCTTTATCCAAAATCGGTATGTCTGCCATTTCCATGTGGGCTTGACGGGCATTAATCGGCAATACCGCAGGTTCAAAACCAGCGGTATAACCCATTTCCGCATACCGATAGCCCGTCACAAAGGTGCTAGGCATGGCATGACCGCAACCAGAACGAGTAATATCGCTACGGTGTACGGGGTCTTGACGATGGTCTTCTGGCAACAAAGTCCGCGCAATATTACCCTTACCGCCGCCAATATGGGTGTGCATATCAATAGCACCCGACATCACGATTTTGCCTTGCAAATCATATTCTTTATCCAGCAAAAAATCGCCGACAGGCTTATTTACAATACGCCCATCCTGAATATAAATATCCTGTTGTTGTCCGTCTATGCCGCTGGCAGGGTCGTAGACCATGCCGCCTGTGAGTTTAATTAACATGGTGTTTCCTTAAAACGTGTTTTGTGATTTGGGGAATGCGGTGTGTTAGCGATAGTTTAACATTGTTCGAGTCCGTAATATGGGTGAGGAACGAACCCATCAAGCAACGAGGCATCACGCAACCATTTATGATTGAATAATAAACTCGATAAGGTGCGCTAATATAGATACCGTCTTGCTCCCTAGAAAGCAAGCAATAATTAAACGGCAGTGTTGG
>JBAXNR010000028.1:0-40763 GCA_037133675.1 Methylococcales bacterium
CCCTGCCAGAATGACGGGTTTGATTGTACAGTATCTAAAAATGAATATTTTGCTTAGAGTGATTAATACTTTCACAGTCTCTAAAGCTATTGGACTCCATTAAAAATAATAGCTTAATGTTTTAGCTGCTTAATTTAAACTAGCACCAAAGGTTAGTAGCTGCACGACCAATACAAAAAACAGTTTATCGTGGACAATGCGTAACATAAGTTAATAATACTGTCGCAACCCTAGCGTATAACTGGCACGCTTTTTACAACCAAACTATATAATGAAGAATCACTATGACTAGCCACACCTCTATCGATGAACCCGCAATACCCGTCAATCAACACTTTGATCTTAGCGCGTCAGAATGGTATTTAAACCGTGAATTAACATGGTTGGAATTTAATAAGCGGGTGTTATGGGAAGCGGAGGATGAGCGTACGCCGTTATTAGAGCGGGTTAAATTTATCGCTATTGTCAGTTCCAATCTGGATGAGTTTTTTATGAAACGCATTGGCGGCTTGAAGCAACAAGTGGGCGCGGGCATTAGTGAGCTTAGTGTTGATGGGCGTAGCTCACAGCAACAAATTACCGAGTGTTATGCGTTGGTACGCGAGATTGAAGCGAAAAAAAGAACCTTATTAACTCAGCTTCTTGATTTACTTGAGCAGCAAAACATTCGTATCGTGCCTTACAATAAGCTGTCTAAAGAACAGCAAAAAACCATGCGTGAACATTATATTATTAATATTTTTCCACTGGTTACGCCACAAGCGATTGATCCAGCCCATCCTTTTCCATTTATTTCTAATTTGTCATTGAATTTACTGGCGGGAATTTACTCAACTGAAATCGAGAATATGACGCTAGTACGAATTAAAGTGCCAGTGAGTCCCAGCATAAAACGCTTTATTCAAATCGGCAATGAGCATAGTTATGTCGCTTTAGGTGACTTAATGTCGAATAATTTGGATATGCTATTCCCTGATATGAACGTTGCTTTTTGCGAACTGTTTCGTGTGACCCGCAATGCAGTCACTGAACAAGACGAAGAACAAGCAGACGATTTATTGCAAATGATTGAATCGGAATTGCGCGAGCGTAAATTTGCCTCAGTCGTCCGTCTTGAAGTGTCCGAAAATATGGCCGCGTTACAACGCGGCAGGTTGATGGCTGAACTAGGTTTAGATACACAAGATATATTTAGCTTTGATAGCCTCATGGCAATGTCAGATTTATTTCAGTTTGTAAGCATTGACCGCCCAGATTTGCTCGATCCCCCACATCATCCCTGCGATCATCCAAAACTGTTGAACGCGCCCAATATTTTTCATGCGATTCGCGATCAAGGCACAATTTTATTGCAACATCCTTATGAATCGTTCGTGACTACGGTTGAGCGTTTTGTCAAAGAAGCCAGTCGTGACTCGAATGTACAAGCTATTAAAATGACCCTGTATCGCACATCAGCAGGGTCTAAAATTATTCAATACCTAATTGATGCCGCGTTAAGTGGTAAACAGGTGGCGGTGGTGGTGGAATTAAAAGCCCGCTTTGATGAATCGGCGAATATAAAATGGGCGCATCGCATGGAAAGCGCGGGCGTTCATGTGACCTATGGTGTGGTCGGTTTAAAAACCCACAGCAAAGTCGTGTATGTGGTGCGTCAGGATTTTAACGGCTTGCGGCGTTATGCGCACATCGGCACTGGCAATTATCATGCAGGTACGGCGCGGATTTATACTGATTTGGGTATTTTGACCTGCGATCAGCAAATCGGTGAAGATTTAACCGAGTTATTCAATTATTTAACCACTGGCTTAGTACCGAAACGTAATTATAAAAGTTTGTTACCCGCACCTAAATTATTGAAACCCAGTTTATTGAAAAAAATTGATCGTGAAATCAGCAAGCACAGTGAAAAAAATCAGGGCTTGATTCAATTTAAAATGAACGCCTTGGAAGATGTTGATATTACTGCCGCGCTGTATCGCGCCTCTCAAGCAGGGGTAAAAATTGATTTAATTATTCGTGACACTTGCCGCTTAAGACCTCATATTGCAGGGCTTTCTGACAATGTGCGGGTGATTAGTATAGTCGGACGTTTTTTGGAACATTCGCGAATTTTTTATTTTCAAAATGGTGGAGAAGAAGAGTATTTTATTGGTTCGGCTGACTGCATGACTCGTAACTTAGAAAGTCGTGTCGAAGTAGTCACTCCTGTACAAAAACCTGAATTACAAGCCGCGCTACGACAACTATTAACAGTGCAGCTAGATAATCAACGCAGTGTTTGGGACATGCAAGCGGATGGGCAGTATAGTCAGCGGCATCCCAAAGATAAGCAAAATAAAAATGGCGTTCAAGAAACGCTGATTGAATTAGCTAATGCACGCTTAATTGCAGCGGCAAAAGGTAAAAAACTGAAAAACAAAGGCGCGAGACAAAAGGCGCAAGGCTAACGAATTTTTGATTTACTCACTTCAGGAAAAAAAATAATGCTAACTAACAAATTTGCAATCAGCAAACTTAATTTATCATCAATTACTCATTTGCCCGAACAGGGTATGAAAAAAAAGGATTTTATTGATGATTTTAAACAATATTATGTGCATTTACTGGGACGTGATGAACACACTAGCTCGCCATTTTATGCAGGTGAAGCCTTGTCAATGGCGATTAGAGATCGGTTGATGGAACGCTGGAAAGCCACCCACCAAACCTATAAAGATAATAACTGTAGACGCGGTTATTATCTTTCTATGGAATTTTTGATGGGACGCACGTTGAGTAACGCGATGCTTAATTTGGGCGTTACCGATACCGTGACCCAAGCCATGTACGATCTTGGCATTGCAATTGAAGAGCTGATTGCCTGCGAGCAGGATGCAGGGCTAGGCAATGGCGGTTTAGGTCGGCTTGCTGCCTGTTTTATCGACAGCTGTGCCACCTTGCAATTGCCCGTTATCGGTTATGGCTTACGTTACGAATACGGTATGTTCACGCAAAGTATTGTCAATGGTGAACAGATTGAAAAGCCCGACCATTGGTTACGTCACGGCAATGTTTGGGAAATTGAACGACTGGAATATTCACATCGTATTAAATTTGGCGGTCGCATTGAAGATCATTTGGATGAAAACGGTAAACAACGTTTTTGCTGGGTCGGTACCAATGATGTGTTAGCCATGCCTTACGATACCCCTATTCCTGGTTATCAAAACGGCACAGTCAATACCCTACGGCTATGGAAAGCGGTCGCTACCGAAGAATTCAATTTAGATGAGTTTCATGCGGGCGATTACGCTGAAGCCGTTGCAGCTAAAATTGCCGCCGAAAATATCACGATGGTGCTGTATCCGAATGATAGTAGCGAAAACGGCAAAGAATTAAGACTGCGACAACAATATTTCCTAGCGTCCGCTAGCTTACAAGATGTGTTGACGCATTGGATTAGTTCACATGGTAAAGATTTTTCGCAATTTGCAGAAAAAAACTGTTTTCAACTCAATGACACCCATCCAAGTATTGCCATACCCGAACTGATGCGTTTATTGATGGACATTCATGGTGTACCGTGGAATGACGCATGGAAAATTACTCGCGCTACTATGGCGTACACCAATCACACTCTGTTGCCCGAAGCCTTGGAAAAATGGTCTGTGACCTTAATGCAACGCTTATTACCCCGAATAATGGATATTATTTTTGCTATTAATGCCCACTTTATGGCAGAAGTAGCGATGCACTGGCCAGGACAAGGCGAACGTTTGCGCTCTATGTCCATCATCGAAGAAGGCGGTGGACAGTATGTCAGAATGGCTCATTTGGCACTGGTAGCAAGTTTTTCTGTTAATGGGGTGGCGCAATTACACACCCAGTTGCTGCAACAAGGTTTATTCCGTGATTTTTATGAGTTATGGCCACATAAATTTAACAACAAAACCAATGGCGTAACCCCACGTCGTTGGTTAGCAGGCTGTAATCCAGAACTTGCCCATTTGATAACAGAAGTCATAGGCAAGGGATGGATAACGGATTTATCACAACTGAAAAAGCTAGAACCTTACGCTAACGATGTCAATTTTAGAAAACGCTGGCGCAACATTAAACAATCTGCAAAAGAGCGTTTAGTTGCGTATAAAAAAGGTCAATATGATGGTTCTCTCCATCTCAATGCCGATGCCTTATTTGATGTGCAAGTTAAACGCATCCATGAATATAAACGCCAGTTATTAAACGTGCTGCATGTGATACACCTTTATGACCGCATTAAAAGAGGCGATACTCATAACTGGGTATCAAGATGCGTGTTAATCGGTGGCAAAGCTGCACCTGGTTACCTGATGGCAAAAAAAATCATCAAGTTTATTAATAATGTGTCCAATGTCATTAATTCAGACCCACAGGTAGGCGATAAATTGACACTGTTATTCCTTCCTGATTATCGGGTATCGGCGATGGAAAAAATATGTACAGCGGCTGATTTATCTGAACAAATTTCCACTGCTGGCAAAGAAGCTTCAGGTACTGGCAATATGAAGCTGATGATGAATGGCGCGATTACTATCGGCACACTGGATGGCGCGAATATTGAAATTCGTGAAGAAGTCGGCGATGACAACTTTTTTCTGTTTGGTTTGACGGAAGAGCAAATTGTCGCGCGACGCAATCATTATGACCCATTGGCGATTATTGACATGGATGATGATCTGCAACGTGTCATCCACCTGATAGAATCTTCACTTTTTAATCAGTTTGAACCGAATATATTTGATGATTTAATTAATTCTATCAAATGTCCGCATGATCCTTGGATGACAATTGCCGATTTTCGCAGTTATGTTGATGCTCAAAAACGTGTTGAAGATGCCTATCGTGATAAAGATCACTGGACACGCATGAGCATTTTAAACTGTGCTAACAGCGGTAAATTCTCTACCGATAGAACTATTAATGAATACAATAATGACATCTGGAAATTAAAGCCACAACCTGTAAAGCATAAATAGGCGTTATTAATGCACCCCGTTGCTTACCCAGAACGGGGTGCATTTCTGCTTGTTTAATTTTAACCGACCACACAACCAGAAGCCATTGAAGCTTTTAGTATTCGTGTTGCTGACGCATGGAAAATAGGGCGCAAAAATGTTGATGATGGTGTAATTCTGATTATCGCCAAGAATGAAATCACAACTATAACTGCACAAGAAGCTATCGCTGATATATGGCAAAAAATAAAGGATGCAGTGAAATGATGTGCCGACGATAGGAGGCGCGTCATTCGTGTTATATTTTTCGAGCGAGCGCGTTCGTACCTCAGTACATCCTTATGATTAGCGCATCTTATCGTGTTGAAATCATGAATACTTTCACAGTCTCTAAAACGATTGGACTTCTTTCAAACTGACAAAAAATCCGCCATGTCCTCAGTTATTCACACCTATCTACAAGATATAGCCCGCCATATTCAAGCGGGCAATGCCACCGAACACACTCATCGTCCCGCCTTGCAAACGCTGTTGCAAAGCTTGCTGCCCGATTATCACATCACCAATGAACCGCGCCGTATTGCCTGCGGTGCGCCTGATTTTGAAATTGCCAAACACAGTGAGCCGATAGGACATATTGAAGCCAAAGATATTGGTGTGGATTTAAACAAAGTCCAAAAATCAGAACAATTACAGCGATATTTACCCGCCCTTCATAATTTACTATTGACCGATTATTTAGAATTTCGCTGGTTTGTCAATAGTGAATACCAACCCGATTTTACAGTGAAACTTGCCAGTGTTGCTAAAAATGGGCAATTAATCATCAATACCGAAGCCGTTAATCGCTTTGAAAATTTGATTAAAACCTTTGTCGAAACTCAGATTATCACCCTGAATAGTCCCGAAGACTTAGCCAAAAAAATGGCGCATATTGCCCAGCAAATGAAACATTCGATTGCCTTAGCGTATCTGAATGAAGACGAGAATGGCAAAATTCACCAGCAACTCAAAAGTTTTCGTGAGGTTTTAATCGACACGTTATCGGTAGAAGAATTTGCCGATATGGTCGCGCAAACCATCTGTTACGGCTTATTTACTGCCAAATGCAGCGCGATTAATGCCCATTTTTCCCGCTTAACCGCTGTGCATTTTGTCCCCAAAACCAATCCATTTTTACGGCAATTTTTTAATCAACTGGCAGGGATTGAATTAGACGAGCGGCTAGTGTGGATGGTTGAGCATTTAGTCGCGGTATTAAACCGTGCCGACATCGGCGCGATTTTAGCCGATTTTGGCAAACGCACTCGCCGTGAAGATCCCGTGGTGCATTTTTATGAAACCTTTCTCGCTAATTATGATGCTAAATTGCGTGAAGTGCGCGGGGTGTATTACACGCCAGAACCCGTGGTGTCGTATATCGTGCGCTCAGTGGATTTGATTCTAAAAAAGCAGTTTGGTTTGCGAGAAGGTTTAGCGGATAGCTCCACCCTCACCCCTAGCCCCTCTCCCAGAGGGAGAGGCGAACACATACTCCCCTCTCCCTCAGGGAGAGGGGTTGGGGGAGAGGGAGAAATACACAAAGTCCAAATCCTAGACCCCGCCACAGGCACAGGCACATTTTTATACGCCGTGATTGCTCAAATTTATCAGCAAATAGCCAAGAAAAATAAAGGCGGCTGGTCGGATTATGTCTCCAAACATTTATTGCCGCGTGTGCATGGTTTTGAATTATTAATGGCAGCGTACACCGTTGCGCATATCAAATTAAGTTTGCAACTCAAAGACTACGGCTATGATTTTAAAAGTGATGAACGTTTGCGGGTGTTTTTAACCAACACTTTAGACGAAGCTCATGGCAAACAAACCACGTTATTGTCCGAATGGTTATCCAATGAAGCCAATGCCGCCAGTAGCGTGAAACGTGATTCGCCTGTGATGGTGATTTTGGGCAATCCACCGTATTCCTACGATTCCATGAACAATGAAAAATGGATTAGCGACTTAATCCGTGATTATTATTTCGTTGATGGTTTACCGTTGAATGAACGCAATCCCAAAGGTTTGCAGGATGACTATGTAAAATTCATTCGCTTTGCTCAATGGCGCATTATGCAAACGGGTTACGGGGTATTAGCGTTCGTCACCAATCATGGTTATTTAGATAATCCGACCTTTCGCGGAATGAGGCAATCGTTATTGCAGGATTTTGATGAGATTTATATTTTAGATCTGCACGGTAACAGCAAGAAAAAAGAAACCGCGCCCGATGGTTCAGCAGATAAAAATGTTTTTGATATTCAGCAAGGCGTGGCGATTGGGATTTTTGTGAAACATAAACCACCCTCACCCCTAACCCCTCTTCCTGAGGGAGAAGGTAATAAAGAACATTCAAAAGTGCCTGATTGGTTATTGAAAAATGCGCGGATGTTGCGTAAATCCTTGACTGACGCAGAACAATTGCTGTGGTCAATATTACGAGCGCGGCGATTTTTAGATTTAAAATTTCGCCGTCAACATCCTATTGCACCGTATATTTTAGATTTTTATTGCCATGAGTTAAAACTGGCGATTGAGATTGATGGCGGACAGCATAATACTGACGCAGGACGAGCAGCGGATGAAAAAAGAAGCCTATTTTTAATACAGCAAGGTATCACTGTGTTGCGTTTTTGGAATAATGAGGTTTTACAGCAAACGGATGCAGTGTTAGAAAAAATTTATTTGCAAGTCACTGATTCCCCCACCCCAACCCTCCCCCAAAAGGGGAGGGAGCAAGAGAGTACAACTTTCTCAGATACAGATGTAAAGTTCCCAACAGACACAGGTATAAAACTCCCCTCTCCCTTAGGGAGAGGGGTTGGGGGAGAGGGTGATGGTGTCAAAATATATCACGCCCATTTGTACGGCGACCGCAAAGGCAAATATCAGTATTTAGCCGAACAGGATATAAGCACCACGCACTGGACGACCTTAAAACCGCAAGCTCCGTTTTATTTGTTTGTGCCGCAAAATGTGGATTTGTTGCCTGAGTATGAAGCGGGCTGGAAAATCACTGAGATGATGCCGATTAACTCAACTGGGGTAAAAACCCATCGTGACCATTTTGTGTTTGATTTTGATAAACACGCCTTGCACAAACGGATTAGCGATTTTAGAAATCTTGAATTAGCCGATAGTGACATTGCTGAACGCTATGATTTAAAAGATACTCGTGATTGGAAATTAAGCCTGTGCCGTAAAAATTTATCACGCCAGCTGGATTGGCAACAGCATTTTACCCAGTGTTTGTATCGTCCATTTGACCTGCGTTTTTATTATCATCATAAGGATGTTGTTGAACTTCCTAGGGATGAAATTATGCAACATTTTTTGGTTGGGGATAATTTAGGTTTGATTGCAACTCGAAGAACTGTTGATAAATGGAATGTTTTTGCCACACAAAATATTTGCGGACATAAATCTTGCGCGGCTTATGACATTAACTACCTTTTCCCCCTCTACCTCTATCCCATCGAACAAAGCAACCTATTCGATCACGATCCAGACCACGATACCCGCAAACCCAACTTTTCCCCCGCGTTCATCACCGACCTAGAAAGCCGTTTACAGCTCACCTTCATACCCGAAAACAAAGGCGATTTTATAACCACCGTCAGCGCGTTAGATGTATTCCACACTCTATATGCCGTCTTTCACAGCCCAACGTATCGCACCCGCTACGCCGAATTTTTAAAAATGGATTTTCCTCGTTTGCCGTTAATCAGCGATAAAACCCTGTTTAAACAATTGGCTGATTTAGGCGAGCAATTAGTCAGTCTGCATTTAATGGATGAAAATCCAAACCAAGGTTTGAACTCCAATGAACGGAATCTAAACCAAGGTTTGAGCTCCAATGAATGGAGTTCAAACCTTGGTTTGTACACTAGCGAACATTGTTTTCCCATCGAAGGCGACAACCTCGTAGAAAAAATCGACTACCAAGATAACAAAATTTACATCAACAAAACCCAATACTTTGACGCTGTCACCCCCGAATTATGGGCGTTTTATATCGGCGGTTATCAAGTGTGCCAAAAATGGCTAAAAGATAGAAAAGGCAGGCAGTTAAGTTATGACGATTGCAATCATTATTTAACCATTCTGGCAGCCCTCGAACACACCCAAACCTTGATGCTAACAATCGATGACATCCTAGTTTTTCCCATTCTGTAGGTTGGGTAGAGCGATAGCGAAACCCAACAAAAACAAGCACACCGTGTAAATGTTGGGGTTCGCAAACTCACCCGAACCTACGAAACTTTAACACGATAAGTTACCCCGCTACTGATTTCACAATATCCGCGATTAACTGCTGACCACGATAAATTAAGCCACTGTAAACCTGCACTAAACTTGCACCAGCGGCTAATTTTTCTTGTGCATCTTTCGCGTTTAAAATTCCACCTGAGGCAATAATTGGCAATTTGCCGTTTAATTCAGCCGCTAAACCACGAACAACGTAAGTAGATTTTTCTTTGACGGGCGCACCACTTAAACCACCTGCTTCATTGGCTAATGGGTGGTTTGCAATTAGGTCACGCGCAATGGTGGTGTTGGTGGCAATCACTGCATCGATGGAAAATTCCATTAATAGCGTGGCTATGTGAGTAATTTCTTCATCGGTTAAATCGGGGGCAATTTTGACAGCTAATGGCACATAACGTTCGTGTTGCTGTTGCAATTTTAATTGCTCTTCTTTTAACGCCGACAACAATTTTTTGATTTCGTCACCTTGTTGCAATTGGCGCAAGTTTTTGGTGTTGGGCGAAGAAATATTGATAGTGATGTAACTGGCTGCTGAATAAGCTTTGCGCAAACCACACAAGTAATCCTCGGTGGCATTTTCAATCGCTGTGTCGGCATTTTTACCGATATTAATGCCTAAAATACCTTGATAAGAACAGCGTTGTACTTGTTCAAGCAGGTGATCTATGCCTAGATTATTAAAGCCCATGCGGTTAATAATCGCCTCGTGTTCTGGCAAGCGAAACAAACGCGGTTTTGGATTACCCGATTGTGGACGCGGTGTCACCGTGCCAATTTCGACAAAACCAAATCCTAAAGCGGCAACGGCATCAATATAATCGCCATTTTTATCCAAGCCTGCGGCAAGACCCACAGGATTTTTAAAGTTTAAGCCCATGACGGTGATGGGTTTATCGGCAATTGTTGGATAGAGTAAACGATTTAAACCTGTTGAATGTCCTGCTTGTAATAGTTTAAGCGTAACTTCGTGAGCAGTCTCAGGGTCTAGGGCAAATAGCAGTGGACGTAATAAGGGATAAGGATTCATAAGTTTATTTTTGCCTTACAGTAGGTTGTGTTCATGATTATACAATACTCAATTGTAACGTGAGTTAATACCCTAAATTTTATAATTTGAAAAATAAAGCCGCTTGTTAACCGCTAAAAATAGGCTCAAGTGAATGGGCATTGCGTACTCTACTATTAAAATCATAGATTAACCGATATAATCCCGCGTTATATTTATTCATTCAGTGAGCATAGAATGGAAATCAAAGACTACATACACCGCCTTGGTCAACAGGCAAAACAAGCAGGGCGGGAAATTAGCCGTGCGGATTCAGGTAAAAAAAATAATGCCTTATTAAAAATCGCCGACGCAATTGAGAATAACCGTGAGTTATTAAGCACTGAAAATCAAAAAGATTTAGCGGCTGGTGAGAAAAATGGTTTGGATGCTGCGTCATTAGATCGACTGGCATTAACGAATTCTGGCATTGATACAATGATAGCGGGTTTAAAACAAGTGGCTGCGTTGCCTGATCCTGTCGGTGAAATCACTGATTTGAATTATCAACCTAGCGGTATTCAAGTCGGACAAATGCGTGTGCCTTTAGGTGTTATTGGCATTATTTATGAATCGCGTCCTAATGTCACCGTTGATGCGGCGGCGTTGTGTTTAAAATCGGGCAATGCTTGTATTTTACGCGGCGGTTCAGAAGCGATTCATTCTAATCAGGCAATTGCTAACTGTATTAGCCAAGGTTTACACGCCGCTGGTTTGCCCGTTGCTGCGGTGCAGATTGTTGAAACGACTGACCGTGCCGCTGTTGGCGAACTAATTACTCTAAATGAATACGTTGATGTCATTGTGCCACGCGGCGGTAAAAGTTTGATTGAGCGTATCAGCAAAGAGGCGACTATTCCCGTCATCAAGCATTTAGATGGTATTTGTCATGTTTATATTGATAATACCGCTGACAGTGACAAAGCGATTGCTATCGCTATGAATGCTAAAACCCATCGATACGGGGTTTGTAATGCGATGGAAACCTTGCTGATTGCTGAAAGTATTGCGCCTAAAATACTACCCGAACTGGCAAAACAATACCACGCGAAAGGCGTTGAACTACGCGGTTGTCCTAAAACCTGTTCTTTGATTGTTGATTGCATCCGCGCCACTGAAACCGATTGGCATACTGAATATCTCGCGCCGATTTTGTCGATTAAAATCGTCTCAGGCATTGATGAAGCCATAGCACATATCAATCAATACAGCTCTGCGCATACTGAAGCGATTGTTACCGAAGACTACAGTCTCGCACGGCGTTTTTTGCGTGAAGTAGATTCCAGTTCGGTGATGGTCAATGCCTCTACTCGCTTTGCTGATGGTTTTGAATATGGCTTAGGTGCGGAAATTGGTATCAGTACCGATAAACTTCATGCGCGTGGCCCCGTGGGTTTAAAAGGTCTCACCTCATTAAAATACATCGTATTAGGTGATGGACATATTCGGCAGTGATAGGCGTATTTGGCGGCACATTTGACCCAATACACTATGGGCATTTACGCGCCGCGCTTGAAGTGCAAGAACAATTTAACTTAACCGAAGTGCGGCTAATTCCTAGCGCGACACCACCACACCGTCATCAACCCTTTGCCGATGCAGTCATGCGTCAGCAAATGGTTACACTGGCGATACAAAACCAAGCGGGTTTTATCTGCGATAGCCGAGAATTAAACCGCCTAGGTAAATCTTACATGGTGGATACGCTCGCCTCATTACGGCAAGATTTTCCAACGCTGCCATTATTATTATTTATCGGCACCGATGCGTTTAATCATTTAAACTCGTGGCATCAATGGCAACGGTTGTTTGATTTTGCTCACATTGTGGTGATGACCAGACCCAGTTTTAATCAACAAAAGCTCGAAGATTTTTTTACCGTAAGGCACACTGAAAACAAAACCGAGCTGACAACAACACTTGCTGGAAAATTATATTTTCAAGCGATAACCCAACTGGATATATCAGCCACCGCAATACGCAAACTGATTGCCCAACACCAAAGTCCAAAGTATCTACTACCCGATACAGTGATAGACTACATAATTCAACACACGCTTTACCAACAGGAAACACATGCACACTGAAAAATTATTAAAAATTGCCCTAGACGTTTTAGACGAGCGCAAAGGACAAAATATCGTCACTATGGATGTGCGCGATAAAACCAGCTTTACCGATTACATGGTATTAGTGACAGGTACTTCGGATAGACAATTAAAATCCTTATGCTCATACATAGAAGAAAAAGCCAAAGAAGACGGCTTTCAAGTGTTAGGCACAGAAGGTGATTTAGGCTCAGATTGGATATTATTAGATTTAGGCGATGTTATTGTTCACGCTATGACTGCCCAAGCCCGCGATTATTACCAACTCGAAAAATTGTGGATGGTTTAATTCCTTGCCATGAGTTTTTAACATGAACCCACGATTAGAAATATTTTCGCAAGGTGACGAAGTTGTCACGGGGCAAATCGCAGATACCAATGCCGCTTGGTTAGCACAACAAGCGGTACAAATTGGCTTTACCGTCACCCGTCATACCGCAGTGGGTGATAAGTTAGAAGACTTGATTGCCCTGCTAGGCGAAATCGCTCAACGTGCTGATTGCTGTATTTGCACAGGTGGATTAGGTCCAACTAGCGATGATTTAACCGCTGAGGCAGTTGCTAAAGCTTTTAATCTACCGCTGATTTTGGATGAACAAGCACTGGCGCAAATTAAACAATTTTTTGCTAATCGCCAGCGCGTCATGCCAGAGTCCAATAGCAAACAAGCGTTACTGCCCCAAGGTTCAGAGCGGCTGGATAACGATCACGGCACAGCCCCTGGGTTTTCTGTGCAAGTTGGGCAATGTTGGTTTGTGTTTATGCCAGGTGTGCCTTCTGAAATGAAGCCAATGTACACCGATAAAGTTTTGCCTCATTTGACACAGCGGTTTTCGCTACAGCCCAGCAATTTAACTACCTTAAGAACTTTGGGTATCGGTGAATCTGCAATTCAAGAGCTGATGAATACGATTACCATACCTGAGAATGTACAACTGGGTTTTCGTGCTGAATTGGGTGAAGTGCAAACCAAATTACTGTTTCCGTTTGCCTATTCTGACAGTGAAAAAGCTGATTTAGTGAATAAAATTGCTAAACGCTTGGGCGATACCGTGTTTGCGATTGACCACACCCGCGAAGTCAACAGTGATTTAATTTCAGTATTGGATGAATTAATGACCCAAGGACAACACACGCTGGCGGTTATTGAAACCGTCAGTTGTGGCTTGTTGAGCAGTTTATGTGTTGGTGCGGATTGGTTAGTGGAAGCACATTATCAACCTACACTCATCAATTCAGATTTACAAAATCGTGCGCTTGAATTACAACAAACCAGCGGCGCGAGTTTTGCGCTAGTCCAAGCTTACACAGGCGATAAAAACAGCGTGATGATACTGCACAACAGTTTATTAACCCCGCAAGGTTTTTATCAAAATACTCAAACCATCGCTGGTGCATTAAAACGTAAACAACACCAAGCCGCCTTATCAGCACTGGATTTATTAAGACGCTATTTACAACAAAAATTAGGAAACTCTGATGACTAAACCCATTACCCCGTTAATCGCCGCTGATATATTGATAGAACTCATCGATCAGCCAGACCGTCCTTTTGTATTAATTGAACGGGCGTTTGAACCATTCGGTTGGGCAATTCCTGGTGGATTTGTGGATGTGGGTGAAACCGTCGAACACGCGGCGATTCGTGAAGCCAAAGAAGAAACTTGTCTCGATATTAAATTGACGGCGTTGTTAGGGATTTATTCAAATCCTAAACGCGATGCACGAGGACATACCGTCACAGCGGTTTATATTGCCGAAGCCACAGGACTACCAATGGCAGCCGATGATGCAAAAAACTTTGGAATTTATACCTTTGACAATTTGCCTGAAGTGTTGGCGTTTGACCACGCACAGGTGATAGAAGATTACCGTGTGTTTCGTATGACAGGGAAAGTCACACCTTTACGCGATTGATAAAGAGGGGTGCAAAATATATTTTGTACCCCTAATCCAGTCACAAAAAGGTGTTTAAGTGTAGGTTACTAATGGTGCGATGGTGATGTTGCCTGAGATTCACTTATACCCATTTTACGCAAAATATAACGATCGGCAGTTTTACCTGTAACGCGATTGCCGTCAGCGTCGAGCTGAACAAGCGACTCTTCACCGATAAAATATTGCCGTATTTTGCTACTATCGCGTGGTGTCAAAATAACAGTATCGTTTGCATCGTTCAAAGTAAATTTCCCTTTTTCAACAATTTCCTTTGGTGATTTACCAACATATTGGCTAATTAAAATGTAGCTGTTGTTTTTATTCAAGGCAAGCGATGTTTTGACTCCCTGACAATCATCACAGGGTACAAAACCTTGGTAAACACCTGACCAAAGGCTACTTTGCGCATTATGTATTGTTTCAGCAAACACATTGCTATAACCCAAAAATGTTGCGATGAAGAGAAACAAAGTCAGACTTTGTTTAAATTGCTGTCTAAATGTTTGCATATTAGTTCCTGAGCAAAGTGGGGATAAAATTAAAAAAGATTAACACGATAAGACGGGCTATATAGAATAGACTGAGGGTCGAAGCCCATCAATCGCGGATGGTGAACATCTTACATCAAATCATTCCATAACTGTGGTCAATCTCGACAGATGATGCTCCCTTCGTCAGCCCATCCTATCGTGCTAACCTAACAACGCAAGCCACTTTGCTGTCAGTTCAGGTAAAACCTCGGTGGCTTTGCCTTGAATGGAAACGAAGCCGTAAGGTAACTCAATCATTTCTAATGAAACCAGTACCTTCTCGGCATCATCTCGTGCCTCATTCACCAAAGAGGCTACTGGATAAACGGAAAGTGATGTGCCAACTACCAGAACTTTTGCGGCAGTGGTTACATGCAGGCGAGCCTCTTCAAAGCATTCAATCTGTTCACCGAACCAGACAATGTCGGGACGTAGCTGCGTTCCATCTTCACAAAGCTGACCCATTAAAATAGGCGAGCCATCGATTTTACGTCGCTTACGCGCTGGGGACGTACCTCGTGCATAAGCGATTTTTCCATGTACATGAATTACATTTCGTGAACCCGCACGTTCGTGAAGTTCATCAACGTTCTGTGTGATAACCACAACCTCATAAGCAGTCTCTAAGGATGCAATTGCCTCATGTGCTGCATTTGGAACGGCTAGCCAAGCTTGTAGTCTACGCTCATTGTAGAAGGCAAGCACTGCTTCTGGGTGTTGCTTCCAGCCTTCTGGACTTGCCAACTCACGCCATGAATATAAATTCCATAGACCACTATGAAAATCGCGAAAGGTTGGTAGACCACTCTCTGCGCTAATACCAGCACCAGATAAAACGACTATCTTATTGTGTTGAATTTCTGGTTTCATGTGTTGTGGGGTCTAATATAAAAGTTCAATACTTTGCAACAGTGTGAATAGCCTGTTGCATTCAATTATAAGCAGCGTATCTACAGGATTTTTTATGTAGTAACGCCGTTTTAGTTCACAGCTTGTTTCCAATATTGGAATGCCACTTTATCAATGTTTTCCTCAATGAAAACTTGTTGTAAACATTCAAAAAATGCCTGAGCATAATTTTCTAAGCCTAATATAGACAAACACTTTATAACTCTTGTTATACGAAGATAATTATGATTCCCACTAGAAATCCATATTTCCTTTCTGTCATTAAAAGATGGAGATTTCATTATGATTATATTACTGGTCTTATCATCACAGGAAAAGCCATAAAAATTGAGTATTAGTTTAAATGATAATAGTAATTCATGACAGAGGAGAGGATTTTCTTTAAACAATTCAATTTGCTTATTATCCAATACAGGTGCGTTCACATATTGACTTTTTTCTCTCAAAGGAAATAACCATTGAATGTAATTGTGAGTATCTTCTAACCACTTTAAGTCATTATTCCTAACTTCATTAATAGTTCTACCACATCCATCCTTACCTTTTCCTAAATAAAAGTCAATTAACGGATAAAGAACTTTAGAGTCATTAATCATTTAAATATCCTTGATAGTTATTGTTAAAACTGATTTCAAAATAGATTTAATGAATTTTATATTTAGTTTTTCGCTATCACTAGCGTCTGATTTATAAACCACAATATTAACTTCATGAATTTGTTTTTCTTGGTTACGCAAAACTTTAACAAATTGTAATATCAACACAAAAATATCTGCTTCTAATAACCCACCATACCCAGACCCGATAACAGGAATGTATAGATTATACAACGCGTTATTAGTCATCATATTACATACCTCATTAACTGCTTCTGCTATATAGGAAACATCCGAACGTATCCCTTGGTTAACTCGTTGTGTTGAAGTAGAGATTAATATCAAATTATTTTGTGAATTAGTGTCATTAAAAAACACACCCTTCCCCACTCCATAACTATCTTCAAATATATTTGGCTTTTTTTCGACATTAGATTTCGGCATTCCTGATAAGTTTTGAACAACTAAATCTATGAATGGTTGGGCAGACTGTAGTGTTAAATCAATATCAGCGGGAGCATAGTGCCTCTTGACGTAAGCGTTCAATGCTGAACCTTTGCGAAGAATACAATCTTTACTAAAAAATTCGTCAATTGGCAAAGCAATCACGGTATTATTATCACAGCGATATGTTTCTATTTTTCCGTAAATAACATTCAACTTCTTTCCTCCAAATTCAACAGAATATCCATTTTTTATGGCTTTGATATTTTTGGTAGAAAAAATATCAAAATATTCTGCCATAAAAACTATTATAGATAGAACAACAAAGACAAATCCCACTACAAATACAAAGTAATTAATAGAATCCGATTGCTCAATTTTGAAATTATCATTTTCAAAAGAAAACTTACACATTGACATTAAAATAAAAACAAAACCACCAAAAAGTAAGATAGTTTGATATTTTAATTTTGAAATTATTTCTAGTATTTTGTCCATGAACTAAACTCCAAAAGCACAGTATTTACGCGCTCACATTTTTACATTGTTAAGTTACATTATTTCAACGTCATGTGTTGAAATGCCTTAGTAAACGCTCCAGCGTCTTCTTGATCTAACACACCGCTGGAGCGAGGGAGCTATAAAAAATTTCCTTAATGTAGAATGATTAATACGATTTATGGGTAACCATTTCCAATAAAAACAAATTAGAAAGGTTGTGATTTTTTATAACTTCGCCTCAGAAAATTAGGGTAGTTTACTACGATTTTGTTCAAACCATTGCAGTAACGATGGATTGATTTTTTGCCACAGTCGGGTAGGGTGGGCAAACGGCTCTATCGTTTGCCCACGCGGAACTATCGAAACGGTGGGCAAGCAAAAAGACGCTTGCCCACCCTACGAAACCGTCATTGCGATGATGCGTTCAGTTTTTGGTTTTGCTGAAGCTTCATTACCTGATATTTCTGTTGGGCTTTTTACTGACATGATATTCTTCCTCTTAGTCGGGTAGGGTGGGCAAACAGCTTTATCGTTTGCCCACGCGGAACTGTCGAAATGGTGGGCAAGCAAAAAGACGCTTGCCCACTCTACGAAACTGGAATTCGCGTATTAAACACCTTATCTAAAAATCCTAAACTACGGTTTAATACTGGGTTCAACCATTTCGCGTAAAAACTGTTCAATAAAATAAAGTTTAAATTCTTGATTATCAAACAGCGTTATCATTTTTTCATAAATAATCATCGGTTTTTCAGTCATTCTAAAACCGTTTATTCGTAAAAATATATCAGTCACTGCAAAAGCTACCCGCTTATTACCATCAATAAAAGGATGATTCACTGCAATACTTTCCATTAAGGCACTTGCCTCTAAAATAATATCCGCATAATAGCCTGTTTGCGGTCTAAACAAAGCCGACTCTAAAGCGTTTAAATCCCTCACGCCTAAAGAACCACCGTAACGATTAATTAAAACGTGGTGAATTTCTAAAACCTCATCCACTGTTAAATAATCAGTCATTTGGCTAGTTCTTGATATAACTCGTCAAATTCAAACAAACTACTATCTAATGCGGCTTGTACGTTAGGACGTAATACGGTTTTTTGCTTACGCTCAATATATTCAGCTAATGCCTCGTCAATAATGGTCTGCAATTGTTTATGCTCGGATGTGGCTATTTTTTCCAATGACGAAAAAATATAATTATCCAAAACTAACATTTCAGATTCTGTTTGATTCGGTATATTAATTTTTAAACTGGGCATTTTTAATCCTCTTTTTTAAAAATAATTGAAAAGTAGATTCTTCCTCTTAGTTCCTGAGCAAAATGGGGAATTAAAAAAATTAATACGGTATCGCTCAAGACAACAGCCGCGAATTCTTACTATTCCTAAATATCAGCGGTTTTTCATTTTCCGCTAAGGCACTCTTTCTAGCCGAAGCAATCGCCTCTTCAATGACATGATGATTCGGTGATTTGCTACACACAGGATCAGTGGCATACATATCGCCTGCCAATAAATATGCCTGACAACGGCAACCGCCTTTATCTTTTTCTTTTTCATCACACGAACGACAGGGTTCTTGCATCCAGTCATCGCCACGGAAGAAATTGAAACTCGTAAGATGGGTAATCGTAGGGATGGGTAGAGCTTGCGAAACCCATCATAAACCCGCGTAAATGATGGGTTTCACTGCGTTCTACCCATCCCTACACTTGCCCATTTTACAGGTTGAGCAAAGTGGGGATAAAATTAAATGCTATCACATTCTTTAGTGTTCGCTGAAAACGAAACAAGCAAGCCGATTAAAAAAACCGTCATTCCAGTATGAATGCTGGAATCCAGTCACAAGGATGTGGAATCGTGCTATGAAAAATTATGATTTATAATCATGCGGTTACCATCCGTGGCACTGGATTCTGGCATCCATGCCAGAATGACGGGTTTGATTGTACAGTATCTAAAAATGAATATTTTGCTTGGAGTGATTAATACTTTCACAGTCTCTTTAGCTATTGGCGAGTAGTAAAAAGCTAAAGCTTTTTGACTCCTTAATTACCTGTTATTCAATGCTAATATTCTTTAAGGCATCAAACGGCACAGTGCGAAGTTCATTAAACGCTTCACCATCCTGCTCAATAAACAACGCGGCAATGCCCGCTTTATTTGCTGCTTCAATGCCTCTGGTTTTACCTAAACACAATAAAGCAGTAGACCACGCATCGGCTTGAGTTGGATTATCATGCAATACTGTGACGGACACGATATTGTGATCGACTGGGCTACCTGTTTTAGCATCCAATATGTGACTATAACGTTTGCCGTTTAAATCAAAATAATGCCGATACGTTCCAGAAGTCATCACTGCCAGCGGTTCACTGCGATTAATGGTCACAATTTTCTGCATGGTGCGTTCGCTGGATAAAGGTTTTTCTAACGCGACCCGCCACGCCGTTCCCTCTGGTTTTTTGCCGCGAGTTTGTAATTCACCGCCAATTTCGACCAAATAATTTTCAATACCCTGTTTTTCCAATAACGCCACCATCCGTGACACACTATAACCCTGAGCAATAGACGATAGGTCTATGCGTAATTGGGGATTGAGTTTTTGAATATGGGTAGCATCGACTATTTTAATCTGCGCAAAACCCACTTGTTTTAATGCAGCTTGTAGACTTGTAGCATCGGGCGGGGTTAATTTATCACCATTAAAACCCCATAAATCAAACAACGGTTTAATCGTTAAATCGTAACAACCCTCGCTGGCAATACTGACTACCCGCGCTTGTTCAATCAAACCGATAATTTCTTCACTCAGGGCAAGAGGTTCACTGCTGACTGTGGCGTTGAGTTGTTCAATGACTGAATCTTTACGGTAATTGGATAGCTGCATATCGAGACGAGTAAATTCTGTCTCAACGAGTTGTTTAATACTGGCAGTATCGACCGCTTGAGGCGACCAAAAACTTATATGATAGGTTGTGCCTTGCGCATCACCGCTGATTTTTTGTATTTCAGGCGATTGAGAACAGCCTAAAAACAGGAATGTCATTGTCAAAACAGCTAGCAGTTTATAAATATGTGTCGTCATTAATCTATCAGTGTCTAAGTTAAAATAGGCATTATATCAAGCACACTGGCTATTCAACTGAGCAATATCTGAGCGACATAAATATATTGTTAAGCACTTAGCAACTACCCCGCTACCTTGTTGAAATAAAGAATAGTCTATTGAAAATAAATCCCTTACAAATTTATATAGCATAAGCTTTTAGCTTACTATAAACTTGTTTTCGAGCAGATTTGCTTAAGATAATTATAAAAACATAATAATAACACTGGAGATAACTTATGAGTGAAGTACAAGACACAACCGCAGCCACTTCTTTATTTGACCAACTCGGCGGCGCGGCTGCCGTTGATGCAGCGGTAGATATTTTCTATCGCAAAGTATTATCAGATTACCGTATCAATCGGTTTTTTGATCACAGTGACATGGAAGCGCAAGCGGCTAAGCAAAAAGCATTTTTAACAATGGCATTTGGTGGACCGAACAATTATACAGGGAAAGATATGCGCACTACCCATGCCAAATTTGTCAAAATGGGCTTAAACGCAAGCCATTTTGACATCGTTATGGAACATTTAACTGCCACCTTGGCAGAACTGAGTGTACCACCTGCACTGATTGCCCAAGTAGCAGCGATTGCTGAAAGCACTCGCACTGATATATTGGGCAAATAAACACGGCTCGGTGGAGGAAATTATGTCAAAACTAACCCTAAATGGAGCGACATTTACCAGTCAACCTAATGAAACGGTATTGGATACGCTATTGAGAGAAAACATCCAAATACCCAATGGTTGTCGCCAAGGTATTTGCCAATCCTGTTTAATGCGTAGTGTTGACGTACCTCCACCAGTTTCCGCGCAAGTCGGTCTTAATCAGACACAACAAAAACAAAACTATTTTCACGCGTGCGTTTGTTATCCTGAGCAAGACATGATGCTTGCCTTGCTCGAATCCGAGCAAACTATTTTCATCACGGCTCGCGTGGTTCAAAAACAGCTATTAACCGCCGATATTATGCGCGTGGTCGTTGAATGCGACACTGAGCTTACTTTTTTTGCAGGTCAATTTGTCAATTTATTGCGTGATGACGGCTTAACACGCAGTTATTCAATCGCCAATCGTCCACAAGCGGACAATCGATTAGAATTTCATATTCGCCGTTTACCCAATGGTCAGTTTAGCAATTGGGTTCATGATGAGCTGGCAGTAGGTAGCACATTAACCCTTTCAGAACCTAAGGGCAGTTGTCATTATTTGTCTGGCAGTGAAACCCAACCTTTGCTATTAATTGGTACAGGCAGCGGATTAGCTCCACTGTGTGGGATTATTTCTGACGCACTAGAACAAAGTCATTCGGGCGACATCCATTTATTTCATGGTAGCCGCCATCATGAAGGCTTATATCTAGTCGATGAAATGCACGAACTGGCAGCAAAACACACTAATTTTTATTACACCCCCTGTCTTTCAGGCGACAACATAATCGCTGACACTGTGCAAGGTCGCGCTCATGATGTGGCGTTATCCACCATTGAAAACTTAAAAGGCTGGCGTGTTTATTTATGCGGACACCCCGATATGGTCAACCACAGCAAACGGTTGGCGTATTTAAAAGGCGCGTCAATCAAGGATATTTATGCCGATGCGTTTCATGTTATTTCACCAGACACAAAGTAACCGCGTCATATACTTTTAATTCCCTTAATAATTAAAGCGTAGCTTTAAATATTAGTTAATGAGGAGATGAATAATGGGATTGTTTAAAAAAACACCACCAAAAGAGCCGTTGAAAAACACAAAAAAAACTAAAACTGAAACAACCAGTTTTTTCTTCTTTTGGAAAAAAAATAAACCACCAACCGCTGTTGTTTCTGAAGAAATCTTAGTGGAAACACCTGTATCTACACAAAGTGCATCGCCAGAAAATAGTAATGCAGAGCAACCAACCATCAAAAAAAGTGGTCGTTTCGCATCGTTAAAAACTAAATCCGCCTCCGCTACCGTCATTAACGACGCGTTAAATTACGTCCCAGCTAAAAAAACACCCAGTATCCTACCTGGTTCAGAAGGCGAACACGAATTACAAGAAAAATTTGCCGCTAAACCGCGAGCAATGAATTTTTATAATAAACAGGTATTAAATTTTCTCGCGCCTGAAATGCAAAAATTTATCGAAAAACAAGAGTTTTTATTTGTTTCTACCTCTGATGCCAAAGGTGAATGTGACTGTACCTCTAAATTAGGAGAAGCAGGTTTTATTCGAGTATTAAATGAAAAACATTTAATGTATCCCGAATATCGGGGTAATGGGGTTTATGCGAGTTTGGGCAATATTAGCGAAAACCCCCATATTGCCATGCTTATTATTGATTTTTATAAAGATACTATTGGCTTGCACGTTAATGGTAAAGCCAGAATTATCGAAAATGAAGCGTTATTACAATTCAAAGATAATATGCCAGCATCAGTGATTGCAGAAATTACTAAAGAGGGTCATAAAAAACCTGAACGCTGGGTTATCGTGGAAGTAGAAGAAGCCTATGTGCAATGCTCTAAACATATTCCCTTATTGAAAAAACTCGACAAGCGTGTTGATTGGGGAACAGACAGTGAAGTCGAGAAAAAAGTCGATTACTTTCAACTACAAGATATTCCGTTATACGATAGGCTGGGCGGTGATAAAGCAATAGAAATTGTGGTCGATCATTTTTATCGTAAAGTATTAAAAGATGAGTTTGTCGCCCCGTTTTTTGAAGATGTTGATATGGATGCCCAACGGCAAAAACAAAAAGGTTTTTTAGCGATGGCATTTGGTGGACCTTATCGTTATACAGGTAAAGATTTACGTTCGGCTCATGAAAGGTTGGTGAAACAAATGGGCTTATCAGACCAGCATTTTGACCATTTGGTAGGTCTTTTAAAGGAAACTTTTCAAGAATTAAATATTCACGAAAAAGAGATAAACCAAGTGCTTGAACTACTATCAACGGCTCGTGATGATATATTATGTCGCTAAGGAAAAGCTATGTCTGCCAACACTAAAACCCTCACTATTGCTGGCAAAAGTTACAATTGCCACCCTGAAGAAACTGTATTAGGTGCGCTACTACGACAAAAAGTGACTGTTCCTTATGCGTGTCGGCAACAAATTTGCAAAAGTTGCATTATGCGCTCACTCAATGCGCCACCACCGCTTGAGGCGCAAAAAACCTTAAGAGATACCTTAAAATCTAAGAATTATTTTCTCGCTTGTGCCTGTATTCCTGAGCGAGATATGGAACTTGCCCTGCCAGAAGAGTTAAGCATACAAGTGACTGCACAAGTCAACAATATCGATTATCTGAATGAAGATATTATTGCTCTTTTATTACAATGCGCAAGCCATGTGAGTTATACCGCTGGGCAGAGTATTATGTTAATGAATCACGATAAAATGGGAAAGAATTATTATATTACTTCACCCACCAGTCTAAAAGAAGATGGTTTAATTGAAGTCCATATTCCTTTGGTTAAAGATGGATATTTTAGCGAATGGGTAAAAAGTGAATTAAAAGAAGGCGATACTGTTTCTATTTCCTGCCCAATGGGACAAAGTTTTTATCTGGCTAATAATATAAATCAGCCCTTATTGTTAATAGGGTTCGACTTAGGATTATCACCGTTAATCGGTATCATGCAAGATGCACTAGAAAACGGGCATACCGCGCCTATTTATTTATTTCATAGTGTACACAAAAAAAGCCAGCTTTATTTGGCAGACGATTTGTGTGAAATAACAGAATATCACCCCAATTTTCATTATGTGCCTTGTATAGAAAATGAGCCTATTGTTGATAAAGGGTTTTATCAAGGACAAGGTCATAAAGTGGCTCTGAAAATGCTGCCTGATCTAACTGAGTGGCGAGCTTTTATTTGTGGGCAATCAGAGATTGTTAAAATAAGCCAAAAAGAAATTTATTTGGCGGGTGTAGCCACTAAAGATATTTACGCAATATTTATGTCTTAAATGAAATTAGCCTAATATTTTAAATTGCAACAGGAATTTAATCATGTCTGAAAAAGATAATAATAAAAATTGGGCTGACCAACTTTTTAACGAGCAAAATACACCCAAAAAATCGCCATCAGCAGAGGATTTAACTCCAAAAAAAAATATTATTAAACCGACAGGTAGTGCGTTTTGGATTGACCAATTATTTGAAGGTAAAGCACCTATTAAAAATACATCGCACAATAAATTACAAGTAATTAAAAATGGTGTTGTTGTTTATGAATTAGACTTAAATGAAGCTAAAGCGGAAACAATTTTAGGACGGCATCCTACCGCTGATATTCAATTAGAAGGCGCGAAAATTTCCATGTTTCATATTGCCATTCTTAAGGAAAATAATGAGCAATATTTTATTCAAGATTTAGGCAGTGACAGTGGGTCTTTTTTAAATAGTAAAAAATTATTGGCAAAAGAAGTGACACATTTACGCGATGGTTATATTGTTGAATTACCCGATTTTTATTTAAAATGTATTTTACCTGATATACCCGCATTAGCCGAGGATCTTGAAATAATTAAAAATCTGACTGATATTACCTTACCTAGTATTGAAAAACCTAAATCTTGCCCGTTAATGTCACATTTAATTGAAGATAGAGATAATGTGACAATTTGGTCTAAAGGCACAACAGTTTTACGCGTCGCTGATATTGTTGATGAAACTTACGATACCAAAACTTTCCGTTTAATTTCTGATGAAAAACCTATTTTATTTTCTTATCAGCCTGGTCAGTTTATTACTTTTCTATTAACTATTAATGGCGAACAAGTACAGCGTTCTTACAGTATGTCTTCGTCGCCTTCGCGTCCACATACTTTAGAATTAACAGTTAAGCGTGTTCCAGATGGCTTAGTTTCAAATTGGTTATGTGATACGGTTAGAGTAGGCGATAAACTCAAGGTAAAAGGTCCTTCTGGAAAATTTACTTGTTTTAATTATCCGTCTAATAAAATCATGTTTCTTGCCGCAGGCAGTGGAATTACGCCTATCATGTCGATGGCACGCTGGATAGCCGATACGGCAGCGGATATAGATGCAAAATTTATTGCTTCTTTCAAAACCCCCTCAGAAATTATTTTTCGTAAAGAATTGGAATTATTGTCTGCCCGCCATTCTAGTTTTCGTGTGGCACTCAGTGTGACCGCAAGTTGGCACAGTAGCGAATTTTGGACAGGCTTCACAGGCAGAATTAATCAAAAAATGATAGAAATTGTTGCGCCTGATTTTCGAGAACGTCATATTTTCATGTGCGGTCCTGAAGGGTTTATGGAAGAAATGAAAGCCATGCTTATCAGTGTGGATTTTCCGATGGTGAATTTGCATTCAGAAAGTTTTAGTGGCGGGCGCGTAGCTTCAGGCGTTGAAACCCACGCGGATAGCGTAGGTAAATATCAGGTTCAATTTACTAAATCAGGCGTAACCATCAAAACCAATGGTAACAAATCCATTTTAGACTTAGCAGAAGCGCATGGTATTGAACTCGATTACAGTTGTCGTGCAGGTTATTGCGGTGATTGCAAAGCCAAAGTAAGAGGCGATGTCAAAATGCCCGCGAATGTAGAAATTGAAGACAGCGAAAAAGCGGAAGGTTTTGTGTATACCTGCTGTGGTTTCCCGCAAGGTGATATTGAAGTTGATGCGTGACCTGATGTGTCTGCGGTGCTGATAAGTAATCTGTTTGAGCATGACCGCCAGTCCTTTAAAGGACTGGCAGTCATTAATATCGCTAATCCACTCCCCCACTCTCAAAACCTAAAGGCAGTTGTCATTATTTATCTGGCGGTGAACAGCTCTCCCGATTATTGGTATAATTGCCAGCATCTGACAAATACCGCTTGATTGTTCAGCTACGACTGATTAAGCGGCATTCTCTTAAATACTCACACCAATCACTAAACACCGAGGACTCTCGTGAACAACCTTGCTTACAACCACTTACTGCCCCTCTCTTTAGTGTTGCTGATGACTGGATGCGCCAGCGATCCTATCGACTATCAGGGTAATTATCCTAATAACATCGGTCAACAGCCTGTACTTGTGCCGTATCAAAAACCTATTCAACGCACTGATATTACTAATAATTATTCGCCCAATAAACTAACAGGTGATTATGCTAATTCGCAGGCTGTGCAGAATTTCATTCAGCACATGGTGCAAACACACGGATTTTCAGAAGCGTATTTGCTTGGATTGTTTTCAAGAGCGCAACGCCTAGATTATGTGATTCGCTTAGAAAGCCCTGAACCCTCTACCAGTTCTCCTAGACCCTCAGCAGGCAGTTGGACGCGCTACCGCAGTAAGTTTTTGACTGAAGCACACATAGATAATGGTGTTGCCTTTTGGCGTGAACACGCTGCCGCCATTGAAAAAGCCAGCACAACTTACGGCGTTGATCCTGAATATATCGTTGCCATTATTGGCGTAGAAACTTTTTTTGGTAAAAATTTTGGTAAAACGTGTATTTTTGATGCCCTTACCACCTTGTCATTCGACACATACCGCCGCGCTCCCTATTTTACTCAAGAACTGGAAAACTTTTTGTTAATGACAAAAGAGGAAGGCTATGAGCCACGCGATCCAAAAGGTTCATGGGCGGGCGCAATGGGTTACGGACAATTTATGCCCAGTAGTTTTCGCAAATTAGCGGTTGATTTTGATAATAATGGTCACCGTGATTTATGGCAAGCTTATGATGCAGTTGGTAGCGTCGCCCATTATTTTTCTGAACACGGTTGGCAGTTAAACGCTGTTGTGACACGACCTACACAAGCGTCGAATGATCCAGATGTCATTGAACTCGGTGGAGCAATGGGTAGCGAATACTGGCAGGTTTATCCTAATTTTAAAGTCATTAAAAAATACAACAACAGCAATAAATACGCGATGGCAGTGCATCAATTAGCGCAGGCAATTAAACAGCGGTATAACTAAGTAGTGGTAGTGGTTATAGCGATAGTAATGACTGCCAGTTCTTAAAGGACTGGCAGTCTGTCTTTATTTAATTAAACTCAACAATACACCCGCAGCGACTGCTGAACCTATCACTCCCGCAACATTAGGTCCCATTGCGTGCATCAGTAAAAAATTATGAGGGTTACTTTCCAAGCCAATTTTATTGGCAACTCGTGCTGCCATTGGTACAGCGGAAACACCCGCTGCACCTATCAGGGGATTAATAAGCGTGGTGCTGAAACGGTTCATGATTTTTGCCATAATCACGCCTGCCGCTGTACCAATCGCAAACGCACACGCACCTAAGGCTAAAATACCCAGCGTTTTAACTTGTAAAAAAGCCTCGGCACTGAGCTTTGAACCGACTGCTAAGCCTAAGAATATGGTGACGATGTTGATGAGTTCGTTTTGCGCGGTTTGGCTTAGCCGCTCAACCACACCGCACGCATTCATTAAATTACCCAGCGCGAACATACCGATCAAAGGTGTCGCAGACGGTAGTAATAAAATAGATAACAATAACAGCATCAACGGAAACAGGATTTTTTCGGTTTTACTGACGGCGCGTAGTTGCTGCATTTCGATTTTACGTTCAGCCTCGGTGGTCAATGCTCGCATAATCGGCGGTTGAATCAACGGCACTAATGCCATGTAGGAATAAGCGGCGACCGCAATTGCACCGAGCAAATCAGGGGCAAGTTTTGATGCGACATAAATGGCAGTCGGTCCATCCGCGCCACCAATAATACCAATGGCAGCGGCATCTTTTAGACTAAATTCCAAACCAGGAATAACGTTAAGTGCTAATGCACCCAACAACGAAGCAAAAATACCAAACTGCGCCGCCGCACCTAGTAACAGGGTTTTAGGATTGGCAATCATAGGACCAAAATCGGTCATTGCCCCAACACCCATAAAAATGAGCAAAGGGAAAATACCCGCTTTAATACCAAAATACAGGTAATGCAGTATTCCACCCTCTTCGGCGATACCTGCAACAGGAATATTGCTGAGTATCGCACCAAATCCTATTGGCAATAGTAGCAAGGGTTCAAAACCTTTTTTAATCGCCAGAAACAATAACAAAAAGCCGACCAGCATCATGAATGCTTGACCAGCAGTAAAATTGTAAATCCCTGTGCTTTGCCAGAGTGAAATAAGATTTTCCATGCAGGTTCTCTTTAAAAAGCGTTATAGGGTAATTAATAATTCACCACCAGCCACTGCTCCACCTTCTTTAACGTGGATAGCACTGACTATGCCCGTATATTTAGAACGTATTTCCGTTTCCATTTTCATGGCTTCCATAATGACGACCACATCACCTGATGCGATAATGCTACCGACATTAACTAATACTTTTAAAATATTACCCGCCATTGGTGATTCGATTACCGCGCCTTCACTGGGTGGTGGTTCTATTATGTTACTAATAGCTTGAATATCCAAAGCGGCATTACCAACACTGACAGCCACATTAAAGTTTCTACCATCAACATTGACAATATAGGTTTCAGTGCCAGAAACAGACGTGGGTGCTTGATTATTTACCGCAACAGTTTTTGGTGCAGTCTCAGCCTGATAGTCTGGCGCGGCTTCAAAGGCATCTGGATTGCCACGATTAGCGATAAATTTCCAACCAACTTGGGCAAACATACCATTAATCAGCGCGTCTTCTTCAATAAATTTAGCGAGTTTTACCCCTTCTGCCTTGGCTTTTTCTTTTACTTCGGCAATTAATCTATTCATCTCAGGGGCGATTAAATCCGCTGGGCGACAAGTAATGGCAAGTGCGCCATTCAATACCCGCGCTTGTAACTCTTCGTTGACAGGTGCGGGTGTTGCGCCATATTCGCCTTTTAATAATCCAGCGGTTTCTTTGGTGATGATTTTATAACGCTCACCATGTATGACGTTAATCACCGCCTGCGTACCGACAATTTGCGAAGTGGGTGTAACTAAAGGAATAAAACCTAAATCTGCACGCACACGCGGAATTTCCTGTAGCACTTCATCATATTTGTCAGTCGCGCCTTGCTCTTTTAATTGGCTTTCCATGTTAGTTAGCATACCACCAGGAACTTGAGCGATGAGAATGCGACCATCCACACCTTTCATGCTGCCCTCAAACTGTGCGTATTTTTTGCGAACATCCCTAAAATAGTGCGCAATTTCTTCCAGTTTCACTAAATCCAAGCCAGTGGTGTATGGTGTATCTTCCAGACTAGCAACAATGGATTCAGTCGCACTATGCCCGTAGGTCATACTCATGGAGGAAATAGCAGTATCGACTTGATCTAAACCTGCTTCAGTCGCTTTGATAATAGTCGCAACACTTAAGCCTGTGGTTGCATGGCAATGTAAATGTATCGGCAATTTAGTGGCTTTCTTTAAACTGCTCACCAATTCAAAGGCTTCATAGGGTTTCAGCAAACCAGCCATATCTTTGATACATAAGGAATGCGCTCCCATGTCTTCAATTTGTCTTGCCAAATCCAGCCATGTGTTAATGGTATGCACAGGGCTAGTAGTATAAGAAATCGTACCTTGAGCATGAGCATCAGTCGCTAACACAGCTTTGACAGCGTGTTCGATATTGCGCATATCATTCATAGCATCAAAAATACGAAACACATCAATGCCATTAATCGCACAACGTTCGACGAATTTATCGACAACATCATCTGCATAATGCCGATAACCTAAAATATTTTGCCCACGCAATAACATTTGCTGAGGCGTGTTAGGCATCGCCGCTTTTAATAAACGCAATCTTTCCCACGGATCTTCGCCCAAATAACGAATACAGGCATCAAACGTTGCTCCACCCCAAGACTCAATAGACCAATAACCGATGGCATCGAGTTTTTCACATATCGGCAACATATCGTCAATGCGCAAACGAGTGGCTAAGATGGATTGATGCGCATCACGCAAGACAACCTCAGTAATTGCTAAGGGCTTTTTTTTATCTTTTGCCATTCTTAATAGTTCTCCAGAAACCCGTCAACGAGGTATGTTGACCATTTATATAGTTAAAAATTATTTATGTTTGTTTCGATATTGATGCACAGCGGCAGTAATCGCAGCAATAACCTGTTTATCAACGCCCCCCGTGGAGACATGAAAGCTTGTTGCTGGCGTATCTGGGAAAAATCGTTGCACCAAAAACGACATTAAATTAATCGCATAGACCAGCATGATCAAAAATAAGAATACGATTGTCATGCCAGCAAACATTAATTCTAATCCGCTACTCATTAGCTCTGTCATATTGCTAAACCCTGTGTTGAAATGCTTGAACGCATTGAAAATCTTGAAACTATGGCTACATTATCCATAAAACCAAGCCGCTAAACAAACTAAAGATAAGTGTTTTTGGCTATCCATTTGCACTACCAGCCGATGATACTATCAAATCAAGCGTTTTCTACGTCAATTCAGTCACTTTTCCAAGGAACAATAGCAATGTCTTTAAAAACTTTGCTTGCTGCCTTGTTTACCGATAGCAGTTATTGTGCCGAATGTCTAACCTCCCTACCCATTAATTCACTGCCATTAATTACCACTGTAAGTATTGGGCAAATCCAATTTGTACCGACGAATGCTAACGGTAAAACATCTTTAAGCAAAGACTGGAATGATAAATGGTTTTGTTTTTCCGTTACACAACCATTATTTTTGGTTATCATCACTACAAATTGCTTTCATTATGTTCTTCTTAGGAAGCGTGGGTAATGAGTGAAACTTGATTATAGCGATATTAATGACTGCCAGTCCTTTAAAGGACTGGCAGTCATGCTCAAAAGTAAAAACAACAGATTTGGGGGCATTCAGGAAGTTAGAATACCCCCCCCCGCACCGTTTATTTTGAAACTTAAAACAATTTTTATGGATAAGGCTAATAGCGAATTAGAAAACCACATGGCAGTGAATACCTTTGATATTAGCGTACTTGACTCGCTGACCGCGCATATCGCCGTCTTGAATGCGCAGGGTATTATTGTGGCGGTCAACAAGGCATGGCGGCAGTTTGGTGCAGAAAATGGTTTTCCAGAATCCAGTCACAGTCTATTAGGGGCTAATTATCTGGATACCTGCAAAAATGCCGTTAATCAATCTTATGGTGATGAGGCAAACGCCGTTCAGGCTGGTATTACCTCTGTGTTGGCAGGTGAACAGGAACGTTTTTATTTAGAATATCCGTGCCATTCGCCTAATAAGTGCCGCTGGTTTTCTATGGTGGTATTACCCTTGCAAGATTCACGCGGCGGGGTTGTGGTGAGTCACGAAAACATCACCGAACGCAAACAGATGGTGGAAAAACTGCGTGAACATCAGGAGTTACTAAAAAGCATCATCGACTGCACGCCTTCAAGTATTTTTTCTTTTGATTTACAACATCGCTTTACTTTGCTGAATGACGCGATGGCAAAATTTTACGGATTGCCCAAAGAAGAGATATTGGGCAAAACCCTACACGATGTTTTTCCAAGTGAGCTTGCAGATAGACTCATGGCAATTAACAGCCAAATCTTGGCAACAGGAGAATCGTTGACGTATGAAGAAGTTGTAATGAGTAAATTCAACAACATTCCACGCTATGTGATAACCTCGAAGTTTCCCCTGCGGGATGCGAATGGAAAAATCAATGGGCTTGGTGGTGTAGCTACCGACATTACCGAACGCAAGCAAACAGAAGTTAAGCTACGCGATGAGCAGAAACGCATAACTGCCATTCTCGAAACGATTGGAAATCCTATATTTGTCAAAGACAATGACTATCAGGTCATCCTCGCCAATCACGCCTTCTACAATATGTTCGGTCTGCATGAAAACACCGTGATAGGCAATACCCTTGCGGAAAACATTCCAGCAGACGAGATGCGACATTTTCTCGAAGTCGATCAGCGGGTTCTCGATACTGGCATACCAGAGCAGTGCGAAGAGACACTGACTGTGAGAGGCAATACGATAATTGCCCTCACAACCAAGACGAGATTTATTAATGATTCAGGGGAAAAGTTCCTTGTAGGTGCGACTCACGACATCACCGACCGTGTCAAGATGGAGCAAGCACTGCTCGCCACTGAAAAAGAGTTTCGTTTGTTGGCGGAATCCATGCCGCAAATTGTCTGGATTACCCGCGCTGATGGCGAGAGCATTTATTTAAATCAACAATGGGTAGATTATACGGGTCTTAGCCTTGAAGAAAGCTATGGGCATAACTGGAGCAACGCTCTTCATCCCGATGATCGGCAACGTGCGTGGAATGCTTGGCAGATTGCGATAAAGAACAAGAGCAGTTATTCATTTGAATGCCAAATACGCCGAGCGGATGGTGTCTATCGCTGGTGGTTAGATCGTGGTGTACCTGTATGCGATGAGACTGGAGAAATTTATAAATGGTTTGGCACTTGTACGGATATACACGAACTTAAAGAATCTGAAAAATCTCTGCGCATTGCCGCTATTGCTTTTGAATCACAAGAGGCAATGTTCGTTACAGATGCTAATCAAGTTATTCTTAATGTCAATCAGGCGTTCACTCGAATAACGGGATACAGTGGTGAAGACGCGGTAGGCAATACCCCAGCCCTACTTAAATCGGGTAATCAGGATGAACAGTTTTACGACACGCTATGGGAAACTCTGAACCACGACAAATTCTGGACAGGCGAAATATGGAATCGGCGTAAAAATGGTGAACTGTATCCCGAATGGCTGAGCATTTCCGCTGTGACCGATGCTAACGGACGGGTTAGTAATTATATTGGCGCATTCACCGACATCACCGAGAGCAAAAAGCTAGAAGAAACGATTCACCATTTAGCTTTCTATGATCCGCTGACACATTTGCCGAATCGTCGTTTAATGCGAGATCGACTACAACAAGCTCTTATTTCGCGTAAATTAAAGAGCCGCTATGGTGCTATCTTTTTTATCGATTTGAATGACTTCAAGATACTGAACGACACCAAAGGTTATGATAGTGGCGATCTGCTGTTAATTAAAATCTCTAGTCTTCTGCAAGCGTCAGTGCATGAGGATGATACCGTTGCTCGCACAGGGGGCAACGAGTTTGTGGTGCTTGTAGACGCATTGGATATAAGCACTGAATTGGCTGCTACGCAAGCCGAGGCTATTGCTAAAAGAATTCTTGCTGCGATTAGTCAACCTTTTAATTTACGAGGCTACGAATACCGCTGTTCAGCCAGTATTGGCATTGCATTATTTCATAGTCATACAATCAGTGTCGATGAATTGATCAAACAGGCTGATATGGCGATGCACCAAGCCAAAAAAGTCGGAAAAAACACTCTCTGCTTCTTTGACCTTGCTATACAGGAGGCACTGGAATTTCGTGTGCAGTTGGAAGCTTGGATGCACAAGGCTCTTAACGAACAATACGAATTGTATTACCAGCTACAGGTTGACGATAAAGGTAAGGCAACAGGTGCAGAAGCCCTAATACGTTGGAATCATCCAGAACAGGGGATGATTTCACCTGCGGATTTTATTCCGCTGGCAGAACAAACTGGCTTAATTTTACCAATTGGGCAGTGGGTATTGGAAACTGCCTGCACCCAGTTAAAGGCGTGGGAGCATCAGCAAAACACCGAACATTTGGTACTTGCCGTCAATGTCAGTGCTAAACAGTTCACTCAAAAAGATTTTGTCAATCAGGTGCTGGCAACACTGGAAAAAACGGGAGCTAATCCTAATAAACTGAAATTAGAGCTGACTGAAAGTATGTTAGCAACTAATATCGAAGACATTATTGCTAAAATGAATGTCCTTAGAGTCAAAGGCGTGAAATTCTCCTTGGACGATTTCGGCACAGGTTTCTCCTCACTGTCTTACTTGAAACGCCTGCCGTTAGATCAATTAAAAATAGATCAGTCATTTGTGCGTGATGCCCTAACAGACCCCAATGATGCGGCGATTATTAATGCTGTTATCGCACTGGGGCAAAGCCTTGGCATGGAGGTTATTGCCGAAGGCGTGGAAACACAAGGGCAAAGAACCTTCCTTGGGGTACAGGGATGCACTCATTATCAAGGTTATTTTTTTAGCCGACCGCTGCCACTGAAGGAATTTGAACAATTGCTACATAACAAAAGTGATCTGTAGTGCAGTAGAATAACGAAAACCTCGGCTATGAGCTGCTAGAGCTAACGCACAATAAAATGATAACATTCACGCTTCGAAAGGATCAGCGCGAACGGTTTTTTAATCATTTTATTGGCTGTTAGCTATATCAAGAAATTACCTGCCCCAAGTGTGGCGACAATCAGCACTGAAGGCAAGGCGAAACCCAAGCGGCATCCAGAGATACCTATTTACTAATTGCTGCTTGTTAAATTGGTGGGCAATAATGCAATTTCATCGATAGGTGTTGCTTGTATCAGCGGTGCTAAGGTGGGTTCTAATGACCTGAGTATTTGCACAGGTAAAGAGCTGGTAAAGTGGTAGTTGCCTGCATTAGCCCCTTCTACATAAGCGGTGATGACACCAAAAAAGCGATCCCCTAGGAAGAAAGTAAAAACAGCGGCGCGGCTGATGAATTTTGATTCAATCAAACGCCCGCCCGCGCCCCATATTTCTTTACGGTGGTCGCCTGTGCCTGTTTTGCCACCCATAACCAATACTTTACCATTGGCATCTCGATACGCACCTCTAAGCCTTGACGCTGTTCCACCTTCAACAACACCCACTAACGCGCCGCGTGCTGCTTTGGCAATTTCAGGGGCAAACATCCGTCGTCCACGGGTAGGCGATTTATCCATTAGTGTTTCGTAAGGTGTACCTTGGGCAAAATGTAAACTTTCAAAACGCACTACGGGTAATTTAATACCGTCATTTAATAAAATTCCCGTGAGTTCGGCTAATGCGGCAGGTCTATCACCCGACGCGCCAATCGCGGTTGCATAAGAAGGCGTTAAGGCATTAAAAGGATAGCCAACACGTTTCCACGCATGATGAATTTCTTTGAAGGCTTCTTCCTCTAGTAAGGTCATGATACGGCGTTGTTGCGCTTGTTTTCTGTGGCTACTAAATAACCAGCGATACACATTTTGTCGTTGTGCGGTACTAGCAGCGAGTGTTTGTTCAAACGTTGCACCAACGTGGGTATTAAGATAACGCACCAGCCATAATTCTAATGGGTGTATTTTGGTGATATAGCCTTGGTCTTGTAAATCGAATTTTTCTATTGAATATTTATCGTACAGTGATTGAACATCTTCACCGACTAACGCGGCTTTACTCAAATGGGCAATCAGATAGTCGTTAAGCTGTTCGACATTACGATTAGGATAAATCGAACGATATAGCATCGCTTGCCGTAACGGTTTAGCTAACACTCTATCACTGAGCATTTCTAAGGCTTCTTGTGCCGATTTATCTTTGTAACGGGCATAAAAACGCCGTAAATAAACACGTCCTTCTTTATCGGCGAATTGTTGTAGATATTCTTTGCGTTTAACATCATCTGTATTTTCTAGCCAGCGAGCAATGCCGTCAGGTCGATAGAGATGATGATAAACCACATCACGCATCATGCGAATAAACACGAGATTGACCGAATCACGCAGGGCATCACGCACTGACATGATTTTAGTGCCATCGCTTTTGCTGAAATTACTAAAAGTATGCAAGCCGCCACCCGTGAAAAAAGCTTCGCCAGCACTGGCTGAATACTTTCTATCTAAGGCTAAATTGAGCAATTCTTCTAAATCAATTTTAGAATTGGCTCGCAGTTGTTCAATAACCCACGCCGATAAATAATCACGCGGATGAATATCAATTTGCGCAAGTTGCTGTGGAGACTGGTTTTTATAGCGTTTATAGACATCGGTAATTAGCTCTAAATAATGCACCATCGTCCGTAGTTTAGAAGTAGAGCCTAAATCGATACGAATGCCTTCGTTAATGTCCATTGCTTGGTCATAATTATCGGTTTGCACACGCAACAAATTACCGATTTTACTACGTTCAAACAGCATCAAACTATAAGTGACAGGCGATAAATCAGTATCGCCACTTAACATTTTCTTGCCAAAAATACCCGCAGAACGCGCAGTACCCGATTCATCCAGTTTATGTAATTCCACACTAACTGCTTGTTGGGTTTTAAAATCCAGTGAAGTTTTAACCGTTAGATCAATACGATCCAGTTCATAATTGGATTGCACCCCTAGCATTTTAGTCAAACGGGTACGCAACACGGTTTGGGTCTTTTTTTCAGTATCAAATACAACAGGGCTAGCGTCGGTATTAGACGAGCGAGCGATTGACACTTTTAAAGTTGCATCCCGCAAAGACGGTGAAATAACACCTTGTTCTGCCATTAGCCGTAGATAGCTATCGGTTAAATTTTGCAGTGCGTCAAAGCCACGTCCGAGAAAATAAGACGGTCTGCGTTGTGACAGTAAAATATTGAGAACTTGCCGATAAATTTGTGCTTGTTGCCGACTGATGGGGGTTTCTGAACTCAGTTGTGCTTGACTGAGTAATTTATTGACCTCATTAAAATCTGTACCAAACCACGCCGATAAACCATCGCCTAAACCATGCACTTCACCCAATTTTGGTGTCGCAGCAAGCGGCATAGAGTTTAAATAAGACAGCGCGATTTCTTGACGCATGGCGCGGGTATCAGGTCCCATCATGTAAGCGCGTAACGAGGCTGTCCCCATTTGATGAAATTTATCAGTGATAGAATTAGTGTAGCCGTTAGGCGAATGACGGTATTTTTCTAGTTGCGTTGCCAGTGTACTACCACCTGCAACATTACCCGCCACGCCAACTTTATGAGCCATCATTTGCAGAGCGGCAAAGCCTAATCTATCCCATTCTATCGCTGGATTGACACTCGCATTCTCTTCACTGAGTAATTCTCTATTTTCGATAAATAACAGCGTCTGTAAAATAACAGGCGGAATCGCCTCAAAATTTGGGTAATTGAACTCAGGATAAACAGTATCAAAAATAACTTTATCGTTTTTGTCAGTGATGCTTAAGCCTGCCTGAGATTTCTCATGATAGATGGTGAATAAGCCATAGTCATCGGCTAATTGTGTCATCATCGGTGAAAATGCCACTTGCGCAGTAATACCAAAGCCTAGTTTTTTTAAGCGGCTAATTTGCTCTGGCAATAAAGTGTAGCCTAAACGCTGATCGTAAGGCCCTTCTGCTGGATAGCGAATAGAACTACTCGCCCCTAATTCAAGCTTATAACTTAATTGCTGACTGATTTCAGAAAGATAATGCGCTTGATATTTTGAGGTTTTCACTTCCTCGCGCACCATCTTTGCAATCGCTATACCGATAACAATTAACATGACAACAATATACACAGCCAGAAGTCTGCGTATGACTCGGCTAGTTTTGCGCATAGTCTGCTATTTCCATTGAATAAGAACTTTTGTGTTCTCGCACTTGGATATGAAGTGACTGTTTAACATGAGGCAAACAGACTGTTTTTTGTATTACTATCAAAATGTTATTTTCTTTTTACTGAGATGGTCGGCTCATAAGTGCTATTTATAACAACCTGCCATGATTGCATAAAGTGTCGCATAACATTATAGCAAACAAAAATCATAACACTGAGAGCAACGCAATGGTTTTACTGAACAAGTAGCAGGTATAGAACGAAACAAATATAGAACGATAGGATGTGCTGACGAAGGAAGCGCGGCGTTCTGGATGGGTTGATGTCGGCATATTTTATTATGCCCTACTCTGCTTTCATCACAATTTTCAATTGCACAAGCTCCTGTGCTAAATAGCGATATTCCTCTTCAAGCTGGCTTTCCAACTGCTCAAAATACGCTTCTTTATCGTCAATGGCTTGAATTAACTGATAGCTTTCACTGGCTTCCAATTCTGCAATGGCTAATTCCAGTAAGTGGATTTTTTCTTTAACGCGATAAGATGCGCTTCGTGCCTCAGCACATCCTATTAGCGCATCTTATCGCGTTGGACAAGGTGCTACCGTCTTTAAAATCGGTGGATATTCAAGCCGATGTTGATATTCAGACCCAAGAACCTAGAGAAGTAATCTTTAGAATTGTCAGTGTAGAATCAGAGTTCGACAATATCGCGCCTTAGCCAAACTTTTTTGATTTCTTAACCTGCTAATGCCTGATAAAACAGAAGCCAAAGAGGAAACCAATCTGATTTTTTAAGCAAACAGGATTTAAAATGAAATGCACACAAGCACAACGAATTAACGCGGTACTCAATGCCACGCTTCCACCGATGGAACAAAACGGATTGGTTTTAATATCGAGTATATTATTGCTAATGCTTAGTGGTTGTCAGGTTTCTTCCCCAGTACAGCCAGTAGGAAAAGACACATACATGGTTTCATCTCATGTTAGCGGATGTATAAGTTGTTCCGCATCAATTCAAAGTCTTGAGACAGCAAATGAATACTGTACAAAGTAAGGAAAGGTTATTGTAATTAGGAACACAAGTGATGTTACAAATCCGTATGGGTATGTAACTGCAAATCAACTAATGTTTAGCTGTGTTTCGGAGAAGGGTTCTGAAAACACTAGACCAGAGATGAGAAAAGATAATGGTGTTTTAACCATTGATATTAATCATAAGTAACCAGTGGCATTGTTAGCGCAAGGCAAAAGACTGGCATTTGTGCAGGGTGTTAAAAAGTCAGGGATTGACCTTAGAGTGTTATAAAAGGCGCGGGAAACCTAATAAAAAGCCAAACTAACTTTTAAGGGGGATTTATGACAATTGAAGACGCGCAGGCTAAACGATGGACAGCCCCCGAAGCGAGAGCCAAGCAAGCAGTTAAAATTCAAGACTGGCAACCGTGGACTAAATCAACAGGCGCGATAACTGAACAGGGCAAAATTACCAGCTCACTAAATGCCTGTAAGGGTTACAAACGGGTAATTTACAGGAACGAGCGGCGGATCATGTCGCACGGTCTACGCGCTATTAGAGAATTGAGCAAATACCCTGAAGACCAACAACCACGGCATTTAGTGGCGGCTATCTTTGAATTAGTGCAATACATGGATATTCAACTAGGCTAAGGCATAGAATCACATTATTTAGCCCAAAATCAGAGTTATCGGAGTCTATAAAAAGGTGCAGTGATATTTGCTTAGACACTATAAAAGGAGTTTTTCAGCACTATAAAAAAAGCGGCTAACTTTCGGACTAATAAAAGAGTTTTAGAATTTTTCGGTACTATAAAAAAGGGCGTGTTATCCACGCGGCTAAAAATGACGAGTAAGGCATTTTATTTGCTTGGTGATTGGATTAAGCTATGGTTAAAACGAGCAAGTGTTAGACCGACAACAAGCGCAGCGCGAAAAAGCAGGAACGCTTTAATCAATTGATGGGTAAATTAAAATGAGCGAACAATCAGCAGAATATACAGCTAAGCAAGGAGTGACGGCAAACCCCTTTAACGCGATACCCTCAAAAGTTACGAAAATGGCTTTTATGATAGTGCTTACTATGATGATAAGTACCAGTGCAAGGGCTGAATGGACAGCGATTGATGGTAACAATCAAGTTAGATTATATGCTGATTTTGCAACGATACGCATAAAGGGCACACGGGTAAAAGTATGGTCATTATCGGATTTCACCACAATACAGTCTGATATAGTGGAATCATATTTGTCATCAAAAAATCAAGTTGAATTTGATTGTAGTGAAGAACAATATGCTCTGCGTGCGTACGTTTTGTACAGTGGAAATATGGGGAGTGGTGAAGTTGTTTATAGTTACGCCGTGCCTCTGCCTGATCAAATGTTAAAACCAATAATCCCTAATAGTATTATAGATACTGAATTAAAAACTGTATGTGGTAGGCTGAACCAGCGAAAATGAACAACATTGCCCTAATGTGTACGGGAAAATTTAGTTAAATCGTATGGCATGAACTGACTACGCGGCGCGGGCGCGATGCTGAACAATTGACCGCTTGGCAGTATCGACAGAACAAAAACAGTTGTGCTAAGTTCCTTATTTAACGTTGTTATTAATAATTATTGCAGGAGAATTATTAGGGGACACTGGTTGAAGTTTTGGGCGGACATAATCTTTATCATTTTTATCAACACATTCAAAATTTACAATTGCCTGTGCTCCAGCACCTACTTTAGAAATCTGAGTGTTACTAACCACAAGATATTTCCTTAAATCGGCGCAGTGTTTAGCTCCAATTTCTGTAGCATTAGCAATAGCCCCAGCACCACCAGTATCTATGGTAAATAGAGTTGAATGCACGGCTTTCTCATAAAAAATTAACTTGCTTAAGCGTTAAAATTAGTTTTT